>NZ_CP009435.1:304980-609961 GCF_000960995.1 Burkholderia glumae LMG 2196 = ATCC 33617 | reverse complement strand
ATCGAGACGATGCAGGACAGCCGTCCGTCGCCGGTGTTGCTGCCGCGCATGTGGCGCTGGTCGACTGCCACGTATAGGCCGGCGCCGGCCGCCAGCGCGATCCTGTCGTCGAGGAACGCGCGCGTGAGCCACAGCTCGGTGGCCACGCCGTTGCGGCGGGTCTGGCGCTTCGAGCCCTCGTACAGATAGGTGGCGGTCCAGTCCAGGTGCTTCGCGATGCCGCGCCGGTACTCGACGCTGGCGCCGAGCGAGCTTGGCGAGGAGCGGCTGTTCAGGATCGTCTCGCCGATCATCCCGGTCACTTCCTGGTTCGTCACGCGATCGAGGCGGCCGGTCGCATAGTCGCACGGGCCGGGCCTGTCCGGTGCGGCGAGCTGGTAGCCGATGCCGAACATCATTGAGGTGGTGTCGGGGCCGCTGAAGGTGTGGACGCGGTTCGCCTGCACTTGCAGCAGCCAGCGGCGCGAGCCGTAGTAGGCCGCGCGCACGCTCATCAGCACGCCCCAGCCGTGCGTGTTCGAGTAGCCGCGCCCCTGGCCGGCCGCCTCGGTGTCGAAATAGCGATAGGGGCCGACGCCGGCCGACAGCACGAAGCGGCGCCGGCCGAGCGGCAGGCGTCCCCAGAGCTGCACCGACTGGCCGTCGCGGTGGTGGCTCGGCAGATGGCCTTCGTTGTACCAGGTGAAGCCGGCGGCGGCGTACTTGCCGAGCCCTTCCCGATAGTCGAAGGCCCAGCCGGCCGAGTGCGTGCCGGCGCCGGACAGCGGGCCGGCGAACAGCGTGAACGCCTGCGCGTCGGCGGCCGGCACGGTCCACGGCGAGGCCGCGCCAAGCAGGGCGGCGAGCACCGCCGCGCGCGGCAGGCGCGATACCAGGAAACGCGGGCGTGGCATGCGAACCGGCACTGGCGTGATCCCTTGGCTGTCGGTCGGCGGCCATTGTCGCGCGAATGTAAGGAATCTGGCGCAGGCCGGTTCGGTTCCGTAACGGCGGTGCGTGACGGTGATAACGCGCGCAGCGCCGTGCCGGCGCGGCGCTGCCTACCCGTGCGGTACGCCGAGCTCGCGGCGTCGCGCGGCAGCGTGTCTCGGCTCCGCGCGGCGTCCCGATGGAACGAGGACGGTGCGAATCGCGGTGCGGGACCATGCCGTCCGTCCCCCCGCCGGGAGCGGCGCACGAAGGCGGCGGCCGTCACCGCCGCCGCATTTTCGGCGAGCGGCGCGCCTCGGCGCGCGCGATCCGCCCCGATCGTCTACCATCGCATCAGCCGGCGAGCGCGGTGCGCCGCCGGCGGGTGATCCAACCGTACAAGGAGATGCCGATGGGAATCCTGCGTATCGTGAAGACGGGTCTGCTGGCCGGCGTGCTGGTCAGCGCGGCGGCGCATGCCGAGACGGCGAGGCTGGTGGCGAACCTGCAGCCGTCGAGCGAGGTGCCGCCAACGGCGACCCGCGGCTCCGGCATGTTGACCGCGACGTTCGACACGGCCACCCACACGCTGGCCTGGACCGTCACCTACGGCGGCCTGAGCGGCCCGGCAACCGCCGCGCACTTCCACGGCCCGGCGCCGGTGGGGCAGAACGCGGCGGTCCAGGTGCCGATCGCGAAGGATGCGCTCGCGAGCCCGATCAAGGGATCGGCGACACTCGACGATCAGCAGGTGACCGAGCTGATGGCGGGCAAGTGGTACTTCAACATCCACACCAGGGCGCATCCGTCCGGCGAGATCCGCGGCCAGGTCGAACCGGCCAACTGAGGCGCCGCGGCCGCCTTCCAGGCCGGGCGGGCGTCTCACGCGTCCGGCACATGAACCATTCGTCCCGCGCTCCGCAGGAGGATCGATGAGTTGGCAATCCACCTTCGCCTGCTGGCTGTTGCGCCGGCAGATCCGTCCGAAGACGCTCTCGCCCGTGATCGACGTGACGCAGGCGCGCGTGCTGGCGGCGCGCCGGCGGGTGCTGCCCACGCGCCCGCCCGCCGGCTGGCGGCTGCGCGAGTCCGGCGGCGCGCGGGCCGACGGCTCGCCGCGGGGCGAATGGCTCGAGCCGGCCGACGGCCGTGCGACGCCGACGCTGCTGTATTTCCACGGCGGCGGCTACTATTTCTGCTCGCCGGCCACGCATCGCCCGCTGGTGTTCGCGCTGAGCCGCAAGCTCGGCGCGCGCTCGTTCTCGGTCGATTACCGGCTCGCGCCCGAGCATCCGTTCCCGGCCGCGCACGACGACGCACTCGCCGCCTATGCCGCGCTGCTCGAGGCGGGCGTCGAACCGGCCTCGATCCTGATCGGCGGCGACTCGGCGGGCGGCGGCCTCGCGCTCGCGCTGCTGGTCGCACTGCGTGATCGCGGCGCGCCCCTGCCGGCCGGCGCGCTGCTGTTTTCGCCATGGACGGATCTGGCCGCGACGGGCGACACGCTGCGCAGCAACGACGGCCTTGATCCGATGTTCTCCGGGGCGGCGCTGGGCCGTGCCGCGCGCCTGTATATCGGCGGCGCCAGTCCCACCGATCCCTACCTGTCCCCGCTCTATGCCGATCCGGCCGGGCTGCCGCCGCTGCTGATCCAGGTCGGCAGCACCGAAGTGCTGCTCGACGATTCGCGCCGCTTCGCCGAGCGCGCACAGGCGGCCGGCGTCGCTACCGAACTGCAGATCTGGCCCGGCATGCCGCACGTCTGGCAGATGGCCGTGCCGTTCATGCCCGAGGCGAGCCGCGCGCTCGATCAGGCCGCCGCGTTCGGACGTCGTCTGGTCGAGCGCGCGGCGCAGCCGGCGCCGGTGGCGGCCTAGATCGAGAGCGTGCGGTAGGCGGCCTCGACTGCCGCCTGGCCATAGCGGCGTTCGAGCCGCCGGATCGCGAAGTGGGCGTGCGCGGCCTGCTGGAAGTGGTCGATGAACAGCGTGTTGACGGTCGCACCGAGCACCGCGCCGAGCGCCGGGATCGACTTCGCGGCGATCTGCTCGGTGACCTGCGCCGAGAAGCGCGACGCGATCGCCTGCACGAAGCGCAGCAGCGCGGCCGAGCCGTGCGTGGCGAAGCCCTTCGACGCCATCTCGGACGAGGCCTTCGACACCGCCTGCGCGAGCGCGCCGCGCAGCACGAAATAGCCGAAGTCGGCATCGCGCTCGGCCTGCCCTGGATCCTGGCCGCCGCCGGTCGTGCCCGGGCTGGCGAAGCCGCCGCCCATGCCGAGCACGGCGAGGCACTGCAACTGCGTGTCGACCGTGGTCAGGTCCTCTCCCTCGCTGCGCGCGATATCGCAGATCGAGCGAAACATCAGCGTGGTCGTGACCGGCAGCTCGACCGGCAGCGCGAACAGGCCGAACGCGCCGCCCGCCGCGCCGGTTGTGGCCACCGCGAGCTTGTGCAGGAAGTTGCTCGGCTTGTCGGGCGCATGCTCCGCGTCCATCGCGGCGCCCGGCTTGCCGAGCGTGCGCAGCGCCAGCTGCAGGCATTTGCGCAGCGCGGTTTCGGTGGCGTCGTTGATCTTGTCGGTGGCGAAGCCGGGCAGTTTCGTGATCATCTTCTCGACCGGCGCGCCCACCACGCTGGTCAGCTTCATCGTCAGCGACGGGCTCTCGAGCGTGGTCCGGGCGCGCCGCAGCGTGTCGAGATCGGCGGGCGCCAGGGCCGCGGCGGGCGACGGCTCGGACAAGGGGATGCCGGTGGCGTCGAAATTCGGTTCCATATCCCTCCCGTGAGATGAGTGAAGCCAGCGCTTCACCAAGCTTGCGGCATTCTGCGCATGCTATCATTTCGAATCGTTGACATGTCAAACATTGTGCAAGCAAAAGATGGTCGTCCATACCGCGGCCCACCATTCGAGTGGGCAAGTCCTGCCGTTTCGGGAATCGCTGCTCGCGATGCTCGGCATCTCGTTCGTCACCATGCTGGTGGCCTTCGACCAGACCGTGGTCGGCACCGCGCTGCCGACCATCGTGGCCGAGTTGCACGGCTTCGATCTCTACGCCTGGGTCGCCACCTCGTACCTGCTGTCGTCGGTGGTCACGGTGCCGATCTTCGGCCGGCTCGGCGACCATTACGGCCGCAAGCCGTTCGTGATCGTCTCGATCGTGATGTTTACGGCGGCCTCGGTGCTGTGCGGGATGGCCGGCAGCATGCGCTTTCTGGTGGTTGCGCGCGTGCTGCAGGGCGTCGGCGGCGGGATGCTGGTGGGCACCGCGTTCGCCTGCGTGCCCGACCTGTTTCCCGAGTCGGTGGTGCGGCTGCGCTGGCAGGTGCTGATCAGCACCGCGTTCGGCATCGCGAACGCGATCGGGCCGTCGCTCGGCGGATTCCTGACGCAGTTCTGGGGCTGGCGCTCGGTGTTCTACGTGAACCTGCCGTTCGGGCTGCTGTCGCTGTACTTCGTGATCCGCTATCTGCCGCATCTGCGCCATGTCCAGCAGGCCGGCAGGATGCGGCTCGACTGGCCCGGCGCGCTGCTGATCGCGCTCGCGCTCGGCGCGTTCCAGCTGTTCGTCGAATGGCTGCCGCGCGGCTTCCTCGGCTGGCCGGCCGCACTGTTGGCGGTGGCGGCGTTGGCCTGCCTGCTGCTCTGGCGCTGGGAGCGTCGCATCGAGCACGCGCTGCTGCCGGCCGACCTGTTCCGCAACCGCTCGCTGGCGATGCTGTTCTGGCTCGCGATCCTGGCCGGCTTCTCGATGTTCTCGCTGCTGTTTTTCGCGCCGCTGCTGTTCCAGGGCGGCTTCGGGATGTCGCCGAAGGCGGCCGGCGTGGTGATCACGCCGCTGGTGGTGTTCATCACGATCGGCAGCATCGTGAACGGCCGGATCATCACGCGCATTCCGAGCCCGAACGCGATGCTGCCCGCCGGCTTCGCGCTGCTCGCGCTGGCCTGCACCGGCATCGCGCTGTCCTCGCGTGTCACGCCGCAGTGGCTGCTGCTCGTGATCATGGTGGCGGGCGGCATCGGGCTCGGCTTCGTGCTGCCGAACCTGACCGTGTTCGCGCAGCAGACGGCCGGGCGCGGGCATCTGGGCATCGCCACCGCGCTGTTGCAATCGCTGCGCATGGTTGGCGGTATGATCGGCACCGCGCTGACCGGCACGCTCGTCGGCCAGGTCTATGCGGGCGGGGTGCGTGATGCGCTCGGCGCCGAGCATGCGCAGCGCTGGTTCGCGCGGCTGGCCGACCCGCAGATCCTGATCGATCGCGCCGCGCAGACGCGCGTCGTCGCCGAGCTGGTGGGGCAGGGCCATCCCGGCGCGCAACTGCTCGAGGCCGCGCGCGCGTCGCTGGTCGCGGCGATCCACCTCGGCATCGGGATCGGCGCGGCCGTGGCGGTGCTGGCGATCTGGCAGAGTTGCCGCGTGCCGCCGATCCGGCTGCGCGGCAAGCTCGAGCCGACCGTCGTCGCCGAGTGAGCGGCGCGGCCGGCGCCCGCGCGCCAAGCGCCGCCCGCGCCGGTCCGCCCGCGAGGCCGGTCCGCGTCATTCACCCGTCATCGTTCTGAATCATGGAAGCCCAAGACCACGTCGCGATTCTTCAGCAATTCGGCCGGACCTATCGCGCGTTCCTTGCCGCGTTCGAGGCCCATGTCGGCCAGCCGATGCCGCGCTGGCGGATCCTGCTCGCGCTGCATGACGAGCGCGGCACCGCCTCGCAAAAGCGGCTCGTCGAGCTGTTGCGCACCGATCCCGGCGCGCTCACGCGGCAACTGAAATCGCTCGAGGCGCTGGGCTGGATCGCGCGCGCCTCCGATCCGCGCGACAACCGCGTGACCAACGTGACGCTGACCGCCGCCGGTCGCGAGGCGTTCGACGAGTGCATGCCGCGCCGCGCCGCGTTTCTCGACGAGACGATGTCGGCGCTGCCCGACGATGCGCTGAGCGCGCTGTCGGCGGCGCTCACGCTGCTCGAGGCGCGCATCGCCGAGGTCGGCAGCGCCGCCGCGGCGGAAACCGGCGAGGCCGCGCGCCGGCGCTCGGCGCTCTGAGCCGCGGGCCACGCGGTGTCCCGGTTTCGTCCACCGCGCCGCGCGGCCGCCTACAGTTCGATGCGGGTGCCGAGCAGCGCCAGGAACTGCGCGATCCAGGCCGGATGAGCGGGCCAGGCAGGCGCCGTGACGAACGGCGCGTCGGTGACGGCCGCGTCCACCGGGATTTCCGCGTATTCGCCGCCGGCCAGCCGCACTTCGGGCGCGCAGGCCGGGTAGGCCGAGATCCGCTTGCCGCGGATCACCTCGGCCGCCGCGAGCAGCTGCGCGCCGTGGCAGACCGCGGCCACCGGCTTGTTCGCGTCGACGAATGCGCGCACCAGCGCGATCACCTGCGGATTCAGGCGCAGGTATTCCGGCGCGCGGCCGCCGGCGATCATCAGCGCGTCGTAGCGCGAGGCCTCGACCTCGTCGAAGTGCGCGTTCAGCGTGAACAGATGGCCGGGCTTCTCGGTATAGGTCTGGTCGCCCTCGAAGTCGTGGATCGCCGTCTTCACCTTGTCGCCGGCGCGCTTGCCCGGGCAGACCGCGTGCACGGTATGACCGATCGCCTGCAGCGCCTGGAACGGCACCATCGTTTCGTAATCTTCGGCGAAATCGCCGGTGAGGAAGAGGATCTGCTTGGCTGCCATCGTGTGCTCCGCAGGTTGAGGACGGGAGCGGGCAGTGTACGCCTCGCAGCGGTTCGCCACCATGACGGTCGGGCGTGGCCGGCAACGGCCCGCCGCGCGAGGCGCCGGGCCGGCCCGGCGGCCAACTTGGCGGGCGGCCGGCGCCGCCCGCCCGCAAGGTGTCAGAAGAACGTCTCGATCACTTCGGTGACGCGGTAGTCGGCATCGACGACGAGGATCTGCCGCCACTTGTCGAACGTCAGGCACGGATGCGAGATGTCGAACGCGATCATGTCGCCGACCTTCACGTCGGCCCCGACGGCGATCTTCAGGTAGGCGTGCTGGTCCATCATGCCCGTCACTTCCCAGCCGTCGGCCGGCGTGACATCGCGCGGCGTGGTGCCGCTGCCGGGGCGGAAGTGGCGTGCCGGCTCCGGATAGCCGGCGTCGAACGCGGCGTCGCGCTTGCCGAGCGTGATGATCGCGCGGTCCGGCTCGGGAATCGACTGCACGTAGGCCCACAGCTGCAACGCGGGCTTGAGCGCCTCGCCCATGCGCCGGGCCACCGGATTGCGCGCGAGGATCTCGTCCTGCGCGCGGCGATAGACGCCGACATCGTGCGTCAGGTAGCAGCCCGGGCGCAGCACCACCTCGACGGTGCCGTCGGCGGCGGCCTGCGCGAACTCGTCGGCGACCACGTCGTACCAGGCCGAGCCGGCGCCCGAGAGCACCGCCGGCGTGCGCGCGAAACGGCCTTCGGCCGCGAATTCGCGCGCAAGCGCCACCGCTTCCTTCAGGAGCGCGCGCACGCCGGCTTCTTCCTTCAGCACCCCTTCGTAGACCTCGATGCCGGCAAGCCGGATCGTGCCGGCGTGGCGCGCGATCGCCTCCAGCACGGCGGCGCGCTGCCGTGCGTCGCGCACGCCGGTGCGCCCGCCCGGCACGCCGAGTTCGAGCAGCACCTGCAGCGGGCGGTGGACGGCCGCGAAATAGCGGCCGAGCTGATCGACGTTGTCGGCCGAATCGACAAGGCAGAAGAACTCGAACTCCGGGTCCGACAGCAGCTCGGCCACGATCGCCATGTTGTGCTTGCCGACCAGCTGGTTGGCCAGCAGCACGCGGCGCACGCCGCCCTGATAGGCGGCGCGCGTCTGATGGGCGGTGGCGAGCGTGATGCCCCAGGCGCCCGTCTCGATCTGGCGGCGGAACAACTGCGGCGCCATGGTGGTCTTGCCGTGCGGCGCCAGCTTCACGCCGTATTCGGCGACGAACGCCTGCATCCACTTCAGGTTGTGCTCGACACGGTCCGCGTACAGCACCGCGGCGGGCAGGCTGACATCCTCGTCCAGCAGGTTCCATTCCAACCGCGCGGCGTCCGACAGCGGCACGCTCGCGCTCGGCACGCGGCCGAGTCCCTTGCCGAGGGGCTGGATCGCCGCTTCCTGATAGTTTGTAACTTTCATCTTCGAATACTCCATCGCTTGTCTTATTTGAATCGAAGTTGACGCAAGGATAGTACAGAAAGTAGCATCCGCCCGGTTATGTTATTTCCTAACAGGCGCCCCGTTCCGCCCGATCCGCCGTGACCCGATCCGCCCCGACCCATGCCGACGCGCCCGATGCCGGCGCCCCGCCCGACGCACCCGCTGCGCTCGACGGGGCGGCGCCCCTGCCCGTGCCGGCCACCGGCCAGCTCGCGTTCGACATCGTCGCGCGGATCGCCGAATGCGCGCCGGCGCTGCGCGACGCGGAGCGCAAGGTGGCTGCGCGGATCCTCGACGATCTGGCCGGTGCCGCGCACGCGAGCATCGGCGAGATCGCCGCGCAGGCCGACGTCAGCATCGCCACCGTCACGCGTTTCGCGAAGGCGGTGGGCTGCCGTGACGTGCGCGAGCTCAAGCTGCGGCTCGCGCAGGCGGCCGCGGTCGGCCGGCGCTTTCTGGCGCCCGCGGGCGGGCGGCCCGACGAGTCGGCAAGCGCCACGCGCGTCTACGACGAGGTGCGCGTCACGCTCGAGCACCATCATGCGCTGTTGCGGCAGACCGCGTTCGACGCGGCCGCGGCCGCGCTGGCCGGCGCGCGGATGATCTACGTGTACGGCCAGGGCGGCGGGTCGACCGCGCTGGCCGACGAGCTGCGCTTCAGGCTGGTGCGCTTCGGGCGTCCGGTCGCGAGCTATCAGGACGCGCTGCTGCAGCGGATGGTGGCCAGTACGATGACGGATGAATGTGTCATCGTCGCGTTGTCGGTGACCGGGCGCGTTCCCGAGCTGCTCGACAGCTGCGCGCTCGCCAAGCGCTACGGCGCGCGCGTGATCGCGCTGACGGCGCCGGCCTCGCCGCTCGCGAAGCTGGCCGACGACCTGATCCCGGTGGTCGCCTTCGAGACCGATTTCATCTTCAAGCCGTCCACCTCGCGCTACGCGATGATGATGGCGCTCGACGTGCTCGTCACCGAGGTCGCGCTGCGGCTCGGTGACGGATGCCGCGAGACGCTGCGCCGCATGAAGCACGCGCTCGACCTGCACCGCGGCGGCGGCGACCGACAACCCCTCGGAGACTGACATGCATTCCCATCCCGAAGCCGCCGATACGCTGATCGTCGACGCGCAGCTCTACGACGGCACCGGCGCGCCGCCCGTGCCGCGCGACGTCGCGATCCGCGACGGGCGCGTCGCCGCCGTCGGCAACCTGTCGAACTGGCTCGCCGAGGACGTGATCGAGGCGAACGGCCGCGCGCTCGCGCCCGGCTTCATCGACGTCCACACCCACGACGACACGCACGTGATCCGCGCGCCGCAGATGCTGCCTAAGATCTCGCAGGGCGTGACCACGGTGGTGGTCGGCAACTGCGGGATTAGCGCCGCGCCGGTCGCGCTGCGCGGCGATCCGCCCGACCCGATGAACCTGCTCGGCGAGCGCGACGCGTTCCGCTACCCGAGCTTCGCGTCGTATGTCGCGGCCGTCGACGCGGCCCGGCCGGCCGTCAACGTCGCGGCGCTGGTGGGCCACACCGCGCTGCGCAACAATCAGATGGACCGGCTCGAGCGCGCGGCCAGCGCCGACGAGATCGCCGCGATGCGCGCGCAGCTCGAGGAGGCGCTCGCGCACGGCGCGCTCGGCCTGAGCTCGGGGCTCGCCTACGGCTCGGCCTTCGCGGCGCCGGTGGAGGAGGTGATGGCGCTGGCCGAGCCGCTCGCGCGTGCCGGCGCGCTCTACACCACCCACATGCGCACCGAGTTCGACGCGATCCTCGACGCGATGGAGGAGGCCTGCCGCGTGGGGCGCCACGCGCGCGTGCCGGTGGTGATCTCGCACCTGAAATGCGCGGGGCCGGCGAACTGGGGGCGCAGCGCCGAGGTGCTGGCCTCGCTCGACCGAGCGCGCGCGCTGCAGCCGGTGGGCTGCGACTGCTATCCGTACAGCCGCAGCTCGTCGACGCTCGACCTGAAGCAGGTAACGGGCGACATCGTGATCACCCTCACCTGGTCCGAGCCGCATCCGGAAATGGCCGGCAAGACCCTCGCCGCGATCGCCGCCGCATGGGGCGTGAGCGAGCAGGACGCGGCGCGCCGGCTGCAGCCGGCCGGCGCCGTTTATCACAACATGTCCGAGGACGACGTGCGCCGGATCCTCTCGCATCCGGCCACCATGATCGGCTCGGACGGGCTGCCGAACGATCCGCTGCCGCATCCGCGGCTCTGGGGCGCGTTCCCGCGCGTGCTCGGCCATTACGCGCGCGACCAGCAGCTGCTGCCGCTCGCCGAGGCGGTGCGCAAGATGAGTTCGCTGACGGCGCGCCGCTTCGGGCTCGGACAGCGCGGCGAGGTGCACGTCGGCTACCACGCCGACCTGGTGCTGTTCGATCCCGACACGGTGATCGACGCCGCGTCGTTCGAGCGTCCGCAGCAGCCGGCGCGCGGCATCGAGGCGGTGTGGGTGAACGGCGTGCTGTCGTATCGCGACGGCGCGCCGACCGGCGCGCGCGCGGGCCGCTTCGTGCCGCGCGGCGCGCGCGCGGTGCCGGACGACGCGTTCTGAGGACGTGATGCCGGGTTCGCGCGCCGCGGCGGGCGCGAACTCGGCCCGAACCATGGCCGGCGCGCGGCTGCGGCGCCGGGTAAGGCGGCCGTGCCGTGCCGGCGCGGCCCGAACCAGCAAACCGAAGGAGAAGACGATGAAGCGTTACGGTGTGGGCGATGCGAAGGGAACGGGCGGCCAGGTGATGCCGTTCGCGCGGGCGGTGGAAGCCGACGGCTGGCTGTACGTGTCGGGACAGACGCCGATGCTGAACGGCGAGGTGGTCGAGGGCGGCATCGTCACGCAGTCGAAGCAGGCGATCGAGAACCTGCTCGCGATCCTGAAGGATGCCGGCTACGGCGTCGAGCACGTCGTGCGCTGCGGCGTCTGGCTCGACGACGCGCGCGATTTCGCCTCGTTCAACAAGGTGTTCGTGTCGTATTTCGGCGAGCATCCGCCGGCGCGTGCCTGCGTGCAGTCGAGCATGGTGATCGACTGCAAGGTCGAGGTGGATTGCATCGCCTACAAGCCGCCCGTCAAGTAGGCGGCGCGGCGGGCCCTTGCCGATCACCAATGCGGCAAGGCGGGCACCGGCGCCCGGCTTGCCGCGTTGGTCGTTTCGAGCGCGCCCCGCCGCCGCGTTTACTGCCGCGCGGTGCGCGCGTTGTCGGGCAGCGGCTGGTTGAAGTTGGTGCGGAACGGGTTGATGTCGAGCCCGCCGCGGCGCGTGTAGCGCGCGTAGACGGCCAGCTTCAGCGGCCGGCATTCGCGCAGGACATCGACGAAGATCCGCTCGACGCACTGCTCGTGAAAGCCCGTGTGGTTGCGAAACGAAATCAGGTAGCGCAGCAGCCCCGCGTGGTCGATCGGCGCGCCGACGTAATGGATCTGCACGCTGCCCCAGTCGGGCTGGCCCGTGACCGGGCAGTTCGACTTGAGCAGGTCCGATACCAGCGTTTCCTCGACCGGCGACTCGTCGTGCGAGGCCGACAGCAGCGTCGGGTCCGGATGATAGACGTCGGTGTCGAGATCGAGCCGGTCGAGCGACAGGCCGGCGAGTTCCTCGAGCTTCAGCTTCGCGAACCCGGACGGCGAGGCCAGCTGCACTGCCACGCTCGCGCCGCAGGCGGCCGACACGTCGCGCTTCAGCGTGTCGCGCACCGCGTCGGCCGAATCGAACGCGGTCTGCGCGAACGAGCCGAGATAGAGCTTGAACGACTTCGATTCGACGATGTTCGGCGAATCGGCCGGCACCAGGAAGGTCGCCACCGCGATCTGCGGCTTGCCGCGCGGGGTGAGCCACGACAGTTCGTAGGCGTTCCAGATGTCGGTGCCGAAGAACGGCAGCGTGGCGCCGATGCCGATCTGCTCGCGCGCAGCGGCGCGCGGGATCGGAAACAGCAGCGCGGCGTCGTAGTCGGTCGTGTAGACGGCGGCCTTGCCGAGCGGGGAATGTTCGGGAGTCATCGAGCGTCTCTCTGCAATTACGCCAGGAACAGCCGGTAGGCCGGGTTCGCGGTCTCTTCGTGATAGGGATAGCCGAGCGCGGCCAGGAACCGGTCGAACGTGGCGTGATCGGCGCCGGGCACCTGCAGCCCGACCAGGATCGAGCTGTAGTCCGCGCCCTGGTTGCGGTAGTGGAACAGGCTGATGTTCCAGTTCGGCGCCATCGCCGAGAGAAACTTCATCAGCGCGCCCGGGCGCTCCGGAAACTCGAAGCGGAACAGCCGCTCGTCGCGCGAGAGCGGCGAGCGCCCGCCCACCATGTAGCGAATGTGATCCTTCGACAGCTCGTCGCCGGTCAGGTCGGCCGCCTCGAAGCCGTGCGCGCCGAAGTTCGCCGCGATCTCGGCCGATTCCTCGCGGCGCCGGATCTGCACGCCCACGAAAATGTGCGCGGCGCGCTCGTCGGCGATCCGGTAGTTGAACTCCGTCACGCTGCGCTCGCCCACCAGCTCGCAGAAGCGCCGGAAGCTGCCGCGCTCCTCGGGGATCGTCACCGCGAACACCGCCTCGCGCGCCTCGCCCACCTCGGCGCGCTCGGCCACGAAGCGCATCCGGTCGAAGTTCATGTTGGCGCCCGAGGTGATCGCCACCAGCGTCTCGCCCTCGATGCCGGTGCGCGCCGCGTAGCGCTTGGCGCCCGCCACGGCCAGCGCGCCGGCCGGCTCCAGCACGCTGCGCGTGTCCTGGAACACGTCCTTGATCGCCGCGCACAGCGCGTCGGTGTCCACCGTGATCACCTCGTCGAGCAGCGCGCGGCAGAGCCGGAACGTTTCCTCGCCGACCTGCTTCACGGCCGTGCCGTCCGAGAACAGGCCCACCTCGGCGAGCATCACGCGCTCGCCGGCGCGGATCGACTTCGCCATCGCGCAGGAGTCCTCGGTCTGCACCCCGATCACGCGGATCTCCGGGCGCACCGCCTTCACGTAGGCGGCCACGCCGGCCGCGAGCCCGCCGCCGCCGATCGGCACGAAGATCGCGTGGATCGGCCCCTGGTGCTGGCGCAGCACTTCCATCGCCACGGTGCCCTGGCCGGCGATCACCTCGGGATCGTCGAACGGGTGCACGAAGGTCAGCTCGCGCTGGCGCTGCAGCTCGAGCGCGTGGGCATAGGCGTCGCTGAACGATTCGCCGGCCTGGATCACCTCGACGGTCGGCCCGCCGTGCGCGCGCACCGCGTCGACCTTGACCTGCGGGGTGGTGACCGGCACCACGATCACCGCCTTCACGCCCAGGCGCGCGGCCGAGAACGCGACGCCCTGGGCGTGGTTGCCGGCCGAGGCGGTGATCACGCCGCGCGCGAGCGCGTCGGCGCCCAGCTGGGCCATGCGGTTGTAGGCGCCGCGCAGCTTGAACGAGAACACCGGCTGGTTGTCCTCGCGCTTGAGCAGCACGCGGTTGCGCACGCGCGCGGACAGGTTGCGGGCCGCCTCAAGCGCGGTTTCGACCGCCACGTCGTAGACGCGCGCGGTGAGGATCTTCTTCAGGTAATCGTGAGCAGCCATGACGGTCGCGCGGGTATCGACCGGCGCGCCAGATAAGCGGGGAAAGTCGGGATTTTAGCGCCAACCCCGGCCCGGCGGGCCGGCTGGCCCGTTGACCGGCCGCACGGGCGGCAAGCCGGGCTGCGCTGCCGACGAGAGACGGGATGGCGAAGCGGTCCGCCGGGCACCTACCCATTCTCGCAGTGCCGCCCCGGACGGGCCGCGCCGGGCGCGTCGGGCGCTCACGCCGGCGCCCATCCTGGGTTAGAATTCTGTTTTGAATCAAGGATCGGAAGATGCAACGGCAGTTCCGGATTGCCCATTTGATGCCTTCCCCGCGCGCGGCCTGTCCCGCGGCGGTCCGGCATGCGCACTGCGCGCGATCGTGCTGATGGCTCCGAGCTCCGCCAGGCAGCCCCACGCCTGGTAACAGAAGGTTTTCCCCAGATCCGCGCACCGAGCGCATGCCGGTGTCGTGCCTCCCGCGCACGGCCGGCCTTCCGAACTGTCCGAACCATGAACGCACCACAAGTTTTCGATCCGCATGGCGCGGCTGCCGCCGTCGCCGCCGACCTGAAGCCGCGCTTGCGCGAGATCCCGTACAACTACACCTCCTTCTCGGATCGCGAGATCGTGATCCGCCTGCTGGGCGAGCCAGCCTGGGCGGCGCTCGACGAGCTGCGCGGGGAGCGCCGTACCGGCCGCTCGGCGCGCATGCTGTACGAAGTGCTCGGCGACATCTGGGTGGTGCGTCGCAACCCGTACCTGCAGGACGACCTGCTCGACAACCCGAAGCGGCGCCAGATGCTGGTGGACGCGCTGAACCACCGGCTCGCCGAGATCGACAAGCGGCGCCAGGCCGACCTCAGCACGCACGACGACGACGCGGGCCACGACCGCGCCTCGCGCGTGGCGCTGCTGACGGTGGCCGCGCGCGGCGCGGTCGACGCGTTCGCGCGCGAGTTCGAGCAGATGGCCGAGCTGCGCCGCCGCGCCACCAAGGCGCTCGGCCGCTGCACGCAGAAGGACAACATCCGCTTCGACGGGCTGGCGCGCGTCTCGCACGTGACCGACGCCACCGACTGGCGCGTCGAATACCCGTTCGTGATCCTCACGCCCGACACCGAGGCGGAGATCGCCGCGCTCGTGAAAGCCTGCATCGAGCTGGGCCTGACCGTGATCCCGCGCGGCGGCGGCACCGGCTACACGGGCGGCGCGGTGCCGCTCACGCCGTTCTCGGCCGTGATCAACACCGAGAAGCTCGAGCAGCTCGGCGCGGTCGAGCTGACCGAGCTGCCCGGCGTCGCGCACAAGGTGCCGACCATCTTCTCCGGCGCGGGCGTCGTCACGCGCCGCGTGACCGAGGCGGCCGAGGCGGCCGGCTACGTGTTCGCGGTCGATCCGACCTCGCTCGACGCGTCGTGCATCGGCGGCAACGTGGCGATGAACGCGGGCGGCAAGAAGGCCGTGCTGTGGGGCACCGCGCTCGACAACCTGGCCTGGTGGCGGATGGTCGATCCGGACGGCAACTGGCTCGAGGTCACGCGCCAGGAGCACAATCAGGGCAAGATCCACGACGTCGCGCTCGCGCGCTTCGAGCTGAAATGGTTCGACGGCGCCCACGCGCCGGGCGAGAAGCTGATCAAGAGCGAGATGCTCGAGATCGAGGGCCGGCGCTTTCGCAAGGAAGGGCTCGGCAAGGACGTCACCGACAAGTTCCTGGCGGGCCTGCCGGGCGTGCAGAAGGAGGGCTGCGACGGGCTCATCACCTCGGCGCGCTGGATCTTGCACAAGATGCCCGCGCACACGCGCACCGTCTGCCTCGAATTCTTCGGCCAGGCGCGCGAGGCGATCCCGAGCATCGTCGAGATCAAGGACTACCTGTTCGAGACCTCGAAGCAGGGCGGCGCGATCCTCGCCGGCCTGGAGCATCTGGACGAGCGCTACCTGCGCGCGGTCGGCTATGCCACCAAGAGCAAGCGCAATGCGTTCCCGAAGATGGTGCTGATCGGCGACATCGTCGGCGACGACGCCGACGCGGTGGCCGCGGCCACCTCGGAGGTGATCCGGATGGCCAACGGCAAGAGCGGCGAGGGCTTCGTGGCGGTCAGCGCCGAGGCGCGCAAGCGCTTCTGGCTCGACCGCAGCCGCACCGCGGCGATCGCCAAGCACACCAACGCGTTCAAGATCAACGAAGACGTCGTGATCCCGCTGAACCGGATGGGCGAGTACACCGACGCGATCGAGCGCATCAACATCGAGCTGTCGATCAAGAACAAGCTGCAGCTGCTCGAGGCGCTCGAGGCGTTCTTCCGCACCGGGGACCTGCCGCTTGGCAAGAGCGACGACGCCAACGAGATCCCCAGCGCCGAACTGCTCGAGGACCGCGTCCAGCACGCGCTGGAACTGCTGCGCCAGGTGCGCGCGCGCTGGGAATTCCTGCGCGAGCGGCTCGACATGCCGCTGCGCGAGGCGCAGCACTACCTCGTGCAGCTCGGCCACGGGAAGCTCGCGGCGGGCTTCGCCGCGCGCGCCGACGCGCAGCCCGAGGCGACGGTATTCCACATCATGCAGGACCGCACGATCCGCGTGTCGTGGAAGCAGGAGCTGCGCGCGGAGCTGCGCGCGATCTTCAACGGCGGGGCGTTCAAGCCGATCCTCGACGAGGCGCAGGCGATCCACAAGCGGGTGCTGCGCGGGCGCGTGTTCGTGGCGCTGCACATGCACGCGGGCGACGGCAACGTCCACACCAATATTCCGGTCAATTCCGACAACTACGAGATGCTGCAGGACGCGCACGTCGCGGTGGCGCGCATCATGCGGATCGCGCGCTCGCTCGACGGCGTGATCTCGGGCGAGCACGGCATCGGCATCACCAAGCTCGAATTCCTGACCGAGGAGGAGCTGCGCGAATTCCGCGAGTACAAGCATCGCGTCGATCCGCACGGCCGCTTCAACCAGGGCAAGCTGATGGAGGGGGCGGACCTGCGCAACGCCTATACGCCGAGCTTCGGGCTGATGGGCTACGAGTCGCTGATCATGCAGCAGTCCGACATCGGCGCGATCGCCGAGTCGGTCAAGGACTGCCTGCGCTGCGGCAAGTGCAAGCCGGTCTGCGCGACGCACGTGCCGCGCGCGAACCTGCTGTACAGCCCGCGCAACAAGATACTGGCGACCTCGCTGCTGGTCGAGGCGTTCCTGTACGAGGAGCAGACGCGGCGCGGCGTGTCGATCCAGCACTGGGACGAGTTCAACGACGTGGCCGATCACTGCACGGTCTGCCACAAGTGCGCCACGCCGTGCCCGGTCAAGATCGACTTCGGCGACGTGACGATGAACATGCGCAACCTGCTGCGCAAGATGGGCAAGAAGAAGTTCAATCCGGGCCAGGCGGCGGGCATGTTCTTCCTGAACGCCACCAATGCGCGGACCATCAACGCCGCGCGCAGCGTGATGATGGGCGTGGGCTACAAGGCGCAGCGCCTGGCCAACGACCTGCTGAAGACGCTGGCCAGGAAGCAGACGGCGCGGCCGCCGGCGACCACCGGCAAGGCGCCGGTGGTCGAGCAGGTGATCCACTTCGTGAACAAGAAGATGCCGGGCAACCTGCCGAAGAAGACGGCGCGGGCGCTGCTGGACATCGAGGACAACAAGATCGTGCCGATCATCCGCAACCCGAAGACCACCTCGGTCGATTCGGAGGCGGTGTTCTACTTTCCGGGCTGCGGCTCGGAGCGGCTGTTCTCGCAGGTCGGTCTGGCCACGCAGGCGATGCTGTGGGAGGCCGGGGTGCAGACGGTGCTGCCGCCGGGCTACCTCTGCTGCGGGTATCCGCAGCGCGGCTCGGGGCAGTACGACAAGGCCGAGCAGATCGTCACCGACAACCGGGTGCTGTTCCACCGCGTGGCGAACACGCTGAATTATCTCGACATCAAGACGGTGGTGGTGTCGTGCGGCACCTGCTACGACCAGCTGGCCGGCTATGAATTCGACAAGATCTTCCCGGGCTGCCGGATCATCGACATCCACGAGTTCCTGCTCGAGAAGGGGATGAAACTGGAGGGGGTGACGGGCACGCGCTACATGTACCACGACCCGTGCCACACGCCGATCAAGACAATGGACCCGGTCAAGCTGGTCAACGAGCTGATGGGCGCGGAGCGGGACGGCTACCGGATCGCCAAGAACGACCGCTGCTGCGGGGAGTCGGGCACGCTGGCGGTCACGCGGCCGGACGTGTCGACGCAGATCCGCTTCCGCAAGGAGGAGGAGATCCGCAAGGGGGCGGCGCGGCTGCGCAACATACCGGTGGTGTCGGGTGACGGCGCGGCCGTGGCGGGCCAGGCGGACGTGAAGATCCTGACGAGCTGCCCGTCGTGCCTGCAGGGGCTGTCGCGCTACAACGAGGATGCCGGCATCGAGGCCGACTACATCGTGGTCGAGATCGCGCGCAGCCTGCTGGGCGAGAACTGGATGGCCGACTATGTGGCGCGCGCCAACCACGGCGGGATCGAGCGCGTGCTGGTGTAAATTCGGAGGCGTCCGACCTGTAAGGAATTGACGATGGATTGCGTATTCTGCCGCGAGGACGGGGGCGAGCTGCTCTGGAAGGACGACCTGCTGCGCGTCGTGCTCGCCACCACGGAGACCGATTACCCGGGTTTCTGCCGCGTCATCTGGCAGACCCACGTGGCCGAGTTCTCCGATCTCGACGAGCCCGCGCGCATGCATCTGATGCGCGTCGTGGCCGCCGTCGAGCGGGCCGTGCGCCGCGTGATGCAACCTGATAAGGTGAATCTCGCGAGCCTCGGCAACCAGGTGCCGCATCTGCACTGGCATGTGATTCCGCGCTTCTCGAACGACGCGCATTTTCCCCAGGCGGTCTGGGCGCCGCGTCAGCGCTCGGTGTCCGACGCGCTGCTGCGGCTGCGCGCGGCCCAGGCCACGCTGCTGCACAATGCGGTCCACGAGGCAATCGAACAGGCTTTGAACACGAGGCATTCTTCATGAGCGGCTTGACCCCGGCCACGCCGATTCCGTCGGGCGTGGTCGTCCACGCGGTATCGCGCGTGCTCGAATTGCAATATCCGAACGGCGAGAACTATCGCGTGCCGTTCGAACTGCTGCGGGTCTTCTCGCCCTCGGCCGAGGTCCGCGGCCACGGCCCCGGGCAGGAAATCCTGCAGACCGGCAAGCGCGGCGTGACCATCACGGCGCTCGAGGGCGTAGGCCACTACGCGCTGCAGCCGACCTTCTCCGACGGCCACTCCACCGGCATCTACTCGTGGGACCTGCTGTACGAACTCGCCACGCGCCAGGACGCGCTCTGGCGCGAGTACTTCGACAAGCTGCAGGCGGCCGGCGTCGACCGCGACGCGCCGATGCCCGCCGCC
This sequence comes from Burkholderia glumae LMG 2196 = ATCC 33617, assembly GCF_000960995.1. NCBI lineage: Bacteria > Pseudomonadati > Pseudomonadota > Betaproteobacteria > Burkholderiales > Burkholderiaceae > Burkholderia > Burkholderia glumae. The sequence goes on along the minus strand of NZ_CP009435.1, from coordinate 590,995 downwards.
GGCGGCCAGAGCGGTCACTGTCACTGACTACCGATTGATCCGACGGCGCCCTCCTGGCGCCGTCTTGCCATTTCCAGAGGATTCACGCGATGAGCAAAACCCACTTCGGCTTCGAGACCGTCGACGAGCAAGACAAGGCGAAAAAGGTGGCGGGAGTGTTTCACTCGGTCGCGAGCAACTACGACCTGATGAACGACTTGATGTCGGCCGGCATGCATCGCGCCTGGAAGGCCTTCACGATCGCGCAGGCGAACGTGCGGCCCGGCTACAAGGTGCTCGACATCGCGGCCGGCACCGGCGACCTGACCCGCGCGTTCGCGAAGGCCGCCGGCCCGACGGGCGAGGTCTGGCATACCGACATCAACGAATCGATGCTGCGCGTGGGGCGCGACCGGCTGCTCGACAAGGGCGTGGTCACGCCGTCGCTGCTCTGCGATGCCGAGAAGATCCCGTTTCCCGACAACCATTTCGACGTGGTGACGGTGGCGTTCGGGCTGCGCAACATGACCCACAAGGAGGCCGCTCTGGCCGAGATGCGGCGCGTGACGCGGCCCGGCGGACGCGTGATGGTGCTCGAATTCTCGAAAGTGTGGGAGCCGCTGAAAAAAGCCTACGATCTGTATTCTTTCAAAGTATTACCGTGGCTCGGCGACAAGTTCGCGAAAGATGCCGGAAGTTACCAGTATCTTGCCGAGTCGATCCGGATGCATCCGGATCAGGAGACGCTGAAGACGATGATGGAGCAGGCGGGCCTCGATGCCGTCAAATATTACAATTTGTCAGGTGGCGTGGTAGCGTTACACCACGGAACCAAGTACTAAGGGGTTCTGTCCATACAGTTACCTTTCATTTTGGAGATGGAGATGTCCGAGTCCCGTGCGTTGAACAATGGCAGCAAGCAGCGGAGGCCGTGGGCACGACGGCTCGGCACGCTGTTCATGGTCGGCCTGCTCGCGGCGGGCACGCTCGCGTCGCTCGACGCCGAGGCGCGCCGCATGGGCGGCGGCCGCAGTGTCGGCCGCCAGTCGCAGATGGTGCAGCAGCGCCAGGCCACGCCGCCCGCCCAGCAGCCGATGCAGCAGGCCGCGCCGGCCCAGATGCAGCGCGGCGCGCAGCCGGCCGCCCAGCCGAACCGCTCGCGCTGGCTCGGGCCGATCGCCGGTCTGGCCGCCGGCCTCGGCATCGCGGCGCTGTTGTCGCACTTCGGGCTCGGCGGCGCGTTCGCGGGCATGATGGCGAACCTGATCGTGATCGCGCTGCTCGCGTTTGCCGGCATCTGGCTGGTGCGCAAGCTGATGAACCGCGGCCGCCGGCAGGAGCCGGCCTATGCGGGTTCGGGCGCGTCGATGAACCGCGGCTACGATGGGGCGGCGAGCGGCGGCTACGCGGCGGGCAACGCGACGTATTCGTCGGCGCCGCAGCCCGCGTCGTCCAGCAACTACGCGAACGAAGCGGCCCGCGTGTTCGGCGGCGGCGCGGCGGCGGGCGCGGTAAACGATGCGGTGGGCAGCGCAAGCGCGGTGCCGCAGGTGCCGGCCGGTTTCGACACCGAGGCGTTCGTGCGCAACGCGAAGGTCTATTTCGTCCGGCTGCAGGCTGCGTGGGACCAGGGCAACCTGGCCGATATCCGCGAATTCACCACGCCTGAAATGTTCGCCGAGGTGAAGATCGATCTCGATTCGCGCGGTGCGGGCAAGAATCAGACCGACGTCGTGCAGATCGATGCCGACCTGCTCGGCGTCGAGCAGCGCGGCAGCCTGTCCGAGGCGAGCGTGCGCTTCCACGGCATGATCCGCGAGAATCCGGGCGCGCCGGCCGAGCCGTTCGAGGAGGTCTGGAACCTGACCAAGTCGGGCAACGAGGGCTGGCTGCTGGCCGGTATCCAGCAGATCAACGCGCACTGAGCCGTGCGTCGGGCCCGGCGCCGCGGATAAATCGGCCGACGCCGCAGCGGGGCCGGACCGATCCGACGTTACAATAGGAACCCGCGCAGGCACCCTGCCTGCGCGGGTTTTCTATTCAGTCCGATGACCTTTGCCGCCAAGTCTGTCGCCGCTGCCGTCAATCACCTGCTCGCCCGTGAATCCTGGGCGCGCGAACGCCTGATTCCCTACGCCGGAAAAACCGCCCGGCTCGAATTCCCGCCCGTCGCGCTGTTGCTGCTCGTGCAGCCGGACGGCTATTTCGCCGCGCTCGAGTCGCACGAAGCACCGCGGGTGGATGTGTCGATCGCGCTCGGCGGCGCGCAGCGCTCGCCGCTCGATGCGGTCGCGGCGTTCGCGCAGGGCGGCCAGGCCGCGGTCATGAAGCACGTGAAGCTCGAGGGCGACGCCGAATTCGCGACCCAGCTCGCGAAGCTCGCCGAACACCTGCGCTGGGAACCCGAGGAGGATCTCGCGCGCATCGTCGGCGACGCGGCCGCCCACCGGATCGCCACGCTCGCGCGCTCGGCCGGCGACCAGGCGCGCCGCACCGGCCGCAATCTGCTCGACTCGTTGACCGAATACTTCCTCGACGAGAATCCCCAGCTCGTGCGGCGTGCCGCGCTCGGCGCTTTCGACGCCGAACTCGCGCGCGCGCGCGACGCGCTGGCCCGCATCGAAAAGCGGGTCGAGCGCCTGGAACAACGATCCGGCGCGCCGGCGGGCGGCAGCCCGCGCGGCGTGAACTGAGGGGCCGCACCGCATGCGCATTTTCCGTTTCATCAAAATCGTCTACACCGTGATCCGCTTCGGCCTCGACGAGGTCATGCTGTCGCGCATCGACGATCGTCGCGTCAAGCTGCTGCTGCGCATCACCACCATTGGGCGCCGCTTCTCCGATCCGCCGGCGGTGCGGCTGCGCCACGCGCTCGAAAGTCTCGGCCCGATCTTCGTGAAGTTCGGCCAGGTGCTGTCCACGCGCCGCGATTTGCTGCCCGTCGATTTCGCGATCGAACTCGCGAAGCTGCAGGACCAGGTGCCGCCGTTCGATTCGGCGGTGGCCATGTCGATCGTCGAGAAGTCGCTCGGCGCGCCGATCAGCGCGTTCTTCGACGAATTCGATCCGGTGCCGGTGGCGAGCGCGTCGATCGCGCAGGTGCACTTCGCGAAGCTGAAGCAGGGCGTGCACGCCGGCAAGCCGGTGGCCGTCAAGGTGCTGCGCCCGAACATGCTGCCGGTGATCGATTCCGACATGGCGCTGTTGCGCGACATCGCGATCTGGGCCGAGCGGCTCTGGCCGGACGGCCGGCGCCTGAAGCCGCGCGAGGTGGTGGCCGAATTCGACAAGTACCTGCACGACGAGCTCGACCTGATGCGCGAGGCCGCCAACGGCAGCCAGCTGCGCCGCAACTTCGCCGGGCTCGACATCCTGCTGGTGCCCGAGATGTTCTGGGATTTCAGCTCGCAGTCGGTGCTCGTGATGGAGCGCATGTCGGGCGTGCCGATCAGCCAGATCGACACGCTGCGCGCGGCCGGCGTCGATATCCCGAAGCTCGCGCGCGAGGGCGTGGAGATCTTCTTCACGCAGGTGTTCCGCGACGGCTTCTTCCATGCCGACATGCACCCGGGCAACATCCAGGTCAGCCTCGATCCGCAGCATTTCGGCCGCTACATCGCGCTCGACTTCGGGATCGTCGGCGCGCTGTCCGACTTCGACAAGAACTACCTCGCGCAGAACTTCCTCGCGTTCTTCAAGCGCGACTACCACCGTGTCGCGACGCTGCATCTGGAGTCGGGCTGGGTGCCGCCCAACACGCGCGTCGAGGAGCTCGAAAGCGCGATCCGCGCGGTCTGCGAGCCGTACTTCGACCGTGCGCTGAAGGACATCTCGCTCGGCCAGGTGCTGATGCGGCTGTTCTCCACTTCGCGCCGCTTCAACGTCGAGATCCAGCCGCAACTCGTGCTGCTGCAGAAGACCATGCTGAACGTCGAGGGGCTCGGCCGCTCGCTCGACCCCGAGCTGGACCTCTGGAAGACGGCCAAGCCCTATCTCGAACGCTGGATGGCCGAGCAGATCGGCCTGCGCGGCTGGTACGAGCGCTTCAAGGTCGAGGCGCCGCAATGGAGCAAGACGCTGCCGCAGCTGCCGCGCCTGATCCATCATGCCCTGGCGGAGCGGCAACATGCGCCGCGCACGGTCACCGACGACCTGATGCAGCAGATCCTGATCGAGCAGAAGCGCACCAACCGGCTGCTGCAGGCGCTGCTGGTGTTCGGCCTCGCGGTCGGCGTCGGGGCGATCGTCGCGCGCGTGCTGCTCGCGCTCGCGGCCGGCGCCTGACCCGGGAGCGGCCGTGAGCGAGCGCCGCCGCAAGCCGGACGACGTCGCGGTGCCGCCGGACGGCGCGGCGGGCGCCGGCTTCGTGCATCGCGACCCGGGCAGCGCCGCGTTCTGGGACGAGCGCTTCGACCGCGATTTCCTGCCTTGGGACCTCGCGTGCGTGCCCGAGGCGTTCATCGCCTTCGCGGGCGCGCTCGCGCCGTGTCCGGTGCTGGTGCCCGGCTGCGGCAGCGCCTACGAGGCGCAGTGGCTGGCACGGGCCGGCTGGCCGGTGAGGGCGATCGATTTCTCGGCGAGTGCCGTGGACGCCGCGCGCCGGCAGCTCGGCGAGCACGCGGGCGTGGTCGAGCAGGCCGATTTCTTCGCCTATGCGCCGCCGTGGCGGCCGCAATGGATCTACGAGCGCGCCTTCCTCTGCGCGCTGCGGCCGGCGCGCTGGCCGGACTACGCGGCGCGCATGGCCGCGCTGCTGCCGGCGGGCGGCGTGCTGGCCGGCTGTTTCGTGCTGGGCGCGTCGACGCGCAGGGGGCCGCCGTTCGGCATCGAGCGCGAGGCGCTCGAGGCGCTGCTGAGGCCCTGGTTCGTGCTTGAGGAGGCGCGGCCGGTCGCCGATTCGCTGCCGGTGTTCGAAGGGCGCGAAAGCTGGCTCACCTGGCGCCGAAACGGCCGGAGTACGGCGAGCTTTCGGATATAATTCAAGGTTTTGCAAGACGTTTCTAGTTTCCGCGGGAAAAAAACATGCCGATTTACGCCTATCGTTGCGATGCGTGCGGTTTCGCGAAGGACGTGCTCCAGAAGATCAGCGACGCGCCGCTGTCCGTTTGCCCCGAATGCGGGAAGGATGCCTTCCGCAAGCAGGTGACCGCCGCCGGATTTCAGTTGAAGGGATCGGGCTGGTACGTGACCGATTTCCGGGGCGGCTCGGGCGGCAAGAGTGCGCCCGCTGCCGGCGCCGCGGACGGTGCAGGCAGCGAGGCCGCCAAGCCCGACGCGGCCGCGCCGGCTGCGGGTTCGCCGCCGGCCGCGCCGGCCGCCGGCGCGAGCACCGCTGCGCCTGCCGCGCCTGCCGCGCCGAGCGACACCTGATGACGATCCGGCGCCCGGACCGGGCGCCGGCGTTTACGTGCCGGGCACCGGCGCGGTTACCTCACGGCTGATGATGAAGAAGACGACCCTCAAAACGGTATTCCTGACCGGCCTCCTGGTCCTCGTCCCGCTCGCGATCACGCTGTGGGTGCTCGGCTCGGTGATCGGGATCATGGATCAGACGCTGCTGCTGCTGCCGGAATCGTGGCAGCCGGAGCGCGTGCTCGGCTTCCATCTGCCCGGCATCGGCGCGTTGCTCACGCTCGCCTTCATCTTCATCGTCGGGCTGGCCACGCAGAATTTCATCGGCCAGAAGCTCGTCACGTGGTGGAACGCCGTGGTGCGGCACATTCCGGTCGTCGGGCCGATCTACACGAGCGTCAAGCAGGTGTCCGATACGCTGCTGTCGAGCAGCGGCAACGCATTCCGCAAGGCGCTGCTGATCGAGTATCCGCGCCGCGGGTCCTATACGATCGCGTTTCTGACCGGCGTGCCCGGCGGCGACGTGGTCAATCACCTGAAGGAAGAGTACGTGAGCGTGTACGTGCCGACCACGCCGAACCCCACGTCCGGCTTCTTCCTGATGGTGCCCAAGAGCGAGGTCGTCGAGCTCGACATGTCGGTCGACGCCGCGCTGAAATACATCGTCTCGATGGGCGTCGTCGCGCCTTCGGTGCCCGTGCCCGCACCTGCGCGTCCGCCCGTCGAGCCGCCGCTGTAATGCCCCGGGTGTGCGTGTTGCGCCCCGTTGATCAAACCGAACGAAAGCAAACATCATGTCGATGCGAACTGAATACTGCGGTCTCGTGACCGAACACCTGCTGGGCCAAACCGTTTCGCTGTGCGGCTGGGTGCATCGCCGCCGCGACCACGGCGGTGTGATCTTCATCGACCTGCGCGATCGTGAGGGCCTCGTGCAGGTGGTGTGCGACCCGGACCGCGCGGAGATGTTCGCGGCGGCCGAGGGCGTGCGCAACGAGTTCTGCATCCAGGTGAAGGGCCTCGTGCGCGGCCGTCCGGACGGCACGATCAACGCCGGCCTGAAGAGCGGCAAGATCGAGGTGCTGTGCCACGAGCTGACGGTGCTGAACCCGTCGGTCACGCCGCCGTTCCAGCTCGACGACGACAATCTCTCCGAAACCACGCGCCTCACGCATCGCGTGCTCGACCTGCGCCGTCCGCAGATGCAGCACAACCTGCGCCTGCGCTACCGGGTGGCGATCGAGGTCCGCAAGTACCTCGACGAGCAGGGCTTCATCGACATCGAAACGCCGATGCTGACCAAGAGCACGCCGGAAGGCGCGCGCGACTACCTGGTGCCGTCGCGCGTCAACGCGGGCCAGTTCTTCGCGCTGCCGCAGTCGCCGCAGCTGTTCAAGCAGCTGCTGATGGTGGCGAACTTCGACCGCTACTACCAGATCACCAAGTGCTTCCGCGACGAGGACCTGCGCGCCGACCGCCAGCCCGAATTCACGCAGATCGACTGCGAGACCTCGTTCCTGGGCGAGCAGGAGATCCGCGACCTGTTCGAGGAAATGATCCGCCACGTCTTCCACAAGACGATCGGCGTCGAGCTGGGCGCGAAGTTCCCGGTCATGCCGTACTCGGAAGCCATGGCGCGCTTCGGCTCGGACAAGCCGGACCTGCGCGTGAAGCTCGAGTTCACCGAGCTGACCGACGCGATGAAGGATGTCGACTTCAAGGTGTTCAGCGCGCCGGCCAACACCAAGGACGGCCGGGTCGCGGCGCTGCGCGTGCCCAAGGGCGGCGAGCTCACGCGCGGCGACATCGACGGCTACACCGAGTTCGTGCGCATCTACGGTGCCAAGGGCCTGGCATGGATCAAGGTCAACGAGAAAGCCAAGGGCCGTGACGGCCTGCAGAGCCCGATCGTGAAGAACCTGCACGACGCGTCGATCGCCGCGATCCTCGAGCGCACCGGCGCGCAGGACGGCGACATCATCTTCTTCGCGGCCGACCGCGCGAAGGTGGTCAACGACAGCCTCGGCGCGCTGCGCCTGAAGATCGGCCATTCGGAGTTCGGCAAGGCCAACGGCCTCGTCGAGTCGGGCTGGAAGCCGCTGTGGGTGATCGACTTCCCGATGTTCGAGTACGACGACGAGGATGCGCGCTACGTGGCCGCGCACCATCCGTTCACGAGCCCGAAGGACGAGCACCTCGAGTACCTCGAAACGGACCCGGGCCGCTGCCTGGCGAAGGCCTACGACATGGTGCTGAACGGCTGGGAAATCGGCGGCGGTTCGGTGCGGATCTTCCAGGAGGACGTGCAGAGCAAGGTGTTCCGCGCGCTGAAGATCGGGCCGGAGGAAGCCCAGGCGAAGTTCGGCTTCCTGCTCGACGCGCTGCAGTACGGCGCGCCGCCGCACGGCGGGATCGCGTTCGGCCTCGACCGGATCATCACCATGATGGCCGGCGCCGATTCGATCCGCGACGTGATCGCGTTCCCGAAGACGCAGCGTGCGCAGGATCTGCTCACGCAGGCGCCGAGCCCGGTGGACGAGCGCCAGCTGAAGGAACTGCACATTCGCCTGCGTCAGCCGGAACAGAAGGCGTAACGCGGCGCTCGCCCGCGCCTCGCGCGGGCGGCCGTCGACGCGACGGAGCCCGGCCGGTGGCTGCACCGGCCGGGCTTTTTATCGTCCAGCGCCGGCGCCGGCGCCTGCGGCTGGCGGCTGGCGGCTGGCGGCTCGACGGCGCTCGGGCGAGCGCCTGCTCGAGCGGGCCGGCGCGCGGCGGGAAAGCTCCTTCGGCTCACTGCGCGCGCCGGCGGTGCCCCGACACGCGGCGGCCTTCGTTTTGCGGTACAGTCTGCCGGTCCCGAAGTCCCCGGCCGGCCGGCGCGAAGTTCCGCGCCGGCGGCCGCACCCGCAATGACGAAGCCGCCGAAAATCCCCGAATCCGTCCTGGTCGTGATCCATACCGCCGCACTTGACGTGCTGATCATCAAGCGCGCCGACCTGCCCGGCTTCTGGCAGTCGGTGACGGGCTCGAAGGACCGGCCGGACGAGCCGCTCGCCGCCACCGCGATTCGCGAGGTCGGCGAGGAGACCGGCATCGTGGTCGGCAGCGAGGGCGTGCCGCTCGCCGCGCTCGTCGACTGGCGCCACCAGATCGAGTACTCGATCTATCCGCAATACCTGCACCGCTACGCGCCCGGCGTCACGCGCAACACCGAGCACTGGTTCAGCCTCGAGGTGCCCGCCGGGATTGGCGTCACGCTGTCGCCGCGCGAGCACACCGAGCATCTCTGGCTGCCGTACCGCGAGGCGGCCGCGCGCTGCTACTCGCCGTCCAACGCCGAGGCGATCCTTCAGCTTCCCGCGCGCCTCGCGGCGCGTGAGGCATGAGCGGCGGCAAGCGGCTGCGCCTCACCCAGTTGCGGGACCTGTTCCTGCAGGAGCGCGGGTCGTCGTCGCGGCTCGCGTTCAGCGCCGGCAACACCGTCACGCTGCGCCACGGCGGCGCCGAGTTCTTTCCGGCGCTGGTGCGCCGCATCGACGAGGCCTCGGTGTCGGTGCTGCTGGAAACCTACATCTTCTGCGACGACGCGGCCGGCCGCCTGGTGTCCGACGCGCTGCTGCGCGCGGCCGGGCGCGGCGTGCACGTGCGCGTGATCACCGACGGCATCGGCACCGCGCGCCTGCCGCTGTTCGAGCGCTGGCAGGCGGCCGGCATCGAGCACCGCATCTACAACCGCTACCTGTTCGGCCGCCTCGGCTTTTCGCGCACGCACCGCAAGCTCGCCTGCGTCGACGACGCCTACGCGTTCTGCGGCGGCATCAACATCGTGGACGATTACGAGCAGAACGGCGAGCGCCTGCCGTTCCCGCGCTGGGATTTCGCCGTCGAGCTGGCCGGGCCGGCCGCGGCCGACGTGCGCGCGGCGTTCGAGGTGCAGTGGTATCGCGTGCGGATGGGCCACAAGCGCTATGCGCAGTACGTGCCGCCGACGGTGACGAGCGAGGCGTTCGCCGCGCGCTTCCGGCGCTGGGTGCGCAATCATCGCTGGGTCAAGGTGGGCGCGCTGCGCAACGTGACCGAACCGAGCGTGGCGTTCGTCGCGCGCGACAACGTGCTGAACCGGCGCGCGATCGAGAAGGCCTACCTGGCCGCGATCGGCCGCGCGCGCCAGGCGGTGGTGCTGGCCAATCCGTACTTCATGCCGGGGCGCAAGCTGCGCCGCGCGCTGACCAACGCGGCGCGGCGCGGCGTCGAGGTGCGCGTGCTGATCGGCCGCAAGGAATTCGTCGCGCTCGATACGGCCGTGCCGTTCCTTTATCATGCGTTGCTGCGCGCCGGGGTGCGGGTGGCCGAGTACGACCGGACCATGCTGCACGGCAAGGTGGCGGTGGTCGACGACAGCTGGGCGACCGTCGGCTCGTCGAACCTCGACGCCCTGAGCCTGATGCTCAATAACGAGGCGAACGTGGTGCTGGTGCGGCACGACGCCGAGATCGCCGCGCTGCGCGAGGCGATCGACGCGGCCTTCGCGGACGGCCGCGAGATCGACGCGGCCCGCTACGCGGCGCGCCCGCCGCTGGAGCGGCTGATGAACTGGCTCGCCTACACCGCGTACCGCTGGTCGATGAAACTGCTGACGGTGGGCGGCTACGACTAGCCCGCGCCGGCCGGAACCGGCCGCAGGCCCGTTCGTTGCGAGCCCCGGGGGCGCGCCGGAATGCCGCGCGCAGGGCTGGTCAACCCTTGCCGTGCCGGCCGCCACGGCCTGAGAACCGTCCCGGGTCGGTTAGACACCCGAATCTAATAATTTCCTTGTTCGACACACGGTCGCACTCAATAATAGTACGGCCGTTCGATTTTTTGGATTGCCTCTTGAACGGTTTAGACATCAAGCTTATGCGAAAAGGCGAACAAACGCGTGCCGCGATACTCGAAGCAGCTTTGGACCTTGCCAGCCGTGACGGGCTGGAGGGTCTGACGATCGGCCTGCTGGCCGAGCGCATGCAGATGAGCAAGAGCGGTGTGTTCGCACACTTCGGTTCACGCGAGGACCTCCAGGTGGAGGTTGTGCGAGAGTATCACCGCCGCTTCGAGAGCGAGGTGTTTTTTCCGAGCCTGCGCGAGCCGCGCGGCCTGCCGCGTCTGCGTGCGATGCTGGCCCGCTGGATCGAGAAGCGCATCCAGGAAGTGACGACCGGATGCATCTACATCAGCGGCGCCGTGGAGTACGACGACCGGCCCGACAGTCCGGTGCGCGAGCAACTGATCGCGAGCGTGACGGCCTGGCGCGCCGCGCTGCTGCGTGCGATTTCGCAGGCGAAGGACGAAGGCCATCTGCGTCCGGACACCGATCCGGACGTGATGCTCTTCGAGTTGTACAGCTTCACGCTCGGCCTGCATCACGACGCCCGCTTCCTGCATCTGCCGGACGGCGTGCGTCTGACCTGGGCCGCGCTGGAAAAGACGATCGTTTCGTATCAGAGCGAGAGCCGGTAGCGGTGCCGTGACGCCCGCGCGAGGCTCGAGCCAGTGCCCTACCTTTGGAGAGAGTCATGGGACAGTACGTTGCCCCGCTGCGCGACATGCAATTCGTGCTGCACGAGTTGCTCAACGTCGAAGCCGAACTGAAGCAGATGCCGAAACACGCGGATCTCGATGCCGACACCATCAATCAGGTGCTCGAGGAAGCCGGCAAGTTCTGCGCCGAGGTGCTGTTCCCGCTCAACCAGGTGGGCGACCGCGAAGGCTGCAAGTACCAGGGTGACGGCGTGGTCACCACGCCCACCGGCTTCAAGGATGCTTACCGCCAGTACATCGACGCCGGCTGGCCCGCGCTCGGGTGCGACCCCGAGTATGGCGGCCAGGGCCTGCCCGCGTTCGTCAACAACGCGCTCTACGAGATGATGAACTCGGCGAACCAGGCCTGGACCATGTATCCGGGCCTGTCGCACGGCGCCTACGAATGCCTGCACGCGCACGGCGCGCCGGAATTGCAGCAGCAATACCTGCCGAAGCTCGTGTCGGGCGAATGGACCGGCACCATGTGCCTGACCGAGCCGCATTGCGGCACCGACCTCGGCATCCTGCGCACCAAGGCCGAGCCGATCGGCGACGGCGCCTACTCGATCAGCGGCACGAAGATCTTCATCTCGAGCGGCGAGCACGACATGTCGGCCAACATCGTCCACCTGGTGCTCGCGCGCCTGCCGGACGCGCCGCAGGGCACCAAGGGCATTTCGCTGTTCATCGTGCCGAAGTTCATCCCCGACGCCTCGGGCGAGCCGGGCGAGCGCAACGGCATCAAGTGCGGCTCGATCGAGCACAAGATGGGCATCCACGGCAACGCCACCTGCGTGATGAATCTCGACAACGCGAAGGGCTGGCTGGTGGGCGAGCCCAACAAGGGCTTGAACGCGATGTTCGTGATGATGAACGCCGCGCGCCTCGGCGTCGGGATGCAGGGTCTCGGCCTGACCGAGGTGGCCTACCAGAACTCGCTGGCCTACGCGAAGGAGCGCCTGCAGATGCGCTCGCTGACGGGCCCGAAGGCGCCTGAGAAGGCCGCCGACCCGATCATCGTGCACCCCGACGTGCGCCGCATGCTGCTCACGCAGAAGGCCTATGCGGAAGGCGCGCGCGCGTTCACGTACTGGGCCGCGCTGCAGATCGACAAGGAGCTGTCGCACGGCGACGAGTCGGTGCGCAAGGAGTCGGCCGACCTGGTCGCGCTGCTCACGCCGATCATCAAGGCGTTCCTGACCGACAACGCGTTCGAGTGCACCAACCACGCGATGCAGATCTACGGCGGGCACGGCTTCATCTCCGAATGGGGCATGGAGCAGTACGTGCGCGATGCGCGCATCAACATGATCTACGAGGGCACCAACTCGATCCAGTCGCTGGACCTGCTGGGCCGCAAGGTGCTCGGCGACATGGGCGCGAAGCTCAAGAAGTTCGGCGCCATCGTGACCGAGTTCGTCGAGTCCGAGGGCGTGAAGCCCGAGATGGCCGAGTTCATTAATCCGCTGGCCGACATCGGCGAGAAGCTGCAGAAGCTGACCATGGAAATCGGCATGAAGGCGATGCAGAACCCGGACGAGGTGGGCGCAGCCGCGGTGCCGTACCTGCGCACCGCCGGGCACCTCGTGTTCGCCTACTTCTGGGCTCGCATGGCGCGCCTCGCGCTCGACAAGGAAGCCTCGGGCGATCCGTTCTACAAGTCGAAGCTGGCCACCGCGCGCTTCTATTTCGCGCGCCTGCTGCCCGAGACCGCGGCCACCATCCGCGCCGCGCGCGCCGGCTCGAAGACGCTGATGGAAGTCGACGAAGCGCTGTTCTGACAACTTGCCCGGGTACGCGCGCCGCATGAGGCGCGTACCCGGGCGCCCGCAGCCGATTCATTTGCCGCGCCGTCCGCAGCCAGCCCCGCCGGGCGCGACGCGTGGCGCTATCCGGAGGAATCCCGTGAGCAATTTCATCATTCGCAAGGTCGCCGTGCTCGGCGCCGGCGTGATGGGTGCGCAGATCGCCGCGCATCTCGTCAACGCGCGCGTGCCGGTGCTGCTGTTCGATCTGCCGGCCAAGGAAGGCCCCAAGAACGGCATCGCGCTCAAGGCCATCGAGAACCTGAAGAAACTGTCGCCGGCGCCGTTCGGCGTGAAGGACGACGCCAAGTACCTGGTGCCCGCGAACTACGAGGACGACCTCGACCAGCTCGCCGAATGCGACGTGGTGATCGAGGCGATCGCCGAGCGCATGGACTGGAAGCACGATCTCTACAAGAAGGTCGCGCCGCACATCGGCCCCCACGCGATCTTCGCGTCGAACACCTCGGGCCTGTCGATCACGGCACTGTCGGAGGGCTTCACCGACGAGCTGAAGGCGCGCTTCTGCGGCGTCCACTTCTTCAATCCGCCGCGCTACATGCACCTCGTCGAACTGATCCCGACCGCCCACACGCGCGGCGAGATCCTCGACCAGCTCGAGACCTTCCTGACCAGCGTGGTCGGCAAGGGCGTGGTGCGCGCCAAGGACACGCCGAACTTCATCGCCAACCGCGTCGGCATCTTCTCGATCCTCGCGGTGATCACCGAGGCCGCCAAGTTCGGCCTGCGCTTCGACGAGGTGGACGACCTGACCGGCGTGCGGCTCGGCCGCGCCAAGTCGGCGACGTTCCGCACCGCCGACGTGGTGGGCCTCGACACCATGGCGCACGTCATCAAGACGATGCAGGACAACCTCGCCGACGATCCGTTCTTCCCGGTCTACGAGACGCCCGCCGTGCTCGCCGAGCTCGTCAAGCAGGGCGCGCTCGGCCAGAAGACGGGTGCCGGCTTCTACAAGAAGGAAGGCCGCGCGATCAAGGTGCTCGATCCGAAGTCGGGCAGCTACGTGGACGGCGGCGCCAAGGCCGACGAGACGGTGGCGCGCATCCTCAAGCGAGCGCCCGCCGAGCGCCTGAAGCTGCTGCGCGAGACCCAGCATCCGCACGCGCAGTTCCTGTGGGCGGTGTTCCGCGACGTGTTCCATTACATCGGCGTCCACCTCGAATCGATCGCCGACAACGCGCGCGACGTGGACCTCGCGATCCGCTGGGGCTTCGGCTGGAACGAAGGCCCGTTCGAGGGCTGGCAGGCGGCCGGCTGGAAGCAGGTGGCCGAGTGGGTGCAGGAGGACATCGCGGCCGGCAAGGCGCTCGCGAGCGTGCCGCTGCCGTCGTGGGTGCTCGAGGGCGCGGTGGCCGAGCAGGGCGGGGTGCATACCGCCGAGGGTTCGTGGTCGCCGGCCGCCGGCAAGTTCGTGCCGCGCTCGTCGCTGCCCGTCTACGAGCGCCAGGTGTTCCGCGCGCCGCTCCTGGGCGAGGCGGGGCGTGATCCGGCCAAGTACGGCAGGACGCTGTTCGAGACCGATTCGGTGCGCGCCTGGGTGGACGACCGCGCCGGCGAGGACGACGTGGTGATCGTCTCGTTCAAGTCGAAGATGAACACCATCGGCCCGGGCGTGATCGACGGCCTCGCGCAGGCCATCGAGCTTGCCGAGCAGGACTACCGCGCCGTGGTGATCTGGCAGCCGACCTCGCTCAAGCTCGGCACGCCGGGCGGCCCGTTCTCGGCCGGCGCGAACCTCGAGGAGGCGATGCCCGCCTTCATGATGGGCGGCGCCAAGGGCATCGAGCCGTTCGTGAAGAAATTCCAGCAGGGCATGCTGCGCGTGAAGTACGCCAACGTGCCGGTGGTCTCGGCCGTGTCGGGCATCGCGCTCGGCGGCGGCTGCGAACTGATGCTGCACAGCGCGAAGCGGGTGGTGCACGTCGAGAGCTACGTCGGCCTCGTCGAGGTGGGCGTGGGCCTGGTGCCGGCGGGCGGCGGCCTCAAGGAGGCGGCGCTGCGCGCCGCCGAGGCGGCCACGGCGGCCGGCGCCACCAGCGAGTTGCTGAAGTTCGTCGCGAAGTCGTTCGAGAACGCGGCGATGGCCAAGGTCTCCACCTCGGCGCACGACGCGCGCGCGATGGGTTACCTGAAGCCGTCGGACACCATCGTGTTCAACGTGTTCGAACTGCTCGACGTGGCCAAGCGCGAAGCGCGCGCGCTGGCCGCCACCGGCTACCGCCCGCCCCTCAGGGCCACCGAGATTCCGGTGGCCGGCCGCTCGGCGATCTCGACCATCAAGGCGCAGCTCGTCAACATGCGCGACGGCCGCTTCATCAGCGACCACGATTTCCTGATCGCGAGCCGGATCGCGGAAGCGGTGTGCGGCGGCAACGTCGAGGCCGGCAGCACGGTGGACGAGGAATGGCTGCTCGCGCTGGAGCGCCGCGCGTTCGTCGAGCTGCTCGGCACGCAGAAGACGCAGGAGCGGATCATGGGCATGTTGCAGACCGGCAAGCCGGTGCGCAACTGAGCGGGCCGCGGGACACTTTGGATCGGACCCGTTGCGGCGCGAGCGCGCCGTGCCGGGTCGACAGGAGCCACAAATGAGCAAACAGCTGCAAGACGCATACATCGTCGCCGCGAGCCGCACGCCGATCGGCAAGGCGCCGCGCGGCGTGTTCAAGAACACGCGCCCGGACGAACTGCTGGTCCACGCGATCCGCGCCGCGGTCGCGCAGGTGCCGGGCTTCGACACCAAGCTGATCGAGGACGCGATCATCGGCTGCGCGATCCCCGAGGCCGAGCAGGGCCTGAACGTGGCGCGCATCAGCGCGCTGCTGGCCGGGCTGCCGAACACGGTCGGCGGCGTGACCGTCAACCGCTTCTGCGCGTCGGGCCTGACCGCGCTCGCGTTCGCGGCCGACCGGATTCGCGTGGGCGAATCGGAGGCCCTGATCGCGGGCGGCACCGAGTCGATGAGCATGGTGCCGATGATGGGCAACAAGCCGTCGATGTCGCCGCACATCTTCGACCGCAGCGAGGACGTCGGCATCGCCTACGGCATGGGCCTGACGGCCGAGCGCGTGGCCGAGCGGTGGCAGGTGAGCCGCGAGGACCAGGACGCGTTCTCGGTCGAGTCGCATCGCAAGGCGCTGGCTGCGCAGCAGGCCGGCGAGTTCGCCGACGAGATCGCGCCGTACACCATCAGCGAGCATTTTCCGAATCTCGCGACCGGCGAGATCGACGTGAAGAGGCGCGAGATCAAGCTCGACGAAGGCCCGCGCGCCGATACCTCGCCGGAAGGGCTCGCCAAGCTGCGCGCGGTGTTCGCGAACAAGGGCTCGGTGACGGCCGGCAACAGCTCGCAGACCTCGGACGGCGCCGGCGCGCTGCTGGTGGTCTCGGAGAAGGTGCTGAAGGAGTTCAACCTGACGCCGCTCGCGCGCTTCGTCAGCTTCGCCGTGCGCGGCGTGCCGCCCGAGATCATGGGGATCGGCCCGAAGGAGGCGATCCCGGCCGCGCTGAAGGCCGCCGGCCTCAAGCAGGACGATCTCGACTGGATCGAGCTGAACGAGGCATTCGCCGCGCAGTCGCTGGCCGTGATCCGCGATCTCGGCCTCGATCCGGCCAAGGTCAACCCGCTTGGCGGCGCGATCGCGCTCGGCCACCCGCTCGGCGCGACCGGCGCGATCCGTGCCGCGACGGTGGTGCATGGCCTGCGCCGCCGCAACCTGAAGTACGGGATGGTGACGATGTGCGTCGGCACCGGGATGGGCGCCGCGGGCATCTTCGAACGGCTGTAGGCGGGCAGCGTGCCCGATCATGGCGGTGCGCGGGCGGCTCGCTCGCGCACCGCTTTTTTATCGCTCGGATTTGAGGAGACGGTGAGATGGACATCCAGACCGACGTCGCGAACGGCGTCCTGACGATCACGATCGCGCGCCCTGCCAAGAAGAACGCGATCACCGCGGCGATGTACCAGGCGATGGCCGATGCGCTCGCCGCCGCGCAGGAGGACAGCGCCGTGCGGGTGGTGCTGATCCGCGGCAGCGACGGCAATTTCAGCGCGGGCAACGACCTCGAGGACTTCGTCAAGGTGCCGCCGAACACGCCGGATGCCCCCGTGTTCCAGTTCCTGCACCAGATCAGCACGGCGGCCAAGCCGCTGGTTGCCGCGGTGTCGGGCATCGCGGTCGGCGTCGGCGTGACGATGCTGATGCACTGCGATCTCGTCTACGCGGCCGACACCGCCAAGCTGTCGCTGCCGTTCACGCAGCTCGGGCTGTGTCCGGAAGCGGCCTCCAGCCTGCTGCTGCCGCGCCTGGCGGGCCACCAGGTGGCGGCCGAGAAGCTGATGCTCGGCGAGCCGTTCGATGCGCTCGAAGCGCACCGCATCGGCCTCGTCAACCGCGTGCTGCCGGCCGCCGAACTTGAGGCGTTCGCCGCGCAGCAGGCCGCCAAGCTCGCCGCGCTGCCGGCCTCGTCGCTGCGCGTGACGAAGGCGCTCATCAAGCAGACCGGCAGCGGCGTGGCGGTGGCCGCGCGGATGGACGAGGAGGCGAGCCACTTCGGCAGGATGCTCGGCGCGCCCGAGGCGCGCGAGGCGATCAGCGCGTTCTTCGAGAAGCGCAAGCCGGACTTTCGCCAGTTCGATTGAGCAAGCGGCGAGCGCGTCGAGCGCACTGAAAGCCGGCGATGCCGGCCGGCGCGATTGCTGCCGATGGCGTCGCGGATTGCCGCCGGCAGCCGTGCGTCGCGGCGCGCGGGCAGGGTTTCGCCGGCGCCGAGGCCGGACCGCGGCTTGCGCGCGCCCGGCCTGGCCGCAGCGGCCTCAGGCCGTGCCGTAATCGACGTAGCCGGACTCGCGGCAGAAACTGACGAGCCGCAGCCCCGCTGCCTTCGCGATCGCGATGGCCAGCGTCGAGGGCGCCGAGATCGTCGCCACCAGCGGAATGCCGACGCGCGCGGCCTTGCGCACCAGTTCGTAGCTCGCGCGGCTCGACAGGAACACGAAGCCGTCGCTCGGGTCGGCGCGCGCGAGCGTGAGACGGCCGATCAGCTTGTCGAGCGCGTTGTGGCGGCCGACGTCCTCGAACGCGTAGCGGATCGCGCCGGCCGCGTCGCACCAGGCGGCCGCGTGCAGGCCGCCGGTGAGCTTGGTGAGCGCCTGGTGCGCGGGCAGGGCGCGCGCGGCCTGCGCGAGCGCGTCGGGCGCGAGGCGCGCGAGAAAGTCCGTCGCCGACACGCGCTCGGGGGTGAGGTCGAGCAGGTCGATGCTCTCGATGCCGCACACGCCGCAGCCGGAGCGCCCCGCCAGCGAGCGGCGTTTTTCCTTCAGCGCGAGGAACGCCTGCTGGACCACCTCGAGCTGCACTTCGGCGTGCGGAATCGGTGCGTCGGCGTGCAGCACCACCTCGATGTCCTTGATGTCGGCGCCGCGCGTGACGATCCCCTCGGAAATCGCGAAGCCGACCGCGAACGCTTCCAGATCGCGCGGCGTGCCCATCATCACCGCGTGCGAGATGCCATTGAACACCAGCGCGATCGGCCATTCCTGGCCGACGTGGTCGGCGGTGGCGATGGCCTCGGCGCCACGATGGCGCGAGATCGCCACCTCGACGCTGCCGTGCGGTTCGAGGTCGGGGGCGAGCGGATCGGACGGATTCACGGCGACACTCCAGCGGGGCATACGGATCAGGCCGAGCGGCGCAAGGCGCGCCGCGCGGACGGGTTCTACAATACCGGAACGCGGCGAAACCCGCCGGGCCGGGCTTGCCGGGCGCGGCGGGTTTCGCCGGCGCGGACTGCCGCGCTCATCTCATCCGGGACCGGAATCATCATGGAACTGAGCCATCAGCCCCGGCTGTTCGACTTCGAAGTCGAATCGTCGGAGGATTTCACCTTCATCCCGATGATCGTGCGCTTTCACCTCGATCGCTGCGCATTGCGGATTTCGCTCGACCAGTGGCAACGGTTGCCGCTGGAGGACCGGCGGCTGCTTGCGCGGTTCCCGGTGGTGGATGAGGCGCACGAGCCCGACGCGGCCCGGCCTGACGTGGCCCGGCCCGACTTCGCGCGCGCGCTGGCGGACATGTTGCGCGCGCATGCGGCCGGCGAGGCCGAGCGCATCGTGCCCGAGGCGGCGCCGGCGTGGCGCGAGCCCGCGGTGGTGCCGGCCGCGCTCGCCGCGCAATGCGCGCTGGCCGGGCTGCCGGTGCCTGACGCGGCGGCCTGGGCGGCGCTCGGGCCGTTCGAGCGTTACGCGCTGGCCAAGCTGTCGCGCAAGCCCAAGCTCAACCATGACTTCCTGCCGGCGATGCGCGAGTTCGGACTCGCGCCGCGCTGAACCCGGCGCGGGCGGATCCGGCCACGACCGGCCCCACGGGCCGGCGGCGCCGCGGCATCGGCGCGCCCGCGGGCGAGCGCGCCGCCGCGCCGCGGCACGTCAGGCGACGGGCGGCAGCGCGCGCGGCCGGCGGTCCGAGTCGGTCGCCACATAGGTCAGCGTCGCCTCGGTCACCTTGACCACTTGGCCCGTGAGCCCCATGCGCTGCGCATAGACCTCGACGCCCACCGTCACCGAGGTATTGCCGGTCTTGACGATGTTCGCGTAGAAGCTGACCAGGTCGCCGACGAACACCGGCTGCTTGAACAGGAAGGAATTGACGGCGATCGTCGCGACGCGGCCGTTGGCGCGCCGGCTGGCCGGGATCGAGCCGGCGATGTCGACCTGCGACATGATCCAGCCGCCGAACACATCGCCGTGAACGTTCGCTTCGGACGGCTGCGGGACGACGCGCAGCGCGGGCTGCTGCTGGGGGAGTTGCGACGGCGTATCGGTCATGACGGGATTCCACTCGTTATGCGGGCCGATGGGCGGCGCCGTCCGGCGGACGGCGGTGCGAACCGGCTTCTGCGACAATGCAAGAATCCTAAATTGTACGAGAAAGCGCGTGCGCGGCCCGTCCGTTTGCATGCGCCATGTCCTCCATGCGCCGCTTTTCCGCTTCCTCCGAGCCTGCTCCGGCCGCCTCCGGTCCCCGCAACGACTGGCGGACGATCCGCTCGCTGCTGCCCTACCTGAGCACCTACAAGGGCCGCGTGGCGCTCGCGCTCGCCTGCATGATCGGCGCCAAGCTCGCCAACCTGGGCGTGCCGATCGTGATGAAGCGCATCGTCGACGGGCTCTCGTCGGCCCAGCATCTGCAGGCGCTGGGGCGCGCCGAGCAGTCGGCGCCGCTGGTGCTGGCGGGCGGCCTCGGGCTGCTGGTGGTGGCCTACGCGGTGGTGCGGCTGTCCACCTCGATGTTTACCGAGCTGCGCGAGATCCTGTTCTCGAAAGTGACCGAGAGCGCGGTGCGCCAGCTCGCGCTGCAGGTGTTCCGGCATCTGCACGGCCTGTCGCTGCGCTTCCATCTGGACCGCCAGACCGGCGGCATGTCGCGCGACATCGAACGCGGCACGCGCGGCATCCAGCAGTTGGTCTCGTACTCGCTCTACAGCATCCTGCCGACGCTGATCGAGGTCGGGCTGGTGCTCGGCTTCTTCGTGGTCAAGTACGACGCGTCGTATGCGCTGATCACGCTGGCCGCGCTGGCCGCCTATGTGGTGTTCACCATCAAGGTCACCGAATGGCGCACGCATTTCCGGCGCACCATGAACGAGCTCGACTCGCGCGCGAGTTCGCGCGCCATCGATTCGCTGCTCAACTACGAGACCGTCAAGTATTTCGGCAACGAGGACTGGGAGGCGCGGCGCTACGACGAGAACCTGCAGCGCTACCGGCAGGCCGCGATCCGCTCGCAGCGCTCGCTGTCGCTGCTGAACCTGGGCCAGCAGGCGATCATCGGCGTGGGGCTGGTGTTCATCCTCTGGCGCGCGACGCAGGGCGTGCTGGCCGGGCGCCTGACGCTCGGCGATCTGGTGCTGATCAACACCTTCATGCTGCAGCTCTACATCCCGCTGAACTTTCTCGGCATCGTCTATCGCGAGCTCAAGCAGAGCCTGGCCGACATGGACCGCATGTTCGCGCTGCTCGGCGCGCCGCAGGAAGTGGCCGACCTGCCCGGCGCGCCGGCGCTCGTGGTGCGCGGCGCGCAGGTGCGGTTCGCGCACGTCGATTTCGCCTACGAGCCGGCGCGGCAGATCCTGCACGACGTCGATTTCACGATTGAGGCCGGCACCACCACGGCGGTGGTCGGCCACAGCGGGTCGGGCAAGTCCACCCTGGCGCGGCTGCTGTTCCGCTTCTACGATCTCGAGCGCGCGGCGGGCGGCGCGATCACGATCGACGGCCAGGACCTGCGCGACGTCTCGCAGGCGTCGCTGCGCGCGGCGATCGGCATCGTGCCGCAGGACACCGTGCTGTTCAACGACACGATCTACTACAACATCGCCTACGGGCGGCCGAGCGCGACGCGCGACGAGGTGATCGCCGCCGCGCGCGCCGCGCACATCCACGCTTTCGTCGAAAGCCTGCCGAACGGCTATGACACCATCGTCGGCGAGCGCGGGCTCAAGCTCTCGGGCGGCGAGAAGCAGCGCGTCGCGATCGCGCGCACGATCCTCAAGGACCCGCCGATCCTGGTGTTCGACGAGGCGACCTCGGCGCTCGATTCGCGCTCCGAGCGCGCGATCCAGCACGAACTCGAGCAGATCGCGCGGCACCGCACGACGCTGGTGATCGCGCACCGGCTGTCGACCGTGGTCCACGCGGCGCAGATCATCGTGATGGATCGCGGCCGGATCGTCGAGCGCGGCACGCACGAGGCGCTGGTGCGTGCGGGCGGGCATTACGCGCAGATGTGGGCGTTGCAGCAGCGCGCCGCGACGGCGGGCGAGGCGGGCGAGAGCGCGGCGCCGCAGACGGGAGGGCAGGCGGCGCACGGCACGGCAACCGGTGCCGCGGCGCAGACGTAAGGTAAGCCGCGCGCGGGCGGTTCGCGCCCACGCGCGCCGCGCCGGCCCGGCCGCTAGCGGGCAGCCCGCAGCCGCGCGTCGAGTTCGGCCAGCTGCGCCGGCGTGCCGACGTTTTCCCAGATCCCCTCGTACCGTTCGCCGGTCGCGCGGCCCGCCGCGATCGCCGCGTGGTAGTAGGGCGTGAGCGCGCGCCGCGTGCCGCGCGGCAGGTCGGCGAACATCCGCACGTCGTAGAGCCCGATGTTGCCGAACGTGACGCGCGGCGCGTCGGTGCCGAGCGAGAGCCGGCCGTCGGCGTCGAGCGCGAAATCGCCGTCGGGGTGGAACGGCGGGTTCGGCACCATCACGAGGTGCAGGCCCGGCGCGTCGAGCGCGGCCATCCGTGCCGCGTGCCCGCGCAGCGAGGCATAGTCGAATTCACAGAACACGTCGCCGCTGACGGCGAGGAACACGGGCGAGCGCGCCGTGCCGCCGGCATCGGGCGCGCCGGCCCCGGTCAGCAGCGGCAGCGCCTGCGCGATGCCGCCCGCGGTTTCGAGCGCCTCGCCCTCGGCCGAATAGCGCAGCCGCACGCCCCAGCTCGCACCGTCGCCGAGCGCGGCCTCGAGGCGCGCGCCCAGCCAGGCATGGTTGATCACGATGGTCGTGAAGCCGGCCGCGGCAAGCCGTTCGATCTGCCAGACGATCAGCGGCTTGCCGCCGGCTTCGAGCAGCGGTTTCGGGCAGGTGTCGGTGAGCGGGCGCATCCGTTCGCCGCGTCCGGCGGCGAAGATCATCGCGGTATCGAGCACGGCGGTCATGGCGTGGGCGGAGCAGGGGCTCAGAACGTGTAACCGACCTCGACGGACGGCTGTCCCTCGAGTTCGTCGAGCAGGTTCGCGAACGGCGCGAGCGGCCGGTAGCGCTGCGCGACCTTGCGCGCGTAGCCGAGGAAGCGCGGCAGGTCGTCGAGGTAGCGCGGCTTGCCGTCCCGATAGTGGATGCGCGGGAACAGCCCGAGCACCTTGATGTGGCGCTGCAGTCCGGTCCATTCGAGCTGGCGGTAGAACTCGCCGAAATCGGCCTCGACGGGCAGGCCGGCCTGTTTGGCCCGCTCCCAGTAGTAAATGAAGCAGTCGAGCTCGAATTCCTCGTCCCAACTGATGAACGCGTCGCGCAGCAGCGAGACGACGTCGTAGCCGAGCGGCCCCCAGACGGCGTCCTGAAAGTCGAGCACGCCGGGGTTCGGCGCCGTGATCATCAGGTTGCGCGGCATGAAGTCACGCAGCATGAAGCCCTGCGGCTGCCCGAGCGCGTTCGCCACCAGCAGCGCGAAGGTGCGGTCGAGCACGCCGCGCTGGCGCGCGTCGAGCGTCTTGCCGAGATGGCGGCCCACGTACCACTCGGGCATCAGTTCCATCTCGCGGCGCAGGAAGGCCTCGTCGAACGGCGGCAGCACGCCCTCGCGCGAGGCGAGTTGCCAGCGTACCAGCGCGTCGAGCGCGTCGCGCATCAGCGGCCGCGCCGCGCCGGGGTCGGCCGGGTCGAGGGCGCCGATGTAGGTGGCGCGGCCCAGATCGGTGACCAGCATGAAGCCCGCCTCCAGGTCGCATTCGTGAACCGTCGGCGCATGCAGGCCGGCGGCCGCCAGCAGCCCCGCGATCTGCACGAACTCGCGGCACTTCTCGGGCGGCGGCGCGTCGACGGCGATCAGCGTGCCGCACGGCTCGGTGCCGCTCGCCAGCCGGAAGTAGCGCCGGAAGCTGGCGTCGGCCGAGGCGGGCGCCAGCGAGGCGAGGTCGAGCGCGTAGCGCGGAGCGAACCCGGAAAGCCAGGCGAGCAGCCGCTCGCGGCGGTCGTCGCGGCCGTCGGTGGGCGAGGCGGGGGAGGCGGCGGAGGAAGGGGGCGTCATCGAAACGGAAACTCGGCGGAGGGGGGAACGTCTTGCCATATAATACCCCACGACTTTTTTGACGCGTCCCGTGTCAATCCCCGCCGGTTGCGGGTCGCAGCGCGGCTGCGGCCCGTCGTGCCGCCCGCCGATCGCCTTGCTTCGTGTGCGCCGCGTCGCAGTCACGGTTCGATTGCGCGGGCCTCGACGAGCGAACGCCAGGGATCTGCCGGGACCGATTCGCCCGATATCGATGCCGCCCAAACCGATTTTCCCGCTCGTATCCTGCAGCGAACCCGCGATCCGCAAACGGCGCCTCGCGGCGGCGCTGCTCGCCGTGCCCGGTTTCGTGCCCGCGATCGCGCAGGCGCAACTGGTGGGCGCGGCCGCGCAGCCGCAGCCGCTCGGCTCTCCCTGGGACCTGCGCCTTGCGCCGCAGCTCGAGGAACATCCGCTGCGCCCCGGCACGAAGCCGGCCGGCTTCGTGCTCGCCGACCACGCGAGCGGCACGGTCGACCAGGACCTGGCCGCCAAGGGGTCGGCCGAGCTGCGCCGCGGCACCACGATCGTGAAGGCCGACGCGCTGCACTACGATCAGGACACCGACATGGCCGACGCCTACGGCCACGTCACGTTGTCGGGCAGCGGCACCACGTTCTCGGGGCCGGAGGCCCATCTGAAGGTCGAGGCCAACCAGGGCACGATGACCACGCCGAAGTACCGCTTCACGACCACCGGCGGCTCGGGCAGCGCGAAGCAGGTCGAACTGCTCGACAGCGAGCGCTCGGTATTTACCGACGCGACCTACACGGCCTGCCAGTGCGAGCAGCCGGCCTGGTACATCCGGGGCGGCCGCTTCGAGTTCGACACCGGCGCCGACGAGGGCGTGGCGCGCGACGGCGTGCTGTTCTTCCAGGGCGTGCCGATTTTCGCGAGCCCCTGGCTGACGTTCCCGCTGTCGGGCGAGCGCCGCAGCGGCTTCCTGCCGCCGACGGTCTCGCTGAGCTCGACCAACGGCTTCGAGCTGTCGCTGCCGTACTACTTCAACATCGCGCCGAACCGCGACCTGACGCTGACGCCGGAGATCATCGCCAAGCGCGGCATGTTCACGCGTGCCGAGTTCCGCTATCTGTCGCCGAACTACTCGGGCTCGCTCACGGGCGAGTTCCTGCCTAACGATCGGCTGACGCACACGAACCGCTACGCCGTCTACTGGGAGCACCAGCAGAACTTCGGCGGCGGCTTCGGCGGTTACGTCTATTACAACAAGGTCTCGGACAATACTTATCCGGAAGACCTCGGCGCGACCAATCAGTTCATCAACGGCACCCAGACGCTGTACCAGCAGGAAGCGGGCCTCACCTACAACAAGGGTCCGTGGTCGGTGCTCACGCGCTACCAGCACTGGCAGACGCTGCCGCCGTCGATCGCGCCGTATGGCCGCGAGCCGCAGCTGAACGTGAAGTACGCGAAGTACGACGTGGGCGGCTTCGACTTCGGCGCCGAGGCCGACTACTCGCGCTTCCGGATCACCACGGCGGACCAGCCCGAGGGCGACCGCGTGATGTTCAACCCCTACGTCTCGTATGGGGTCTACGGTCCGGGCTACTTCATCGTGCCGAAGGCGCAACTGCACGTCGCGTCGTACGACCTCACGACGACGACGGGCGGCATCCCCGGCCAGCCGAAGCGTTTCACCTACTCGATCCCGACCTTCTCGCTCGACAGCGGTCTGGAGTTCGACCGCTCGGTGCGGCTGTTCGGGCAGGACTTCATCCAGACGCTCGAGCCGCGGCTGTTCTACGTCTACACGCCGTACCGCAACCAGCTCGACGCGCCGCTGTTCGATACCGCCGAGTCCGACTTCGGGCTCGCCGAGATCTTCACCACCAACACCTTCGTCGGCAACGACCGGATCGCCGACGAGAACCGCATCACCGCCGCGCTGACCACGCGATTCCTGAACCCGGCCACGGGCGACGAGCGCGCGCGCTTCGTGATCGCGCAGCAGTATTACTTCACCAACCAGCGCACCACGCTGCTGCCGACCGACTCGGTCGCGCAGGCGCGCCACTCGGACCTGATCCTCGGCGCCTCGGTGAAGCTCGGTGCCGGCTTCGCGTCGGAGACGGCGTTCCAGTACAACGCCGACAACAATCAGCTCGTGAAGTCGAGCGTCGGCTTCGGCTACAGTCCCGGCGAGCGCAGCGTGATCAACGTGGCCTATCGCTACACGCGCGCCAATACCACGCTCAACGGCGATCCGATCAATCAGGTGCTGATCTCGGGCCAGTGGCCGCTCACGCGCCATTTGTACGCGGTCGGCCGCTTCAATTACGATCTGGCCAGCAACCGGGTGGTCGACGGTCTACTCGGCTTCCAGTACGATGCCGACTGCTGGGCGCTCGGCGTCGGCGTGCAGCGCTACGCGAACGGCGTCAACACGTCGGGCCAGCAGAGCTCGGCGACGCGCTTCATGGCGCAGCTGACGCTCAAGGGGCTGACGAGCATCGACAACGGGCTCGTCGCCGCGTTCCGCCAGGGCATTCCGGGCTATACGCCGCTGCCGCCCCAGGCCCCGCCGCTGGCCCGTTTCAGCAACTATGAGTAACCAAGCTTCGCGCACCATCGCCGCGCCTGACACGGTGCCGGCCAGCCTGCTTTCAATGGAGTCTCCGTGGCAATGAAGAAAACCCTTCGCTTCGCAGCAATCGTGTCCGGCCTCGTCGCCGCCATGTCGCTGCTGTCCGTCACGCCGGCGGTCGCGCAAGCGCTCGGTTCGAATGGCGCGACGCTGGCCGACGAGGTCGTCGCCGTCGTCAACAACGACGTGATCACCGGCCGCGAGCTCGACCAGCGGGTCGACCTGATCGCGCGCCGGCTGCGGCAGCAGAAGGCGCCGGTGCCGCCCATCGACGAGTTGCGCATGCAGGTGCTGAACCAGATGGTGTTGGAGCGCATCCAGGTGCAGAAGGCGAAGGAGGACGGCATCGTGGTGGACGACGCGATGGTGCAGGCCACGCTGCAGCGCCTGGCCGCCGCCAACAACATGTCGCTCGACCAGTACCGCGCGCGGCTCGAGGCCGAAGGGGTGCCCTGGAACATCTTCGTCAGCGACGCGCGCACCGAACTGATGCTCTCGCGCCTGCGCGAGAAGGAAGTGGACAGCAAGATCACCGTGTCCGACGCCGAGGTGGCCAGCTACATCGCGAGCCAGCGCGGCCCGAACGCGGGTTCGCAGCAGGACCTCCGGCTCGAGCACATCTTCGTGGCCGCCCCGCAGAACGCGCCGGAAACGCAGATCGACGCCGCCCGGAAGAAGGCCGAGGGCCTGCTCAAGCAGGCCCTCGCGCCGGGCGCCGATTTCGAGCGGCTCGCGAAGAACAATTCCGAGGCGAAGGACGCGAAGTCGGGCGGCGACCTCGGCTTCAAGCCGCCGGGCTCGCTGCCGGCCGACGTGGTGCAGGCCGTCGCGCAACTGCGGCCGGGCCAGGTCAATCCGGCGCTGATCCGCGTGCCGGACGGCTTCGAGATCGTGCGTCTGGTCGATCGCCGCCCCGCGCAGGGCACCTCGGCCGCGTCGCCGAAGATCGTGCAGACCCACGTGCGCCACATCCTGCTGCGCGTCGGCGAAGGCAAGTCCGAGGCGCAGGCGCGCCAGCAGCTGATCGACATCCGCAACAAGGTGGAGGCGGGCGGCGATTTCGCGAGCTTCGCGCGCACCTACTCGCAGGACGGCTCGGCCTCGCAGGGCGGCGATCTCGGCTGGATCAGCCCGGGCGAGACGGTGCCGGAATTCGAGCGCGCCATGAATTCGCTGCAGGACGGCCAGATCAGCAACCCGGTGCGCACCGAGTACGGCTATCACCTGATCCAGGTGCTCGGCCGCCGCGACGCGGAAGGCTCGATCCAGCAGCAGATGGACATCGCGCGTCAGGCGATCGGCCAGCGCAAGGCCGAGCAGGCCTATGCCGACTGGCTGCGCGAGCTGCGCGATTCGTCCTACGTGCAGATCAAGATCGGCCAGCCGCAGCCCTGAGCGAGCCCGCCATGGCCACCGACCCGACGCTGCGCATCGCGATCACCACCGGCGAGCCGGCCGGGGTCGGCCCCGAGCTGAGCGCGCGCGCGCTTGCCGAGGCGCCGCTGCGCTGGCCCGACGCGTGCTTCGAGGTGCTGTGCGACGCGGCGCTGTTCGCCGAACGCGCGCAGGCGGCCGGCGTCGATCCGGCCGCGCTCGGCGTCGGCCAGCGCGTGACGGTGGCGCATCGCCCGCTCGCCGCGCCGGCGCGGGCCGGGCAGCTCGACGCGGCCAACGGCCGCTACGTGCTGGGCCTGCTCGACGCGGCGATCGACGGCGCGGTGGCGGGCCGCTACGACGCGATCGTCACGGCGCCGCTGCAGAAGAGCACCATCAACGATGCCGGCGTACCGTTCACCGGCCATACCGAATATCTGGCCGAGCGCACCGGCACGCCGCGCGTCGTGATGATGCTGGCCGGCACCGGCGAGCGGCCGCTGCGCGTCGCACTCGCCACCACGCACCTGCCGCTCAAGGACGTGTCGGCCGCGCTGACGATCGACTCGCTGGTCGAGACGCTCGCCATCGTCGACGCCGACCTGCGCCGCCATTTCGGCCTGGCCGCCCCGCGCATCCTCGTCACCGGCCTGAACCCGCACGCGGGCGAGAACGGCTACCTCGGCCGCGAGGAGATCGACGTGATCGCGCCGGCGCTGGCCGAGGCCAAGGCGCGCGGCATCGACGCGCGCGGCCCGTATCCGGCCGACACGCTGTTCCAGCCGCGCTACCTCGAGCACGCCGACTGCGTGCTCGCGATGTTCCATGACCAGGGCCTGCCGGTGCTCAAGTTCGCGACGTTCGGCGAAGGCATCAATGTCACGCTCGGCCTGCCGATCGTGCGCACCTCGGTCGACCATGGCACCGCGCTCGATCTGGCCGGCACCGGCCGCGCCGATCCGGGCAGCCTGATCGCCGCGCTCGACACCGCGGTCGCGATGGCGCGCCACCGCCGCGGTGCCTGAGGCACCGCTCGCTCCACTTTCGTTTGATTCTTTCGATGTCGAACAGCAGACAGCACCAGGGACACTTCGCGCGCAAGCGCTTCGGGCAGAACTTTCTCGTCGACACCGGCGTGATCGACTCGATCGTCTCGACGATCCGCCCCGAGCGCGGCCAGCGCATGGTCGAGATCGGCCCCGGCCTCGGCGCGCTGACCGGCCCCGTGATCGAGCGGCTCGCCACGCCGGAGGCGCCGCTGCACGCCGTCGAGCTCGACCGCGACCTGATCGGCCGCCTCAAGCAGCGCTTCGGCAGCCTGCTGGAGCTGCATGCCGGCGACGCGCTCGGGTTCGATTTCGGCGCGCTCGCGCTGCCGGGCGAGCAGCCGTCGCTGCGCATCATCGGCAATCTGCCCTACAACATCTCCAGCCCGCTGCTGTTCCACCTGATGAGGTTCGCCGAACGCGTGGTGGACCAGCACTTCATGCTGCAGAACGAGGTGGTCGAGCGGATGGTGGCCGAGCCGGGCAGCAAGGCGTTCAGCCGGCTGTCGGTGATGCTGCAGTACCGCTACGTGATGGACAAGCTGATCGACGTGCCGCCCGAGTCGTTCCAGCCGCCGCCGAAGGTCGATTCGGCGATCGTGCGGATGATTCCGCATGCGCCGCACGAGCTGGCCGAGGTGGATGTCGGCGTGCTCGGCGAGGTGGTCACGGCGGCCTTCTCGCAGCGCCGCAAGATGCTGCGCAACACGCTCGGCGCGTACCGCGACGTGGTCGATTTCGAGGCGCTCGGCTTCGATCTGGCGCGCCGCGCCGAGGACGTCGGCGTGGCCGAATACGTGAGGCTGGCGCGCACGGTCGCCGCGACGCGGCCCGCCGCCGGCTGAGGCGGGCGGCGGCGCGGGCCGTCATGCCCGCGGTCCGGATCGGCCGGCCGGGCCGGTTCGCGGATGCGCCGGCCCGCCGGCGAAAATCGGCCGCGTCTGGTAAATTCGGCTGTTCCCCCAGATGGTTTACACGGAGTTCCCCACCATGCGAATGCTGCATACGATGCTGCGCGTCGGCGATCTCGACCGCTCGATCCAGTTCTACACCGGGCTGCTCGGCATGAAGCTGCTGCGCCGCAACGACTATCCGGAAGGCAGGTTCACGCTCGCGTTCGTCGGTTACGAAGCGGAATCGACCGGCACCGTGATCGAGCTGACCCACAACTGGGACACGCCGTCCTATGAGATCGGCACCGGTTTCGGCCACCTCGCGATCGAGGTCGACGACGCCTACGCGGCCTGCGAGCGCATCAAGGCGCAGGGCGGCAAGGTCACGCGCGAAGCGGGCCCGATGAAGCACGGCACGACCGTGATCGCATTCGTCGAGGACCCGGACGGCTACAAGATCGAATTCATCCAGCGCAAGTCGCACTGAGCCGGATGCCCATGAAAAACGGCGCCTCACGCGAGGCGCCGTTTTTCATGGCGCGGCATGCTGCGCGCCTACAGCGCGGGCAGCAGCTCGGGCGGATGGTGCTTGAGCGTGTGCCGCGCCTCGCGGAATTCCGGGAAGATCGATTCGACCGTCTGCCAGAACGCGGGGCTGTGATTCATCTCGCGCAGGTGCGAGAGTTCGTGCGCGACCACGTAGTCGATGATCGAGACCGGGAAATGCACGAGCCGCCAGTTCAGGCGGATCTTGCCGTCGCTCGAGCAGCTGCCCCAGCGCGTCGAGGCCGACGACAGCGCATAGGCGCTGTAGCTGACGCCGAGCTTCTGCGCGTACACCACCAGCCGCTCGCCGAAGATGCGCCTGGCCTCGCCCTGCAGCCAGCCCTGCACGCGGTCCTTGATCTGCTGCGGCCCGGCATGCGCGGGCAGCCCGAGCGCGAGCACCGAACGCGCCGCGTCGTAGCCGAGCGAGCCGTCGGCCGACGCCAGCGCGATCTCGACCGGCTTGCCGAGGAACGGGATGCGCGCGCCGTCCTTCCAGTCGATCTGCGGCAGCGCGCGCTGCTCGATGCGGGTCTGCCATTCGGCGAGCTTCACGAAGATCCAGCGGCGCTTCTCGGCGATCGCGGACTCGATGTCGGCGAGCGTGACCCAGCGCGGCGCGGTGATGGTGAGCCCGCTGCCGTCGATCGCGAAGCCGATGGTGCGGCGTGCCGAGCGCTTGAGCCGGTACTCGAGGACGCGGCCGTCGAGCGTCAGCGAGCGCCGCGACCGGTCGCGCTCGGGCGACGGCGAAGCGGGCGGCGCGGGCGGCGGGCCGTCGAACAGCGGCAGATCGAGCTGGTGGTGATCGAGTGCGACGACGGCGGGCCGTGGCCTGGGACGCTTGGGCATCAGTTCGCTTCGTTTGGCGGTGCGCAATATGAATGAAACCTTGAATCGGGGTCGTGCGGCGGGCTCCGGCCGGGCATCGTCAGCGGCGCTCGCCGCTTGCGCCTCGATAGGCGTCGGGATCGATGCGGCGCATTTCCGTCTCGATCCACTGCTCGACGCGCGCATTCAGCTCCTCCGGGGTGAGGCCGCGCGAATCGATCGGCTTACCGATCGACACCGTGACTATACCCGGATACTTGATGAACGAATTGCGCGGCCACACGCGCCCCGCATTATGGGCGATCGGCACCACCGGCGCGCCGGTGCCCACCGCGAAGCGCACGCCGCCCGTCTTGTACTTGCCCTGGCTGCCGGTGGGGGTGCGCGTGCCTTCCGGGAACATGATCACCCAGGCGCCCTCGGCGAGGCGCTTCTTGCCCTGCCGGATCACCGAGTCGAATGCGTTCTTGCCTTCGCTGCGGTTGATGTGGACCATGTGCAGCAGCCCGAGCGCCCAGCCGAAGAACGGCACGTAGAGCAGCTCGCGCTTGAACACGTAGCAGAGCGGGCGCGGCATCAGTGCCGGAAACGCGAGCGTCTCCCACGCCGACTGGTGTTTCGAGAGCAGCACGGCCGGCCCGTCGGGCAGGTTCTCGAAGCCCTCGATGCGGTAGCGGATGCCGTTCAGCCAGCGCGTCACCGCGAGCGTGGAGCGGCACCAGCCCGCCGCCATCCAGTAGCGCGCGTCGGGACGCAGGAACGGGAACGCGATGAAACAGGCGGTGGCGTAGGGCACCGTGTACAGCACGAAGAAGATCAGCAGCAGCAGCGAACGGAGGAGGCGCATCGGAGTCGGGGGCTCGGGGGTGGGGAGGGGGCGGCGGGCGGCGGCGGATGCCCCCTCAGGCCGGCTCACGGGACAGGAAATCGAGCGCGAAGGCGCGCAGGTCGTCGTGCACGCGCGTGCCGTCGGGCAGGTTGCCGGCGGCCAGCGTCCGGCGGCCCTTGCCGGTCAGCACCAGGTGCGGCTGGAAGCCCAGCGCGGCGCCCGCCTGCAGGTCGCGCAGCGAATCCCCGACGACCGGCGTCTGGTCGGGCTCGACCTCGAAGCGCTCGGCGATCATCGCCATCATGCCGGGCTTCGGCTTGCGGCACTCGCAGTTGTCGCCGGCCGTGTGCGGGCAGAAGAACACCGCGTCGATGCGCGCGCCCACCGCCGCGGCGGCCTTGTGCATCTTCAGGTGCATCGCGTTGAGCGCGGCCATGTCGAACAGTCCGCGGCCGATGCCCGACTGGTTGGTCGCCACCACCACGCGATAGCCCGCGTGGTTGAGCCGCCCGATCGCCTCGAGGGCGCCGGGCAGCGTGATCCATTCGTCGGGCGTCTTGATGAACGCGTCCGAATCGACGTTGATGACGCCGTCCCGGTCGAGGACGACGAGCTTGCGGTTGGCATTCGTCGGCATGGCGTGCTCTCCTGGCGCTGGCTGGCGGTGGGCCGCCCGGGGCGGCGGGTTGGGCGGCGGTGAGGGCGCTCAGGCGGCGAGCTTCGAGATGTCCGCCACGCAGTTCATCTGCTGGTGCAGCGCCCCGAGCAAGGCGAGGCGGTTGGCGCGCAGCGCCGGGTCCTCGGCGTTCACCATCACGTCGTTGAAGAACGTGTCGACCGGCGCGCGCAGCGCGGCGAGCGCCGACAGCGCGCCCGTGTAGTCGCGCGCGGCGAGCTGCGCCTGCACGCGCGGGGCGACCTGCGCGAGCTCGGCGGCCAGCGCCTGCTCGGCCGCCTCGGCCAGCAGCGCCGCGTCGACTTCGCCCGGCGCGCCGCCTTCGGACTTCTTCAGGATGTTCGAGATGCGCTTGTTGGCGGCCGCGAGCGCCCCGGCCTCGGCCAGACGCGTGAACTCGCGCACCGCGTCCAGGCGTGCGATCAGGTCGTCGACGCGGCTCGGCTCGAGGCCCAGCACCGCGTCGATCTCGCCCGTCGAGTAGCCGCGCTCGCGCAGCAGGCCGCGCAGCCGATCGAGGAAGAACGCATAGATCGCGTCGGTCGATTCGGCCACCCCGGCGATGCCGGCGAAGCTCGCGTAGGTGGTGCGCAGCAGGCCGCGCAGGTCGAGCGGCAGCTGCTTCTCGACGAGCAGGCGCAGCACGCCGAGCGCGTGGCGGCGCAGCGCGAACGGGTCCTTCTCGCCGGTCGGCGCGAGGCCGATGCCCCAGATGCCGACGATCGTCTCGAGCTTGTCGGCCAGCGCCACTGCCGTGCTGACCGGCGCGGCCGGCAGCGCGTCGCCCGAGAAGCGCGGCTGGTAGTGCTCGGTGCAGGCCACGGCCACTTCGTCGGCCTCGCCGTCGTGGCGCGCGTAGTAGGTGCCCATGGTGCCCTGCAGTTCGGGGAACTCGCCGACCATGTCGGTCAGCAGGTCGGCCTTCGCGAGCCGCGCGGCGCGGCGCGCGAGCGCGGCATCGGCGCCGACGGCCGGCGCGATCTGCTCGGCCAGCGATTCGATGCGCTCGACGCGCGCCAGCTGCGAGCCGAGCTTGTTGTGATAGACGACGTTGGCCAGGCGCGGCACGCGGTCCACCAGTGGGGTCTTCTTGTCGGTCTCGAAGAAGAACTTCGCGTCGGCCAGGCGCGGGCGCACCACGCGCTCGTTGCCGTCGATGATCTCGGCCGGGGTGGCCGTCTCGATGTTCGAGACGATCAGGAAGCGCGAGCGCAGCTTGCCGGCCGCGTCGGTCAGCGCGAAATACTTCTGGTTGGTCTGCATGGTCAGGATCAGGCATTCCTGCGGCACCTGCAGGAACTCGTCCTCGAACTTGCAGGCGTAGACCACCGGCCATTCCACCAGCGCGTTGACTTCATCGAGCAGCCACTCGGGCATCACCACGGCGTCGCCGCCGGCGTGCTCGGCGAGCGCGGTGCGGATCGATTCGCGGCGGTCGGCGAAGTGCGCGATCACGCGGCCCTTCTCGCGCAGCGTGTCGGCATAGCGGCTCGCCGAGCCGATCGCGACGAGCCCGTCCGACAGGAAGCGGTGGCCGAGCGTGGTGTCGCCGGCGTCGATGCCGAACGCCGACACCGGCACCACGTGCGTGCCGTGCAGCACGGTCAGGCGTTTCACGGGGCGCACGAACTGCACGTCGGTGCCGTCCGGGCGCTGGTAGGTCATCACCTTCGGGATCGGCAGCTTCGCTAGCGTCTCGTCGAGCGCGGCCTGCAGCCCGTCGGCGAGCGTCGCGCCGGGCGCCGAATAGTTGACGAAGAACGCCTCGGCCTTGCCGTCCTGCGCGCGTTCGAGATCGGCGACCGTCAGGTTCGGATGGCCGAGCGCGGCGAGCTTCTTGGCAAGCGGCGCGGTGGGCTGGCCGGCCGCGTCGAGCGCGACCGACACCGGCAGCACCTTTTCGCGGACCTGGCGCTGCGGGGCGACGGCGCGCACGTTGGTGATCACCACGGCCAGCCGGCGCGGCGTGGCATAGCGTTCGAAGACGGGCGCGCCGTCGGTCAGGTCGCGCGCGGCGAGGCGCTGGGCGAGGCCCTCGGCGAACGCGTCGCCGAGGCGCGCGAGCGCCTTCGGCGGCAGTTCCTCGGTCAGCAGTTCGACCAGCAGCGGAGCGGATTGGATGTGCGTCATGATGGGGGGAATCTCGTCAGTCCTGATCGATCTTGCGTTCGGCCTTCAGCGGCGGCGCCCAGCCGGGCTGTGCCGCGTCCTGCGCGTCGGTCGTGAGGCCCGGCACGCCGCGGATCGGGTCGCCGATCATCGGGAAGCCGAGCGCCTCGCGCGATTCGTAGTAGCTCTGCGCGACGAGGCGCGACAGCGCGCGAATCCGGCCGATGTAGGCGGCGCGCTCGGTCACCGAGATCGCGCCGCGCGCGTCGAGCAGGTTGAACGTGTGGCCGGCCTTGAGCACCAGCTCGTAGGCGGGCAGCGCGAGCTTCGCCTCGATCATGCGCTTCGCCTCCGCTTCGTAGCTGTTGAAGAACGTGAACAGCAGGTCGACGTTGGCGTACTCGAAGTTGTAGGTCGACTGCTCGACCTCGTTCTGGTGGTAGACGTCGCGATAGGTCAGGCGCCGCGTCTGCGGGCCGTTCGGGCCCAGCTCCTCCCACTCCGTCCAGACCAGGTCGTAGATGTTCTCGACCTTCTGCAGGTACATCGCGAGCCGCTCGATGCCGTAGGTGATCTCGCCGAGCACGGGCTTGCAGTCGAGGCCGCCCACCTGCTGGAAGTAGGTGAACTGCGTCACCTCCATGCCGTTGAGCCAGACTTCCCAGCCGAGGCCCCAGGCACCCAGCGTCGGATTTTCCCAGTCGTCCTCGACGAAGCGCACGTCGTTCTGCTTCAGGTCGAAGCCGAGCGCCTCGAGCGAGCCGAGATACAGGTCGAGGATGTTCTCCGGTGCCGGCTTCATCACCACCTGGTATTGGTAGTAGTGCTGCAGGCGGTTCGGATTCTCGCCGTAGCGGCCATCCTTCGGGCGGCGCGATGGCTGCACGTAGGCGGCGCGCCACGGTTCGGGGCCGATCGCGCGCAGGAACGTGTGGACGTGCGAGGTGCCGGCGCCGACTTCCATGTCGATCGGCTGGAGCAGGGCACAACCCTGTTTGTCCCAGTAGGACTGGAGCGTCAGGATGATTTGCTGAAACGTGAGCATGAGGGGCCTTCGTAGGCGCTTTGCGTTCCGGGGTGAAGCCGGCGCGAGCGGGCTCGGGCCGGGGCTCCAGTCCGGCGCGCGGCTTGGATGGGCGTAAAGCGCGTAATTTTACCGGATCGGCGCGACGCTGCGGCCGCGACCGCCGCCACGGACTGCCGGGCCGGCCGCACGCGGCCGCGGCGGTTGGCTTTCACGCCGCGCAAGCGGGTGCGCAGCAGGTCGCGAACGACGGCGTGGCGGGCGCCGCGCGTTAAGATGCCCGGACTGCCGCTCGTGCCGATCATGGACCGATGACGCTCATGTTCAAACCGCCCGTCGACCCGCATTTTCCGTTCTACCCGCCGTTCCTCGAGTTCCTGCGCGAGGCCGCCGCCGCCGGCGCAGCGGGCCGCGAGACGGCGCGTGCGGTGTGGCTCGACGCCGCCTCGCGGCTGCACGCGCTCGACTACGCGGCGCTCGCGCGGCTGACCGCGAGCCTGATCGAGCGCCAGCGCCACGCCGATGCGGCCGAGTTCGCGAGCTGCCTGTGGCGCATCGAGCCCGACGTGGCCGCGCTCGCGTTCAATTGCGGCTACGCGCTGCAGATGGGCGGCCGCCACGCCGAGGCGCTCGCGCCGTACCGGCACGCGCTGGCGCTCGATCCCGACTGGCCGTCGCTGCGCAACAACCTGGCGCTCGCGATCCGCCTGTCGAACGGCGATCCGGCCGAGGAGCTCGCGCTGTTCGAGCAGGCCGTCGCGGCGAACCCGCGCGACGAACAGGCCTGGATCAACCTGATCGTCTCGTATCGGGCGCGCGGCGATCTCGCGGGTGCGCTCGCCGCCGCCGGGCAGGCGCTCGCGCTCGCGCCCGACAGCGCGCTCGCCTGCAACAACGCGAGCTGTGCCTACAAGGAGGCGCAGCGCTGGGACGAGGCCGAGCGCTGCGCGCGACGCGCGCTCGAGCTCTCGCCCGGCGACCCCGCGTTTCGCTTCAATCTCGCCATCATCGAGCTCGTGCGCGGCAACTTCGCCGCCGGCTGGCTCGGCCACGAGGCACGCTGGCAGGGCTCGCTCGAGCTGCGCGCCTCGTGGCCGAGCCTGCCGGCGCCGCGCTGGCGCGGCGAGCCGCTGGCGGGCAGGACGCTGCTGGTATGGGGCGAGCAGGGCATGGGCGACCTGCTGCAGCTGTGCCGCACCATCCCGCTGCTGGCCGAGCGCGTGCATCGAGAAGGCGGGCGGCTCGTCTGGAACGCGTTCGCGCAGATGGGCGCGCTGCTCTCGCGCAGTCTCGGCAGCTACGTCGAGCTTTATCTCGACGAGGCCGACGCCGATCGGCTGCCGCCCGCCGATTACCACCTGCCGATCGGCAGCGTGGCGTGGCAGCTCGGCCTGCCCGACGCGGCGGCCGGCGCGGCCGTGCCCTACCTGCGCGCCGACGCGGCCGCGCGCGAGGCGTGGCGCACCCGCCTGGCGGCCGAGGCGCGGCCCGGCGAGCGGCTGCGCGTGGGGCTCGCCTGGACCGGCAGCGCCGGGCACCAGCGCAATCCGTTTCGGCGCATCGACATCGGGCGCTATGCGGCGGCCTTCGCGGGCATCGAGGGTGTGAGCTTCCACTCGCTGCAGCCGGGCGGCGAGGCCGAGGTGGCCGCCGCGCGCGCGCTCGGCCTGCCGATCGTCGATCACAGCGCCGAATGGCGCAGCTTCGACGACACGGCCGCCTATCTCGGCGCGCTCGACCTCGTGATCACCGTCTGCACCTCGATCGCCCACCTGAGCGGGGCGCTGGGACAGGCCTGCTGGGTGTTGCTCGACGTCAATCCGCATTGGGTCTGGCAGCTCGAGCGCCGCGACAGTCCGTTGTATCCGAGCGCGACGCTGTACCGGCAGCCGGCCTTCATGCAATGGCAGCCGGTGCTCGACGCGGTCGCGCGGGATCTGCGCGCGCTGGCGGCGACGGGCGGCCGGGGCGGGTGAGGTGAGGCGAGGCCGGCCCGGCGCCGGCCGGGCCTCAGCCGCGCCGGCGCAGCCGCGGCCCGGCCGCCAGCGCGAACGCGAGCAGCAGCGCGGCCACGGCCAGCACGATCGCGTTGCCGTGGGCGACGAACGGCGTGATGCCCTGGGTGCCCTCGATCGTCACGTCGAGCGAGCCGACCGTGAACGGCTTGAGGCGTCCGATCACGCGGCCGTGCGCATCGATCGCCGCGGTCATGCCGGTGTTGGTGGCGCGCAGCATCGGCCGGCCCGTTTCCAGCGCACGCATCCGCGCGATCTGCAGGTGCTGGTCGAGCGCGATGGTGTCGCCGAACCAGGCCAGGTTCGTGACGTTGACGAGCACGCCCGGCGACGGCGAGTTGTCGCGCACGGTCGCCGCGATCTCCTCGCCGAAGATGTCCTCGTAGCAGATGTCGGCCATCACCGGCTGGTCGTGGACCAGGAACGGCGGCTGCACCGGCGCGCCGCGCGCGAAGTCGCCGAGCGGCATCTTCATCAGCTTCACGAACCAGTGAAAGCCCCACGGGATGAACTCGCCGAACGGCACCAGATGGTGCTTGTCGTAGTGGTAGATCTTCATCGAGCCCGGCGACACGCCGTACAGGCTGTTGGTGTAGTCGACGATGCTGCCGTCGGGCAGGATCGTGTCGCCGACGGCGCCGAACAGCACCGAGGTGCCGGTCCGGTCGACGAAGCTGCGCACCGCCTTCGCGAACGGCGCCGGCACGTCCTGGATCATCACCGCGATCGCCGTCTCGGGCGTGACGACGAGATCGGCCGGCTTCTCGGTGATCATCTTCGTGTACATGCGGATCGCCGCGTCGATGCCGGCCTGCTCGAACTTGATGTCCTGCTTCACGTTGCCTTGCAGCAGGCGCACGTTGAGCGGCTTGTTCTCGGGCTGGGTCCACGGCACCAGCGGCAGCAGCAGGCCGAGCACCACGAGCGCGGCGGCCAGCGCGGCCGGGGCGAACGCGCCGCCGCGCGCGCGGCGCGCGCGCACGATGGCGTTGACCACCAGCGCCGCGAACAGCGCGAGCACCCAGCCGATGCCGTAGACGCCCGCCACCGGCGCATAGCCGGCGAACGGGCCGTCCACCTGCGGATAGCCGCTCGCCAGCCACGGAAAGCCGGTCAGCACGGTGCCGCGCGCCCATTCGCCCAGCGCCCAGGCGCTCGCGAACGCGAACGCGCCGTGCCACGACGGCGCGAACGCCTGCCCCGCGCGCTTGCCCGCGGCCAGCGCCCAGGCCAGCGACGACAGCGCCGGATAGAGCGCGAGGTAGAGGCAGCACAGCACGAGCGCGCCGGCCGCGATCGGCGTGGCCATCTCGCCGTACACGTGCATGCTGATGAACAGCCACCAGATGCCGGACAGGAAGTTGCCGAAGCCGAACGCGGCGCCGGTCAGCGTGGCTTGCCCGCGCGTCGCGCTGCGCGCGAGCTGCGCGTAGAACCAGATGAACACGAGCAGCTGCAGCCAGCCGCCGTGCGGCGTGGGCGCGAAGCTCAGCGTGTTGGCCGCGCCCGCGAGCAGCGCGGCCGGATAGTGCCAGCGCGGCAGCGCGCGGCTGCCGGCCGCGAAAGTGGCGCCGCGTCGCGCGCGGGTCGGGAACGATTCGGCCATGCGGGTCGAGGGTGAGGCGTTGACTGAGGAGGCGGCCGGACGATCAGTCCGCGCCGGCCGATTCGCCGCGGCGGCCGGCGGCGAGCGGGTCGCGGCGCACCAGCAGCACGTGGATCTGGCGTGCGTCGCCGCGCTGGATCTCGAAGATCAGCCGGCCCAGCCGCAGTTTTTCGCCGCGATGCGGCACGCGGCCGAAATGATGGGTGATCAGCCCGCCGATGGTGTCGACCTCGTCGTCGGGGAAGTCGGTGCCGAACGTCTCGTTGAACTGCGAGATCTCGGTCAGCGCGCGCACCCGGAAGCGCCCGTCGGGCGCCGAGATGATGTTGCCGGCTTCCTCGTCGAAGTCGTATTCGTCTTCGATGTCGCCGACGATCTGTTCCAGCACGTCCTCGATCGTGATGAGGCCGGCCACGCCGCCGTATTCGTCGACCACGATCGCCAGGTGGTTGCGGTTCACGCGGAAGTCGTGCAGCAGCACGTTCAGGCGCTTCGACTCGGGGATGAACACGGCCGGGCGCAGCATCCCGCGCACGTCGAATTCCTCTTCCGCGTAGAAGCGCAGCAGGTCCTTCGCGAGCAGCACGCCGATCACGTTGTCGCGGTTCTCTTCGTAGACGGGGTAGCGCGAGTGTGCCTTGTCGAGCACGAACGGAATGAAATCCTCGGGCTTGTCGGCGATGTTGAGCGCGTCCATCTGCGCACGCGGCACCATGATGTCGCGCGCGCAGAGGTCGGAGACCTGGAACACGCCCTCGATCATCGACAGGGAATCGGCGTCGATCAGGTTGCGCTCGTGCGCGTCCTGCAGGATTTCGAGCAGCTCGCCGCGCGATTCAGGCTCGGGCGAGATGAAATCGGTCAGGCGTTCGAGAAGCGAACGCTTTTCGGAAGGTTTGTCGGCGGACTTTCGACTGGGATACGAATCGTTCATGGTGGTGCGCCCGGGGCGGACCGCGGACGCGTGATCACGGAGTTGGCAAGGATACACCAAGGCCGTGGTGCTGCCGTGTCGGCCGGATGGCGAACGCGGAGGCCGGCCCGGCGGCTCGCGTCCATCCTAACCCGGAAACGGCGCCGCGCCCAACGGGCCAAAAAGCGGGGCGCGCGCGGCCGGCCGGATGCCCCGGCCGAGGCGGGCGGCCGCACCTTCGGGCGTGACGGCCGGCCGTCCGCCCGAAAACGGGGCCTGCTGGCGCCGCGCGGGCCGCCGGCGCTCGTCTCAGCCGCAGCGCGCGAGCAGCGCCTCCAGCGCACGGTCGGGAATGCCGCTTTCGCGCAGCGCGGCCACGGTGCGCGTCACGTAGTCGAGCGTGGTGCCGTAGCGGCCCTGCGCGCTGCCGAACACGGCGCGCACCACCTCGTCGGACAGCTTGCCGGTGTAGGTCGGCACGTCGCGACGCATCACGAACGCGAGCGCGCGTACCCGCTGGCCGGTCCTGAGCGTGCAGGGCAGCCAGGCGGGCCGGTACGAACCCATCGGCATTTCGCGCTGCCAGAGCGTTTCGAGATGCGGCAGCGCGCTGGGCCCGGCGATCCGGAACGCCACGCCGCTGCATGAGCCGCCGCGGTCGAGCGCGAGCACGAGGCCCGGCCGCTCGGGCGTGCCGCGGTTGACGCGCGACCACAGATAGAGGCCGCGGTGATAGCCGTGGACGCGCCCGTGGACCTGTTCGACGGTCGGCAGGCCGGGATTCCAGATCAGCGAGCCATAGCCGAACAGCCAGAGATCGGCCTGGCGGTCCCAGTGCGCCAGCGTCGCCTGGAGCGAGGCGGCGAGTTCGGCTTCGGAGAGCAGCCGGCCGGAGCCGATCGACGGCGGATACGCGTTGGTGGCGGGAAAGGGCGTACTCACGATGGGGGCTCGCGGCCGGTTCAGGGAATCGACGATGCCCGGCCGGCCGTGCTGCCCCTTATTGATACGGGTTCGGGAAGCCGAGCTTGGCGAGGATGTCGGTTTCGAGCGCTTCCATTTCGGCCGCGTCCTCCTCGCTACGTTCGTGATCATACCCCTGCGCGTGCAGCGCGCCATGGACGAGCAGATGCGCGTAATGGGCCAGGAGCGGCTTGTCCTGCTCGGCTGCCTCCTTTTCCACCACCGGGCAGCAGATCACCAGATCGCCGATCGTGGTGCCGTCGGGCGCCGCGTCGTAGGCGAAGGTCAGCACGTTGGTGGGGTAGTCCTTCTTGCGGTAGCCGCGGTTCAGTTCGCGGCCTTCCTGCTCGCCGACGAAGCGCACCGTGAGCTGCGCATCGGCCGACAGCGAGGTCGACAGCCATTCGGCGATCAGCTTGCGCTTGGGCAGCGTCTTGCGCTGCGCGGTGGTGATCTCGTCGCCGTATTGCACGACCAGTTCGAGCTCGGGGGCGCCGGCCGGCGGCGGGGCGTCGTCGTCGTCGCAGGGGGCCGCTGCGTTGCCGTCGAGATCGGGCAGGATCGCGTCGGCCGCGGCCGCTTCGGCGCCCACCGACAGCGTGAGGCTGTCGTAGTGTTCGGGGCGCAACGTCAGCGTCGCGCGCTGCTCGGGATCGGCATGCTGCGCGACGATCGCGACCGAGGCGTCGCCGGCACCGCCGGACAGGTCGAACATCAGCGCGCGGCCGTCGGGAAAATCGATGCGCAGGCCCTGCGCGTCGATCGACTTGACCTTGCCGCGTTCGTCGAACAGC
The DNA here is from genome assembly GCF_000960995.1 of Burkholderia glumae LMG 2196 = ATCC 33617. Classification (NCBI taxonomy): domain Bacteria; kingdom Pseudomonadati; phylum Pseudomonadota; class Betaproteobacteria; order Burkholderiales; family Burkholderiaceae; genus Burkholderia; species Burkholderia glumae. The sequence continues at coordinate 549,242 of NZ_CP009435.1, read as the reverse complement.
GAGACGCGGGGGGCGCCGGTGAGGGCGGGCTTGGAGGCTTTCTGGGAGCGGGAGGATTTCATCGCTGGAGGAGCAAACGCAATCGTCCGAGCATACACCAAACGGCCTGCTGTTTCGCCCTCCCGGCAGGCCGGCAGGCGTGCCGCGGCAGGCTTGGGCAACCCGCCGAAACGCGGCGCCCGGGCCGCCGCGCCGCGCCGGCGCGGCTTCGCGCCGGCGCGGCTGCCGGCGGCCGCCCGCCTGCCGTGACGGACGGTCGCGCCGCGACGGCGAAGCGGGCGCGCCGCTCAGTCGTCCTGGCGCTGCGCGTGGAACTCGTCGTAGGCCTCGACGATCCGCGCCACCAGCGGATGGCGCACCACGTCGGCGCTCGTGAAGCGCGTGAGCGCGATGCCGCGCACCTGGCCGAGCACCTGCTGGGCCTCGACGAGGCCGCTCTTGTGGCCGCGCGGCAGGTCGATCTGGGTGGTGTCGCCGGTGACCACCGCCTTCGAGCCGAAGCCGATCCGCGTCAGGAACATCTTCATCTGCTCGGGCGTGGTGTTCTGCGCCTCGTCGAGGATGATGAACGCATGGTTCAGCGTGCGCCCGCGCATGTAGGCGAGCGGCGCGATCTCGATCATCTGGCGCTCGAACATCTTGGCGGTCTTGTCGAAGCCGAGCAGGTCGTAGAGCGCGTCGTAGAGCGGGCGCAGGTACGGATCGACCTTCTGCGAAAGGTCGCCTGGCAGGAAGCCGAGCCGCTCGCCGGCCTCGACGGCCGGCCGCGTCAGCACGATGCGCTTGACCTGGTCGCGTTCGAGCGCGTCCACCGCGCAGGCCACGGCGAGGTAGGTCTTGCCGGTGCCGGCCGGCCCGATGCCGAACGTCACGTCGTGCGAGAGGATCTGCTTCAGGTACTCGCGCTGCGCCGGGGTGCGGCCGCGCAGGTCGGCGCGGCGCGTGTAGAGCTTCGGCGCCGGCTCTTCGTCGGGCGGGGCGGCCGGAGCCGCGGCGGGCTCGTCGAACGGGTGGTCGGGGCTGCCGCGAAAGCGCACGTCCGGCGCGTCGTCGCCCAGGCCGCCGCCGTCGCGCCCGCTGCCCGGGTGACGCGCCTCGACCAGCGCGAGCTGGATGTCGTCGAGCGAGAGCGGATCGCGCGCGCGGTTGTAGAAGTTTTCCAGGGCGGCCAGCGCAAGCTTCGCGCCGCGGCCGCGGATCGCGATCCGGTGGCCGCGACGCTGCAGCGTGACGTCGAGCGCCTGCTCGATCTGCCGAAGGTTCTCGTCGAGCGGACCGCAGAGGTTCGCGAGGCGCGCGTTGTCGTCACGCGGCGCGGTGAATTCCAGGGCTTGGGTGGCTTTCAAGGTTGCGTCGGCTTCCTTCGGTTGGGCGCTCAGTGGCTGGCCGTGCTGGCGTCGTCGTGGGCCAGCACGAGTTCGCCGCGCAGCGAATGCGGATAGGCATGGTTGATCCGCACGTCGATCATCTGGCCGATCAGCCGCGCGTGCGAGGCCAGCGGTGCCGGGAAGTTGACCACGCGATTGTTCTCGGTGCGTCCCGCCAGCTCGTTCGGGTCCTTGCGCGACGGGCCTTCCACGAGAATCCGCTCGACCCCGCCGACCATCGACGCGCTGATATGCGCGACGTTCTCCTCGATGGTGGCCTGCAGATGTTGCAGGCGTTTGAGCTTGACCTCGCGCGGCGTGTCGTCGTGCAGGTTGGCGGCCGGCGTGCCGGGGCGCGGGCTGTAGATGAACGAGAAGCTGGTGTCGTAGCGCATCTCGTGGACGAGCGCCATGGTCTTGTCGAAGTCGGCCTCGGTCTCGCCGGGGAAGCCGACGATGATGTCGGTGGACAGCGACAGGCCGGGGCGGATCGCGCGCAGCTTGCGGATCAGCGACTTGTATTCGAGCACCGTGTAGCCGCGCTTCATCGCCATCAGCACGCGGTCCGAGCCGTGCTGGACCGGCAGGTGCAGATGGTTGACGAGCTTCGGCACGCGCGCGTAGACCTCGAGCAGGCGCTGCGTGAATTCCTTCGGATGCGAGGTGGTGTAGCGGATCCGCTCGATGCCGGGCAGGTCGGCCACGTACTCGATCAGCGTGGCGAAATCGGCGATCTCGGTCGAGCCGGCCGTCAGCGCGCCGCGGTAGGCGTTGACGTTCTGGCCCAGCAGCGTGACTTCGCGCACGCCCTGGTCGGCGAGCCCGGCGATCTCGGTCAGCACGTCGTCGAGCGGGCGCGAGACCTCGTCGCCGCGCGTGTAGGGCACCACGCAGTAGCTGCAATACTTGCTGCAGCCTTCCATGATCGAGACGAACGCGCTCGGGCCCTCCACGCGCGCGGGCGGCAGATGGTCGAACTTCTCGATCTCGGGAAACGTGATGTCGACCTGCGAGCGGCCGCTCGCGCGGCGCGCGTCGATCATCTTCGGCAGCCGGTGCAGCGTCTGCGGGCCGAACACGAGGTCCACGTAGGGCGCGCGCGCGACGATCGCCGCGCCTTCCTGGCTCGCCACGCAGCCGCCCACGCCGATGATCAGCCCGGGCTTGGCTTCCTTCAGCTCGCGCACCCGGCCGAGATCCGAGAACACCTTTTCCTGGGCCTTCTCGCGCACCGAGCAGGTGTTGAACAGGATCACGTCCGCGTCTTCGGGCCTGTCGGTCTTTTCGAGCCCTTCGGCGGCGTTGAGCACGTCCACCATCTTGTCCGAGTCGTACTCGTTCATCTGGCAGCCGAAGGTCTTTACGTAAACTTTTTTCGTCATCTGGGGTTCGCCGTTCGCAGTGGTTGACCTGGGGGCGTCGTTGCGGGGGAATCGGGACGGTCCGGGCGGCCCGCGCCCGGTTGCGCTGCCGGCCCCGCGCCGGCGGGACCGCTTCGCCGGGGTGGAGCGGAAGGCGCCGCGAAAAAGGGCCGCATGGTGGCCGCGCGGGCCGGCCGGAGCCGTCTGGAAAACCGTGCATTATAGCTTTTCGAAGGCCGGATCGCCGGTGCGGGAGACGGCGCCGGGCGCGATGGCGGTGCCGATCGCGCCCGGCGCGGCGGGTGAACGACTCCTTCGCGATACTGATAACAGTGTGAAGATAACTTCGTTTGCCGCCGAAAACCGTGGTGCTAGGCTTGCCGCCAATCGAGTTCGCTGCGCGCCAGGCGCGCTGGAGGCTACCCATGCATTCGCCCCTCGCGCTGGTGCGCGACCCCTCGCCGGCCGACCCGGCCGCCGCCGCGCCGGCGGAATCGTTCGATGCGCTGGAGCGGCTGGTCGGCCTGAATCTGGCGCGGCTGCGCGCCGAACGCCAGCTCTCGCTCGACGCGCTGGCGCGCCTGTCGGGCGTGTCGCGCGCGATGCTCGCGCAGATCGAGTCGGCGCGCAGCGTGCCGTCGATCAAGGTGCTCTGCAAGGTCGCCGCGGCGCTGAAGGTGTCGGTGGCCGCGTTCCTGCGGCGCCACGCGGTGCTCGGCTTCGAGCATCTGCCGGCCGAGCGCGCGGTGCGCGTGGTCGGCTCCAGCGGCCGCTTCTCGTCGCGCGCGCTGTACCCGGAGGGGGAGCCGGCCGCCGCCGAATTCCACGAGCTGCGGGTCGCGCCGCTGCACACCGAGACGGGGGCGCGCCGCGCGCCCGGCACCACCATCAACCTGGTGGTCAGCGAGGGCACGCTGGAGCTGGCCGTCAACGATCGCCGCCAGTTGCTCGCCACCGGCGACGCGATCGTGTTCGACGCCGACCAGCCCTACACCCTGCGTAATCCGGGCGACTCCGAGGCGCGCGCGTTCCGCGTCACGATCAACGCGGAAGTGCCGCCGCGCTGGGATCTGCCGCAATAGGGCGGGCGGCGGTTCGCGCCGCCGGGCGGGCTGCCGCTACGATTGCACGTCGCCGAATTCGCCGCGCATGCCGGCCTCCACGAGCGCCGGCAATTCGCGCATGCTGCGCACGATCCGCGTGATGCCGGTCGCGCGCAGCACGCTCTCGTAACCATCCGGAATGTGGCTCGCGCCGACGAACGCGATCGTCTTCATGCCGGCCGCGCGCGCGGCGGTCAGCCCCGACAGGCTGTCCTCCACCACCACGCAGCGCGCCGGTTCGACGCCGAGCGTGCGCGCGGCGAGCAGATAGACGTCGGGGTAGGGCTTCGGCCGCGCCACCTGGTCGGCGCTGAACACGCGTTCGCCGAACACGTCGGTGAGCGCGGCGCGCGCGAGCGAGTTGCGCACGCGTTCGCCGCGTGCGTTGGATACCACGGCGGCCGGCAGCGGGATGCGCAGCAGCGCGTCGCGCACCCCCGCGATCGGCGCGAGCGTGCGCGCGAGTTCGGCCTCGGTGGCGCGATCGATGGTGGCGACGAAGCCTTCCGGCATGCGGATGCCGTGGCGCGCCTCGACCGAGGCGAGAAACAGCGAGGTCTTCTGGCCGAACGCGGCGGCCGCGTCGGCGCTGAAATCGAGCGAGGGAAACGTGGCGCCGAGCACGTCGAGCAGCACGCGGTCGGCGATCACTTCACTGTCGACGAGCACGCCGTCGCAGTCGCAGATCAGATGGTCGAGCATGGCAAGCGGCAGGGCGCGGACAATCGCTGAGTTGGGCGAATCGCCATCATACGTGCTTTCGCGGCGCGGCCCGGGCAGCCCGCGCGCGCCGCGCAGGCACCGATGCGTGGCACGTTGGGAGGGACCATGAAAGACGGCGCACGCGAGCCGGACGACCCGCGTGCCCCGTGCTGTTGCGGCAAGCTGCGCTCAGTGCGTCCGGTGCAGGGCCAGGTAGAGGCAGGCCGCCGCCGCGCCGCCCGCGAGCGGGCCGAGCACCGGAATCCAGGCGTAGCGCCAGTCGCTGTCGCGCTTGCCGGGGATCGGCAGCAGCGCATGCATGATGCGCGGCGACAGATCGCGCGCCGGGCTCATCGCATAGCCGGTCGGGCCGCCGAGCGAGATGCCGATGCCGAGCACCAGCAGCCCGACCGGCAGCGCGTCGAGCGCGCCCAGCCCGACCTGCGGGGCCGCCAGATACAGCACGCCGAGGATCAGCACGAAGGTGCAGATCGCCTCGGTCAGCACGTTGTGCACGACGCTGCGGATTGCGGGCGCGGTGCAGAACACGGCCAGCTTCAGGTCGGGGTCGGCCTCCTTGGCGAAATGCTGGCGATAGGCGAGCCATACCAGCAGCGCGCCTGCCATCCCCCCCAGCATCTGCGCGGCGATGTAGCCGCCGACCTTCGACCACGCGAACTTGCCGGCCAGCGCGAGACTGATCGTGACGATCGGATTCAGGTGTGCGCCGCTGAACTTCGCGGTCACGTAGACGGCCACGAACACGGCCATCGCCCAGCCCATCACGATGACGATCAGGTCGGCGCCGCGACCTTTCGTTTTCGCCAGGAGCACGTTCGCGACCGCGCCGTTGCCGAGCAGCACGAGGATTGCCGTGCCGATGAACTCCGCAATATAAGGTGACATTTGGGTGTCTCTCTACCAATGCGGCGGACTCGCGCGCTGCACGGTCCGCCTGCTCGTTATGAATCGTGGTGGTGTTGCCCGCTGCCGGCCGCCGCGGTCGTGCGGCGGACCCGCAGTTTACTGCGCGTCGTCGGCCCACGCCTTGGCGGCGCGCACCGCGCGCTGCCAGCCGGCCAGCGCCGCGCTCACCTCGTCGGACGGCAGCGACGGCGAGAAGCGCCGGTCGAGCTTCCACTGGCTGCGCACCTCGTCGATGTTCTGCCAGTAGCCGGTGGCGAGCCCGGCGAGATACGCGGCGCCGAGCGCGGTGGTTTCGGTGATGCGCGGGCGCACCACGTCCACGCCGAGCAGATCGGCCTGGAACTGCATCAGCAGGTTGTTCGCGCTCGCGCCGCCGTCCACGCGCAGCTCGCCGATGCTGATGCCCGAATCGGCTTCCATCGCCGCGAGCACGTCGAGCGACTGGTAGGCGATCGCGTCGAGCGCGGCGCGCGCCAGGTGCGCATCGGTGGTGCCGCGCGTGACGCCGAACAGCGAGCCGCGCGCGCGGGCGTTCCAGTGCGGCGCGCCGAGCCCGGCGAAGGCCGGCACCAGATAGACGCCGTCGGTGTGCGGCACGCTCGCCGCGAGCTTCTCGATTTCGGCGGCCGACTTGATGATGCCGAGCCCGTCGCGCAGCCACTGCACCACCGCGCCGGCGATGAAGATGCTGCCTTCGAGCGCGTAGTTCACCTGGTCGCCCACCTGCCAGGCGATGGTCGTGACGAGGTTGTTGCTCGACTCGATCGGCGTGTCGCCGGTGTTCATCACGAGGAAGCAGCCGGTGCCGTAGGTGTTCTTCACCATGCCCTTGGTGGTGCACATCTGGCCGAACAGGGCCGCCTGCTGGTCGCCCGCGATGCCGGCCAGCGGCAGTTTCGAGGCGAACACGGTGGTCTTGGTGTGGCCGTAGACCTCGGACGAGGCGCGCACCTCGGGCAGCATGCTGCGCGGGATGTCGAGCGCGGCCAGCAGCTCGTCGTCCCATTGGCGCGTGTGGATGTTGAACAGCATGGTGCGCGACGCGTTGGTCACGTCGGTCACGTGCAGCTCGTGCTTGGTGAAGTTCCACACCAGCCAGCTGTCGACGGTGCCGAACGCGAGCCGGCCCTGGCGCGCCTTCTCGCGCGCGCCCTCGACGTTGTCGAGGATCCAGCGGATCTTGGTGCCCGAGAAGTAGGAGTCGATCGGCAGGCCGGTCTTCGCGCGCACCATAGCTTCCAGGCCGTCGGCCTTCAGCGCGTCGCAGAAGTCGGCGGTGCGGCGGTCCTGCCATACGATCGCGTTGTAGATCGGCTGGCCCGTCTCGCGGTCCCAGACGATGGTCGTCTCGCGCTGGTTGGTGATCCCGATCGCGGCGATCGCGGTGCCGTTGAGGCCGACTCGCGTGACCGCCTCGGCGGCGACGCCGGCCTGCGTCGACCAGATCTCGTGCGGGTCGTGCTCGACCCAGCCCGGGCGCGGATAGATTTGTTCGAACTCCTTCTGGGCGATCGATACGATGTTGCCCTGGCGATCGAACAGCATCGCGCGTGAGCTCGTCGTGCCCTGGTCGAGTGCGAGGATGTATTGATCCTGCATCTGTCTCATCTCCATTTGGTGCGTAATTGTGATCCGCATCGCCCTGGTGGCGGCGCGTGCTGCTGTCGCTGCCGCGCGGCGCGCCCCTCGGCGCCCCGCGCGTTTACTGCCTTCAGTGGGCGGCGGGGACGGCCTGCCGCGCGCCCGCGAACCAGGCGTCGAGCGCCGCCGTGACTGTCTCCAGCGTGCCGGGCGCGACGTGCAGCCCGAGCTTGCTGCGCCGCCAGAGCACGTCGTCGGCGCAGGTGGCCCATTCGGTGTCGCGCAGATAGCGCAGCTCGGCCTCGTAGAGGCCCGGCGCGACGGCCGCGCCGAGGCCGGCGAGCGAGGTGGCGCCGGCGATCACGCGCTCGGCGCGGGTGCCGTAGGCGCGCGCGTAGCGCTGCGCGAGCGCGGCCGGCAGCCAGGCATGGCGTTTCGCGAAATCCGCTGCGAACGGCGCGAAGCGCGCGCCGGCGATGTCGCCGCCGGGCAGCGGCCGGCCTGCCGTCCAGGCCGGCGCGGGCGCGCCGAGCGCGTCGCACAGCATGCCGGTGGCTTCCTCGGCGAGCTTGCGGAAGGTGGTGATCTTGCCGCCGAACACCGACAGCAGCGGCGCGCCCGGGCCGTCGTCCATCTCGAGGCGGTAGTCGCGCGTGACGGCGGACGGATTGTCGGCGTTTTCGTCTTCGAGCAGCGGGCGCACGCCCGAGTAGGTCCAGCGCACGTCGGCGGGCGAGATCTTCTGCTTGAAGTAGCGGTTGATCGAGTCGCAGAGATACTGCGTCTCGGCGCCGTCGATCGCGACCTTCGACGGATCGTCGTGGTACTCCACGTCGGTCGTGCCGATCAGCGTGTAATCGTGCTCGTAGGGAATCGCGAAGATGATCCGCTTGTCCGGGTTCTGGAAGATGTAGGCGTGGTCGTGGTCGAACAGCTTCGGCGTGACGATGTGGCTGCCCTTGACGAGCCGCACGCTGTGGCGCGCCTCGCGGCCGAGCGCGCCGTGCAGCAGCGAGCCGACCCATGGGCCGGCCGCGTTCGCGATGGCGCGCGCCTTTACCTCGAAGCTGGAGCCGTCGGGCCGCTGCAGCTGCGCGCGCCAGGTGTCGCCGTCGCGCGAGGCGGCGGTGAGCCGCGTGCGCGTGAGGATCTCGGCGCCACGTTCGCGCGCGTCGAGCGCGTTGAGCACCACCAGCCGTGCGTCTTCCACCCAGCCGTCCGAGTAGACGAAGCCGCGCCGGATCGAATCGACCAGCGGCGCGCCGGCCGCGTGGCGTTGCATCGTGATGCCGCGCGAGCCGGGCAGCAGCTCGCGCTTGGCCAGGTGATCGTAAAGGAACAGGCCGAGCCGGATCAGCCAGGCCGGGCGCAGGTTCGGCATGTGCGGCATGACGAAGCGCAGCGGCCAGATGATGTGCGGCGCCGCGCGCAGCAGCGTCTCGCGCTCCTGCAGCGCCTTGCGCACCAGCCCGAACTCCTTGTATTCGAGGTAGCGCAGACCGCCGTGGATCAGCTTGGTGCTCGACGACGAGGTGTGCGACGCCAGATCGTCCTGTTCGCAAAGCAGCACGGACAGCCCGCGCCCGGCGGCATCGCGTGCGATGCCGGCGCCGTTGATACCTCCGCCGATCACGAGTAGGTCGTAGCGAGTCTGTTCAATCACCTGCGGGCCTCTCTCCATTGTTCGAACTAAAATTTTCGAATTCGAAATTTAATGAACAAAAGCGAAAAAGTAAAGTTCTTTTAAGCAGGGCGGGAACCGGAGGGCGGTTGCGGCGCGGCATGGCGCGCGCCGCGATCCCGAACGATACTGGCGGAATTGTCGACACCGAGGAGGGAACATGCGTCAGATCATGCTGGCGGGAGCGTTCGCGCTGCTGGCGGGATGCGCGGGAATGCCGAGCTTCGGCCCCGGCCCGTCGCTCGATGCGCTGCAGCGCGCCTGCGGCGAGCCGCACGACTATGGCGGCGACGCTCCGGCCGTCCAGGCCGCGTTGCAGGACGCCTGGGTGGCCCAGCGCCACCGCGGGCTCATGCAGGCGCAGTATTGCGGGTTCGCGAACGCGCTCGCGGCGCACCATGCGGCGCTCGGCGCCCGGCCCGGCGCCGCCGCGCGGGAGCAGTGGGTGAATTATCTGAACGAGCAGCGCGCGCAGGCGATCAGCTGGCGCTCACGGGTCGATCCGACGCTGCGCGGCGGCTGAGCCGCGCAGCGCGCCGGCTGGCGGGGGGCGCCGATCGGGCGCGACGCGCCTGGGCGGCCCGTGCGCCGTGCCACGCCGACGAGGGCGCCACCAAGCGCGGCACGAACGGCGCATGCCGGCGAGCGCGGTGGCGCGGCTGGCGCATTGGCCATGGCAGAAGGGTGAGGGCGGCGGTGCCGCAATACGCGCGGGCCGCCGTCCGGATACGGCGGCCCGCGGTTCAGGAGTAGCGGACCTTGATCGAGCGCAGCGCGGCGTCGCCGCTCTCGGTGACGCAGTATTTGCGGCCCGAACCCAGCGCTTCCAGCCGGACCAGTTGCTGCTCGAGCAGCGCATCCAGCTCGTCGCGGTCCATTTCGGCCTGGTCGGGCGCATCCTTGACGAGCAGCAGGGTGGCGAATTCATGCGGACTTAGCATCGTTCTCTCCAGACAAACCATACTTCTCACGGCCGGACGATTCCGGGGCGCGTTACCCAGCAAGGCTGGCGTGGGGGAATTAAGCTTCACGCCGGCACGCGTGGCACACGGGCGGCGGGGATTCGGAGTGTAGTCAAGCTCGGGCCGAATACCAAATGTGGCCCTAAAAATTTTCCGATTGACAATTCGTCACAATTAAAGCGATCGAGGCAGCGCGCCAACTTCTTGATTTCACTTCAAGTTCACGCTGCGACGCAGCACGGCGCGCGCGCTGCCGGCGGGGGGATCGCCGTGCGCGCCGCCGCGCGCCAGGGACGGGTTCAGTCGGCGATGTAGACCTGCGTGCCGGCCGCGGCGATCGTATCGCCCATCTCGGCGGGCAGCGCCTTGTCGGTGAACAGCGCGTGTACCTGCGACAGGTGGCCCTGACGCACCAGCGCGGGGCGCCCGAACTTCGAGTGGTCGGTGACGAGATAGACGGTGCGCGCGTGCTGCATGATCGCCTCGGCGACGCGCACCTCGCGCGTATCGAAGTCGCGCATCGTGCCGTCGGTCTCGATCGCCGAGGTGCCGATGATCGCGTAGTCCACCTTGAACTGGCGGATGAAGTCGATCGCGAGCTCGCCGACGATGCCCTTGTCCCAGGGCCGCACGATGCCGCCGGTGATCAGCACCTCGCACTCGGGATAGCCGCTCATCATGCTCGCCACGTTCAGGTTGTTGGTGACCACCCGCAGGCCGCGGTGGCGGTTCAGCGCGCGCGCGACCTCCTCGGTGGTGGTGCCGAGATTGATGAACAGCGACGCCTGGTCGGGGATGTGCGAGGCCGCCAGCGCGGCGATGCGGCGTTTCTCGTCGTGGAACATGCGCTGGCGGGCGCTGTACGAGACGTTTTCCGAGCTGGTCGGCAGGCTCGCGCCGCCGTGATAGCGGCGCAGCAGGTTCAGGTCGGCGAGCCAGTTCACGTCGCGGCGGATCGTTTGAGGCGTCACGTCGAAGTGCGTCGCGAGATCGTCGACGGTGACGAAGCCGTCGCGCTGCACCCATTCGAGCAGTTCCTGCTGGCGGGCGTTCAGCGACAGGCGGGGGTCTCGTGTCATGTTCGTTCGAAGGCTCGGGAAGCGGGTTCCGTATTGTAAGCAATGTGCGCGAACGAACATTCCGTTTTCGCGCGCGCCCGCCCGATACCGATGCCCCGCTTGCTCCGCGCGCGCATTCGCGCTGCAATGGCGCTTTGTCGCCTGCGGCAATCGCTTGCCTTGCCGCGCGCCCTTTCTGTTGTCGGCCGTGTTCGCACGTCCATTCCACCGGAGCCGCAGCATGACCCGCTTCAACTGGCAGAACCCCTATCCCACCGTCCGGCAGCCCGTGTTCGCCCGCAATCTGGTCTCGACCTCGCACCCGCTCGCCGCGCAGGCCGGCCTGCGCATGCTCTGGCAGGGCGGCAACGCGGTGGACGCGGCGCTCGCCGCCGCCGCCGCGCTCACCGTCGTCGAGCCGGTCTCGTGCGGACTCGGCGGCGACGCGTTCGCGCTGGTCTGGGACGGGGCGACGCTGTCGGGCCTCAACGCCTCGGGCGTCGCGCCCGCGGCCTGGAACCCGGACTATTTCCGCCGCCGCCATGGCGAGGACGGCAACGGCCACGCGCGGCAGCCCGAGCGCGGCTGGGATACGGTGACGGTGCCGGGCGTGGTCGCGGGCTGGGAGGCGCTGCACGCGCGCTTCGGCTCGCTGCCGTTCGCCGACCTGCTCGCGCCGGCCATCGAACTGGCCGAGCGCGGTCATGCGGTGGCCTCGATCGTGGCCCAGAAGTGGGCTGCCGCGGTGCCGGCGCTGCACGACCAGCCCGGCTTCGCGGCGGCGTTCCTGCCGCGCTCACGCGCGCCGGAGGTGGGCGAGCGGGTGGTGATGCCAGGCCACGCCCGCACGCTGCGGCTGCTCGCGCGCGACGGCGCGCGCGCCTTCTACGAGGGCGAGCCGGGCGCGGCGCTGGCCGCGTTCGCGCGCGAGACGGGCGGCGCGCTGACGGCCGAGGACCTGCGGGCCTGGCGCCCCGAGTGGGTCGAGCCGATCGGCAAGTCGTTTCGCGGCCACACGGTGCACGAGATCCCGCCGAACGGGCAGGGCATCGCGGCGCTGATCGCGCTCGGCATCGTCGAGCGCTTCGACCTGGCCGGGCTGCCGCTCGATTCGCCCGAGGCGCAGCACGTGCAGATCGAGGCCATGAAGCTCGCGTTCGCCGACGTCTACCGCTACGTGGCCGATCCGCGCGCGATGGAGGTGACGCCCGAGGCGATGCTCGACGATGCCTACCTGGCCGAGCGGGCGAAGCGCATCAACCTGTCGCGCGCGACGCATGTCGAGCACGGCAGGCCGCGCGCGGGCGGCACCGTCTACCTGTCGGCTGCCGACGAGCGCGGCATGATGGTGAGCTTCATCCAGTCGAACTACATGGGCTTCGGCTCGGGCCTGGTGGTGCCCGGCTACGGGATCGCGCTGCAGAACCGCGGCCACGGGTTCTCGATGGACCCGGCCTCGCCGAACGTGGTGGCGGGCGGCAAGCGGCCGTTCCATACCATCATCCCGGCCTTCGTCACGCGCGAGCGCGACGGCCGCCGCGAGGCGGTGATGAGCTTCGGCGTGATGGGCGGCGACATGCAGCCGCAAGGACACCTGCAGACCCTCGTGCGCATGCTCGGCTATGGGCAGCAGCCGCAGGCCGCCTGCGACGCGCCGCGCTGGAAGGTGAACCGCGATTTCACGCTCGACGTCGAGCACACCCTCGACCGCGGCGTGGTGGCCGCGCTCGAGGCGCGCGGCCACCGGCTGCAGTCGATCGCCGATCCCTACATGGACTTCGGCTCGGGCCAGTTCATCTGGCGGCTCGACGCCGACGATCCCGAGCGCGGCTACGTGGCCGCCAGCGACAGCCGTCGCGACGGGCTCGCGGCCGGCTTCTGAGCGCGGCCGCGTGTCGCGTCCCGGCCGCATCGGCGCGCGGCGCTGCCCCGCCGCGCGCGCGCGGGGCCTGCGGCATGCGCGCCCGGTGCCGCCTGGTCCGGATGCCGATTTCGCAGATTTCAATGGAATGACCGGCAAGCTTCGAATTACCTGTCAGTTATGGGCGGTCGGCGGCGCGGAACTGCAACGTGCGGGTACGGTCAGTGCTGGATGCACATTCAGTCAACTCCGGCTAAGATAAGCGGATCCAGATCGAATAATTCAATTCATACCCGCTTCGCCTGACAGGCTCGCGGCGGCACCGGCAGGACTGACGCCGGCCGCTGCGCCATGCCGGGACGAGGCGTTTGGGAGCCATACGATGCTGGCCGAAACGAAACACGTGATGCCCTGGCGCATCGAAGACATCGACCTCACGCGGATCGACCGCGCGAAAGCCGCCGCCGACGAGGATCTGCTGCTGCTGCTCTGCGCGGCCTCGTTCATCGAGAGCGGGTCCGATCTCTACACGAGCAATCTGAGCCAGTTCTTCGGCGAGGATCCCGAAGTGGCCACCTGGCTCAACGAGCAGTGGGAGCATGAGGAACTGCAGCATGGCCGCGCGCTGAAGGCCTACATCGGCTACGTATGGCCGGAATTCGACTGGGATCTCGCGTTCCGCAATTTCTTCGACGAATACTCGAAAATGTGCTCGCTCGACGCGTTCGAGAAGACGCGCGCGCTCGAGATGGTGGCGCGCTGCGTGGTGGAGACGGGCACCGCCACGCTGTACCGGGCGATCAACGAGTGTTCGCAAGAGCCGGTGCTGAAGGAAATCACCAACAACATCCGTACCGACGAAGTGCGTCATTACAAGCACTTCTTCAAATATTTCAAGAAGTACAACGAGATCGAGGGCAACGGCCGGCTCGCCGTGCTCGGCGCGCTGACGCGCCGCGTGCTCGAAATGCGCAACGAGGATTCGGAAGTCGCGCTGCGCCATGTGTTCGCGGTGCGCTATCCGGACCGCGTCGGCGACGCGGCCTACGTCCGCGAGCGCACCCATCGCGTCAACACGCTGGTGCGGCGCAATCTGTCGGCCGACATGTGCGTGAAGATGCTGCTGAAGCCGCTCGACCTGCCTTCGAAGATCCAGCCCGGCGTGCAGTATCCGCTGACGAAACTGACCCAGCATGTGTTCTTCCGCTGATCGCGGTGCGGCGCCGGCCGGCCGCCACGCGCTCGAGCGCTGGCAGTTCGAGCGCTGGCCGCCGGCTTGCCTCGCGCTGTTCGACGGCGAGGCGCTGGCCGACAAGGCGGGCTTTTCGGCTTCGCTGGTGGTGGTCGAGCGCGGCGTCGAGCCGCCCGAGGCGCGTACCACGCTGCTCGGCGTCGGCGAATTGTATGCGAGCGATCCGGCGACGCTGTTCATCGCCCTCTGGCCGGGTTCGCGCGCCGCGCGGCTGCTGGCACAAGAGCGCGCGGCGATGCTGAGCTTCGTCGCCGACGCTGCGTTCTACCAGGCGCGGCTGCGCGTGAGGCCGGCCGGCTTCATTGGCGACGGCCCGGCCGACGACGGCTCGGCGCTGCCGGGGCTGGCCTGCTTCCGGGCCACGCTGGCGGGCGGCGAGGCGCAGCGCGTGGCCTACGCGCGACTGACCTCGGGCATCGCGTTCGAGCTGGAGGACGGCGGCGAGGCCGTGCTCGCACGCTGGACCCGGCAGATCGAGCAGATCCGGCTGATCGCGGCGGCGTGACCGGCCCCGGCCGCGGCGCTTGCCTGCGGCCGCTTGCGGCCCTTCCATCCTCGGGCCGACCCTTCCGAAGCCAAAAAAAGCGGGGAGCGCGACGCCGTCGATGCGTCGCGCTCCCCGTCTGTCACGATCGGCTGGCGCGGTGAAAAACCGCGCGCGGCTCAGCGCCCGCGCTGGCTGCCGCCGCTGCCGCGTCCTGAGCGGCTGCGATTCGCCGGCTGCGCACCGTTGCCATTGCCGCCGCCCGCTTGCGGCCTGGCGGCAGGCTTCACGGCCGGCTTCGCAGCACCGCCGCCCGCGGCCTTGACCGGCCTGGCGGCGGGCTTCGCGGCGCCCGACTGGCCGCCGTCGCGGCGCGCCGCCTGCGGCTTGCCCTGTCCGCCGCCCTGCGGCTGGCGCCCGCCGCCGCCGCCGCTGCGGCGCTGGATCGGCTCCGGCTTGGCGTTCGGATCGGGCTCGAAGCCGGCGATCACCTGCTGCGGAATCTCGCGCTTGATGAGCCGCTCGATGTCGCGCAGCAGCGGCTTCTCGTCGACGCAGACCAGCGACACCGCCTCGCCGTTCGCGCCCGCGCGGCCGGTGCGGCCGATCCGGTGGACGTAGTCTTCCGGCACGTTCGGCAGCTCGTAGTTGACCACGTGCGGCAACTGGTCGATGTCGATGCCGCGCGCGGCGATGTCGGTCGCCACCAGCACCTGCAGCGTGCCGGCCTTGAATTCGCTGAGCGCGCGCGTGCGGGCCGACTGGCTCTTGTTGCCGTGGATCGCGAGCGCGCTGATGCCGTCCTTGGTCAACTGCTCGGCGAGCCGGTTCGCGCCGTGCTTGGTGCGCGTGAACACCAGCACCTGAAACCAGTTGTGCTCGCGGATCAGGTGGGTGAGCATCTCGCGCTTGCGGTCGCGGTCCACCGGGTGGATCTTCTGGGCGATCGTCTCGGCGGTGGTGTTGCGGCGCGCGACCTCGATCAGCGCCGGCGAGTCGAGCAGGCTGTCGGCGAGCGCCTTGATCTCGTCGGAGAAGGTGGCCGAGAACAGCAGGTTCTGGCGCTTGGCCGGCAGCTTCGCCAGCACGCGCTTGATGTCGTGGATGAAGCCCATGTCGAGCATGCGGTCGGCCTCGTCGAGCACCAGGATGTCGAGCTGCGAGACGTCGATGGTCTTCTGCTGCATGTGGTCGAGCAGGCGCCCGGGGGTGGCCACCACGATGTCGACGCCGCGCTTGAGCGCGTCGATCTGCGGATTGATGCTGACCCCGCCGAACATCACGGTGGAGCGCAGCTTCAGGTACTTGCCGTAGGCGCGCACGCTTTCCTCGACCTGCGCGGCGAGTTCGCGGGTGGGCGTGAGGATCAGCGCGCGCACGGCGCGCTTGCCGTTCGCGTTGGCGGGCTGGAACGCGTTCAGGCGCTGCAGGATCGGCAGCGTGAAGCCGGCGGTCTTGCCGGTGCCGGTCTGCGCGCCGGCCAGCAGGTCGCCGCCGCCGAGCACGGCCGGGATTGCCTGGGTCTGGATCGGGGTCGGTTCGTTGTAGCCGAGTTCGTTGACGGCTCGCACGAGGGGTTCGGCGAGGCCGAGGGAAGCAAAAGACATAAACTCTCTTGGTGTTCAGGAAGGCAGCGCCGCCGCCCAGGTCGGAGCGGCGGGCGTGCCGTCGTACAAAAAACAAAAGGGCGCGGCCCGCGGTTGCCCGCGGCCACGCCCCGTGGTTGTGAACCGTCCGTCAGTCGAGCGGCGCGGATCTCAGATCGCTGACCTGCTGCGGTGAAATCGGCGAACCGTTGTTGCCCCAGGCCGATCGAATATACGACACGACTGCTGCAACCTCTTGATTCGACAGGGCTTGCGCGAACGGCGGCATCCCGTATGGACGCGGATTCCGGAACGTGCTCGGCGGGTATCCGCCGTTCAGCACCATCCGGATCGGGTTCACTGCAGACTCCATCATAATCGAATGGTTCTGCGCGAGCGGCGGATACGCCGGCGGCTTGCCCTGACCGGACGCGCCGTGGCAGGTCGCGCAGTTGTCCGCGTAGAGCTTGCGGCCCTGTTCCAGCAGCTGGTTGCCGAACTGCTGCGAGGTCTCGTACTGCAGGTGCGACGGCGCCTCGCCCTTCTGCGGGATCGACTTCAGGTAGATCGACATCGCCCGGGTATCGTCGTCGGTCATGTATTGCAGGCTGTTGTGGACCACGTCGGCCATCGGCCCGAACACGGCGCCGCGATTCGACACGCCGGCCTGCAGCAGGTCCGCGAGTTCCTGCACGTGCCAGTCGCCGAGGCCGAACTCGGTGTCGTTGGTCAGCGACGGCGCGTACCAGTTCTGCAGCGGGATCAGGCCGCCCGCGAAGGCCGAGGAACTGACCGGCGCGCCCATCAGGTTGATCGAGGTATGGCACATGCTGCAGTGGCCGAGCCCCTCCACCAGGTAGGCGCCGCGGTTCCATTCCACCGACTTGGTCGGATCGGGCCGGAATTCGCCCTCCTTGAAGAACAGCGTGCGCCAGCCGATCAGCAGGTTGCGGTTGTTGAACGGGAATCTCAGCTCGTGCGGGCGGTTCGGCTGGTTGACCGGCGCGACCGAGCGCAGGTAGGCGTAGATCGCGTCCGAATCGGCGCGCGAAACCTTGGTGTAGCTCGTGAACGGGAAGCCCGGATAGAGCAGGCTGCCGTCCTTCGAGCGGCCCGTGTGCATCGCCCGGTAGAAGTCGTCCGCGCTCCACTTGCCGATGCCGTACCGCGGGTCGGGCGTGATGTTCGGCGTGTACATGGTGCCGAACGGCGTCGGCATCGCGAGGCCGCCCGCGAACGGCTGGCCGCCGCGCACGGTGTGGCAGGCCACGCAGTCGCCGATCCGCGACAGATACTCGCCCTTCTTGACGAGCGCGGCGTTCGAGGCGTCGCCCTCGGTGGCGGCGCGGGCGGAGGTGCCGAACAGCTTCGCGGCGCCGGGCCAGAACACCGGGGCGAGCGTCGCGGCCGCCGCGAGCAGCACGGCGCAGAAGGCATACAGGGACTGGCGTTTCATGGCGTCTGTCTCCTGGGTCTCATTGCGGTTCGCTGCCGCACGCGAGCGGCAGCTTCAGCGAGCGGGCCGCAGCCGGCACCGGATTGGCCGGCGCGGGCTGCGCGGCGAGCCACGCGGTCACGGCGGTCACGTCGTCGTCGGTGAGGCGCGTGGCGATCTCGTGCATGCAGTCGGGCGCCTTCGCGCGCCGGTTGCCGGAACGCCAGGCGCCGAGCTGCGCGCTCAGGTAGTCGCTGTGCAGGCCGACGAGGCCGGGGATGGCGGGCTGCATGCCGGTCAGCGCGCTGCCGTGGCAGGCCACGCAGGCCGGGACCGAGCGCGCGGCGTCGCCGTGCATGGCGAGCGCCTTGCCGCGCGCCAGCACGTCGTCGGACACGCTCGGCGTGGCCGGCGCCGGATAGGGCGGCCGCAGGTTCGAGAAGTGGGCGGCGATCTCGTGCAGGTAGTCGTCGCTGAGGTAGGTGAGCAGGTAGTTCATCGGCGGATACTTGCGCCGCCCGTCACGGAAATTCATCAGCTGGTTGTACAGGTACTCGACGGGCTTGCCGGCCAGGCGCGGGAAATAGTCGTTGTCGGTGCCCTGGCCCTGCGCGCCGTGGCAGGCGGTGCAGCCGCGCACGCGCTCGGCCATGGTGTCGGGCGCCTTCAGCGGCGCGGCGCCGGCGGTGCCGGCCGGGGTGGCGTGAGACGGGGGATTCTGGGCCCGCGAGGGGAGCGGCAGGCAGGCGGCGCCGATCGACAGGGCGGCCAGCAGGGCACGGAAGACACGCATTGAAGACACGAGAGGCTCCAATTTTTTATATCGTCGGGGACCTGGCCGGCTGCGCCGGCTCGGGCTTTGACTACACGTGTTTCGGCAGCCCATCTCCGGTCGGCTGCGCTGCGAAGTTTAGCATCGATGCCCGACGCGGGCGAACCGCCCGACGGCCCGCCTCGCAGGCGCTCGGCGCGATAACAACAGGGCGGCGGCGCGCGCCTGCAGGAATTCCGGGCTTTTTGACGAACCCTCGCGCCGCTTCGCGATCGAAGCCCGTACACTCGCTACTCGCGCGCCGCCGGCCAGCACCAAGCCGGACCGGGCGATCGTTCCCACTCCGAAATGCCGATTCACGTGCCGATGTTCCCGAACCTTCCCGTACCCGATTTACCGCCTTACAGGTTTTCCCCGATTCCCTCCGCCGCGCGGCTGCGCGCGGCGTGCGAGCCCGCCGTGCGGGAGGGCGCCCGATGACGTTCGACAGCCTCTGGACCGGGCAGGTCGCGATGGCCGCGCTCGCGCAGATCGCCTTCGCGATGGCGGTCGGCTCGCTGCTGTTCGGCGCCTGGCTCGGCGCCGAGGGCGGCCGCGCCAAGGTTTCGCCGGCCCATTACGCGTGGCGCCGCGCGCGCGGCTCGCTGAGCCTGGCCGCGCTGGTGCTCGGGCTGGCCGAGCTCGGCTGGCTCGTCTACGAGGCGGCGGCGATGAGCGGTGCGGGGCTGGGCGGCGCGTTCGGCGCGCTGCCGACGGTGCTGGCCGACACCCACGTCGGGCACGCATGGAGCTTGCTCATGCTCGGCGCGCTGGCGCTGCTGGTGCTCGCGTGGCTGCGGCCCGCCGGCCCGGCGGGGGGCGCGCTGCTCTGGCTCGCGGTGCTGGTGGTGGCGGCCGGCCAGGCCTCGATCGGCCACGCGGCCGACGCGGGGCCGTGGTCGCCCGCGGTGCTGGTGCAGATGCTGCACGTGCTCTCGACGGCGGTCTGGGGCGGCATCGTGCTGGCGGGCTGGATGGCCGTGCTGCCGGCGCTGGGCGCCTCGATTGCGCGCGGCGCGCTGATCCGCGTCGCGCAGCGCGTCTCGCGCGTCTCGATGGCGGCGGTGCTGGCGGTGCTGGCCAGCGGCGCGTTCAACGCGTGGCGCGGCACCGGCGGCTCGCTGGCCGTGCTCGACGCGAGCCCCTGGGGCCGCGTGCTGCTGCTCAAGCTGGTGCTGGTGGCGCTCGCGCTCGTGCTGGGCGGGTTGAACCGGTTCTCGGCGCTGCCGCGGCTGCGCCGCACCGCCGCGACCGCGGACGCGCGCACCTTCACCAACGTGCTCTATCTCGAGGCGATTGCAATGATCGGCGTGTTCGTGGCGGCGGCCGTGCTCGCCTCCATCGTGCCGGGCTTCGCGGCGATGCGGTGAGCGCCGGCGCACGGCGCCGCGCGGCCGCGCCGCGCCGGTTCGGGTAGCATGGCGCCGTGGCCGGCATCGGGCACGGATCGTGCCGCGTCGGCCGCGGCCGGTTCGGTGCGCCGTGCCGGATGGTCCCGGCCCGCCGGACATGAAGGGGAGAACACGAGATGGTTGCGCAGGGCAATGAAGCAGCAAGGCAGGCGGTCGCGCGCCATGTCATGACGGTGTTCGACGGCATGCCGAAAGCGCAGCCGTTCTCGCGCGACGCGCGCGAGCTGGCGGTGCTGTCGGTGGCCGATGCGCCGGACGAGGACGTGGTGTCGTACAGCACCGCCGGCCTGTGCGAGTTCGCGCTCGACACGGGCGGGTTCGACACGCGCATCGAGCTGTGCGGCGCGATGCCGGACGACGTGGCGCACTGGCCCGACATCCTCGCGGCCGCCGCGTTCGAGCTGGCCGCGGCGGCCTCGCCAGTGCGGCCCGGCGTGGTGGTGCGCGAGGTGGTGGCGCGTTGCTATCCCAAGACCACGGTGCCGCATCTCTATCTGTCGATTCCGTTCATCTGGAACGACGGCGAGTTTCCCGAGTGCCGGCTGGACGGCATGCGCATCAACTGGCTGCAGTGCTTCCCGGTCTCGGACGAGGAGGCACGGCTCGCGAGCGAGCTCGGCGCCGACCGCTTCGAAAGCCGGCTCGACGAGGCCGGCATCGACACCTACGACCTGCGCCGCAAGTCGCTCTGAAGCCGAACGGCGCCGGCGTCGATCACCACTCGGCGACGCTGCCGTCCGCGTGACGCCACACCGGGTTGCGCCAGCGATGGCCGACCTTCGCCATCTCGCGCACCTTTTCCTCGTTGACGTCGATGCCGAGCCCCGGACCCTGCGGGATCGTCACGAAGCCGTCCTCGTAGCGGAACACTTCCGGATTGCGGATGTAGTCGAGCAGATCGTTGCCCTGGTTGTAGTGGATGCCGAGGCTCTGCTCCTGGATGAACGCGTTGTAGCTGACCGCGTCGAGCTGCAGGCACGCGGCCAGCGCGATCGGCCCGAGCGGGCAGTGCAGCGCGAGCGCGACGTCGTAGGCCTCGGCCAGCGAGGCGATCTTGCGGCACTCGGTGATGCCGCCGGCGTGCGAGGCGTCGGGCTGGATGATGTCGACGTAGCCGCCCGCCAGGACGTGCTTGAAGTCCCAGCGCGAGTAGAGCCGCTCGCCGAGCGCGATCGGCGTGTCGGTCTGGTTGACGATGTCGCGCAGCGCCTCGGCGTTCTCCGAGAGCACCGGCTCCTCGATGAACATCAGCCGGTACGGGTCGAGTTCCTTGGCGAGCACCTTGGCCATCGGCTTGTGGACGCGGCCGTGGAAATCGACGCCGATCCCCACGTGCGGGCCCACCGCCTCGCGCACCGCGGCCACGTTCGCGATCACCTTCTCGACCTTGTCGTAGGTGTCGACGATTTGCAGTTCCTCGGAGCCGTTCATCTTGACGGCCTTGAAGCCGCGCTCGACCACCGCGCGCGCGTTGTTGGCGACGTCGCTCGGGCGGTCGCCGCCGATCCACGAATAGACCTTGATGCGATCGCGCACCTGGCCGCCGAGCAGCGCGTGGACGGGCGCGCCGTGGAACTTGCCCTTGATGTCCCAGAGCGCCTGGTCGACGCCCGCGATCGCGCTCATCGTGACCGGGCCGCCGCGATAGAACCCGGCGCGGTACATCACCTGCCAGTGGTCCTCGATCAGCAGCGGGTCGCGCCCCACCAGGTAGTCGGCCAGCTCCTGCACGGCGGCCTCCACCGTGTGCGCGCGCCCCTCGACGATCGGCTCGCCCCAGCCGACGATGCCCTCGTCGGTCTCGATCTTGAGGAACAGCCAGCGTGGCGGGACGACGAAGGTTTCGAGGCGGGTGATCTTCATGGCGGTGTCTCCGTGAGGGGGACGCGTCAGGCGGCGTCGATGATGGCATCCTACACGAAAGCGCTAAAAAGTAGTATTAATAGCACTTTTGCGCAGATAGTGGTCAGCGGCATGCCGCGTGACGAGGAGAACCGTGATTCAACGAGACCTGCATGGACAAACCGCGTTCCGGCTCGCAACCGCGATCCTGCGCGGCGACTACGCGCCCGCGGCGACGCTGCCGCGCGAGGCCGAGCTGATGCGGGCGTTCGGCGTGAGCCGCACGGTGCTGCGCGAGGCGCTGCGCACGCTGACCTCGAAGGGGCTGATCGAGTCGCGGCCGAAGGTCGGCACGCGGGTGCGCCCGCGCCACGCCTGGAACCTGCTCGATGCGGAGCTGCTCGACTGGTATTCGCAGGTGGCGCCGCCGCTCGCCTTCGCGATGCAGCTGCAGGAGATGCGCGAGATGGTGGAGCCCTACGCGGCGGGGCTCGCCGCGCGTGCGTGGGCACCCGACACCCTGGCCGAGATGGAGGCCGCGCACGAGGCGATGTGCGAGGCCAGGCAGGTGGACGAATGGGTGCGCGCCGACCTGCGCTTTCACCTGAGCGTGCTGGCCGCGGGCGGCAATGAACTGCTGATTCCGCTCGGCGCGCTGATCGAGCGCACGCTCGAGGCGCAGCTGCGCGTCAACGCGCGGCGCGCCGACGTGTTCAACGCGTCGCTGGCCGAGCACACGCGCGTGTGCGAGGCGATCCGCGCGCGCGATGCCGAGGCGGCGCGCCGCGCGATGGCGGCGCTGCTCGGCACCACGCGCGCGCGCATCGAGCGCTGAGGCCGCCGTCGGCGCCGCGGTCGCGCCGCAGCCGCCGGCCTCAGCCGGCCGGCTTCGCGCCGGCCGCCGCGTCGGCCGGCACCTGCGGCGCGGTCGCGTCGGTCTGCCAGCCGAGGCCGAGGCTCTTTTGCAGCGAGATGTAGTCGTCGAGCAGCTCGGCCTGTCCGGCGATCACGTTCTGCCGTGCCGAGAGCGCCGCGCGCTGGGTGTCGAGCAGGTCGATCAGCGACGACACGCCGGCCCGGTAGCGCTGGTTCATCAGCGCGGCCGAGCGCGTGGCCGAGGTCTCGATCTTGGCCAGCGCGACGACGTGGTCGCGCTGGTGCCCGTAACGCGACAGGGCGGTGTTGGCGTCCTGCAGCGCGGCCAGCACGGCCTTCGTGTAGTTCGCCTCGGCCTCGTCGCGCGCGGCTTCGGCCGCGCGCACGGCACCGCGCGTGCGGCCGAAGTCGAACAGGTTCCACTGCAGGTAGGGCGCGCCGATCCACGAGTAGTTCTGCTTGCGCAACAGGTGGCCCGGGTCGGACGCGCTGAAGCCGAGGTCGCCGAACAGCGTGACCTTCGGAAAGTAGTCGGCCACGCGCTCGCCGATCTGCGCGTTGCTGGAGGCGAGCCGGCGCTCGGCCGCACGGATGTCGGGACGCTGCTTGAGGAGCGCGCCGGCGTCGCCGATCGCCACCGTCGCGGGCAGCGTCGGCAGCGCGGCGCCGGGTGCCGAGAGCTGCGCATCGAGCGTGCCCGGCGCGCGTCCCGTGAGGATCGCGAGGCGGTCGAGCGACTCGGTCACCTGCGCGTCGAGCGGGATCAGCGTGGCGCGCGTGTTTTCCACCTGGGTGGTGAGCCGCTCGATGTCGGCATCGTCCACCACGCCGCGATCGCGCCGCTGCAACGTCAGCTCGAGCATGCGCTGCTGCAGTTCGGCGGTGCGCCGCGACAGCGCGAGGCGCTGCTGCTGGTCGCGCAGGCCGACGTAGGCGTTCGCGACTTCGGCCGCGAGCGAGACCTGGGTGTCGGCGAGATCGGCGTCGACGGCCTCGGCCTGCGCGGAGGCGGCCTCGATCGCGCGCCGCGTGCCGCCGAACAGGTCGATTTCCCAGCTCGCGTCGAAGCTGGCCGTGTAGAGCTGGATCGGGCCGGTGCCGGGCCGCGACGCAGCGTTGCCCGAGCCGCTGGCGCCGCTCGAGCCGGTCAGCGCCGCGAACGCGTTCGCGTCGGGCTCGCGCGTGCGCAGCGCGGCTGCGTCGGCGCCGAGCTTCGGCAGCGCGTCGGCGCGCTGCCGGCTCAGTTGCGCGCGCGCCTCGCGCAGGCGCGCCTGCGCCGCGTGCAGGTCCGGGTTATGGGCCAGCGCGGCGGCGATCAGCGCGTCCAGCTGCGGGTCGCCGAGCGCGTGCCACCAGGCGCTCGGCGCCGGCGCGGCGGCCAGCACGCCGGCCTGCGGCGCGCGCACGAAGCCGGCGTCGGCGGGCGCGGGCGGCGCGCCGTGATAGTCCGGGCCGACCGTGCAGCCGGCGAGCAGGCCGGCGAGCGCGAGCAGCGTGAGGGGCGCGGCGGCGCGGCGGCGGGCGGGCGGGGAAAACGTCATGATCTGCATCGATTCAATGGCCGGACGAGGCGGGCGGCGGCGAACCGCGGCGCGGCGTTCTGAGCAGCAGCGCGAGCGGGACGCAGGCGATCAGCGCGAGTCCGAGCAGGTAGAAGGTTTCGGAGTAGGTCATCACGGTGGCCTGCACCTGGATCTGCTGCGCGATCTGGCCGAGCGCGCGCAGCTTCGAGTAGGCCATGTCGCCGGTGCGCGCGAACCAGCTCGCCGCATAGCTGGCGATGCGCTCCTGCCCGACCGGCGAGTTGGCGCTGAGCGACTCGCGCAGCGCGGCGGTATGGAACGTGGTGCGCCGGTCGATGATGGTGCCGATGATGGCCAGCCCGATCGAGCCGCCGAGATTGCGCGCCATGTTGTAGAGCCCGGCCGCGTCGCCCGATTCCTCGCGCGAGACGGCGGCCATCGAGGCCTGGTTCAGCGGCATCATCGCGAGCATCTGGGCCACGCCGCGGATCAGCTGCGACCAGACGAAGTCGTGGCCGACGCTCTGCGCGGTCAGCGAGATGTCGAGCATGCAGCTCAGGAAGAACAGCAGCAGCCCGGTGATCACGAGGATCCGGAAATCGACCTTGCCGAGCAGCCTCGGCAGGATCGGCATCATCAGGAACGCGGGCAGGCCCGACAGCAGCATGATCTCGCCCGCCTGCTCGGCGTTGTAGCCGGACACGATCGCGAGGAACTGCGGCAGCAGGTACGACACGCCGTACAGGCCGGCACCGACCGCCGCGACGATCAGGATCACGCTCGCGTAGCGCGGGTTGCGCATCAGCGAGAGCCGCAGGATCGGCCGCCTGGCCGTGAGCTGCGAGATCGCGATCAGCAGCATGCCGGCGAACGAGACCCAGCTCAGCGTGACGATCATCTGCGACTCGAACCAGCGCTCGCGCTGGCCTTCCTCGAGCACCACCGTCAGCGACGACAGCCCGATCGCGAGGCCCGCGATGCCGACCCAGTCGGCGTCGAAGAACTGCCGCCACTGCGGCTTGTCGGAGCTGAGGCCCACCACCAGCAGCGTGATCAGCAGCAGGCACACCGGCAGGTTGATGAAGAAGCACCAGCTCCAGCTGACGTTCTCGGCCAGCCAGCCGCCCAGCACCGGCCCGAACAGCGGCCCGAGCAGCACGATCAGGCCGAACAGCGTCATGCCCACCGGCAGCTGCGAGGGCGGCAGCCGGGTGCGGATGATGGTCTGCGCGGTCGGGATCATCGCGCCGCCCGTGAAGCCCTGGCCGATCCGGCCGACCACCATCAGCGCGAGCGTGTTCGACCAGCCGCAGATCATCGAGAACGCGATGAACAGCACCGACGAGGCGAGCAGGAAGTTCTTCAGCCCGAACACGCGCGTGAGCCATGCGGCGAGCGGGATCATCACGATTTCCGACATCAGGTAGCCGGTGGAGATCCAGGTGCCCTCGGTGCCGGTCGCGCCGATCTCGCCCTGGATCTGCGGCAGCGCCGAGTTGGTGATCGAGATGTCGAGCGTGGCCATCAGCGCGCCGAGCGAGCCGGCTGCCACCGCGATCCAGTCGGAGGCGGTGGCGCGCTCGGCGGCCGGGGCGGGGGCGGCCGGTGCGCCGGCCGGCGTGGCGGACTCAGCCATGCTGGTTCCCGTCGTCGCGCGTATCGACGTCGACGGTCACCGACAGGCCCGGCAGCAGCACGCGGCGCGCCTGGTCGTCGGTGTCGACGTGGATCCGCACCGGCACGCGCTGCACGATCTTCGTGAAGTTGCCGGTGGCGTTCTCGGGCGGCAGCAGCGCGAACTGCGCGCCGGTGCCGGGCGCGAAGCTCTCGACCCGGCCGTGCAGTTCGCGGCCCGGCAGCGCGTCCACGTGCAGCGTGACGGGCTGGCCCGGGCGCATCCGGCCGAGCTGGGTTTCCTTGAAGTTCGCCACCAGATAGAGGCTCTGCACCGGCACCACGGTCAGCAGCCGCGTGCCGGGCTGCACGTACTGGCCCACGCGCACGGTGCGGTCGCCGACCCGGCCGTCCAGCGTGCTGCGCACCACGGTGTTGTCGAGGTCGAGCTGCGACTGCGCGGCGCTCGCCTGCGCGGCCTCGAGCTGCGCCCGCGCCTGCTGCAGCTGCGCGGTGCTGGCGGCGATCTGGGTGCGGGCCGCGGCGATCGACGCCGTGTTGGCGGCCAGCGTGGCCTGCGCCTGGTCGCGCGTGTTCCTGAGATCGGCGATGCGCTCGCGGGTCTCGGCGCCGGTCGCGGCGAGCGGCGCGTAGCGCGCGTACTCGTCGCTCGCGTGATGCAGGTTGATGCTCGACACGCGCGCCTGCGCCTGGGCCTGCTCGAGGTTGGCGCGCTGCTGGGCGATGTCGGCCTCGGCGCGCGCGATGTCGGCGCGGCGCGCGTCCACGGTGGCTCGCGCCTGCTGCAGCGCGACCTGATACTGGCGCACGTCGAGCCTCACGAGCGGCGCGCCGGCCTTCACCGGCTGGTTGTCGCCCACGTAGACGTCGGTCACGTAGCCCGACACCTTCGGCGCGGCGGTCATGCTGTCGGCCTGCAGGTAGGCGTCGTCGGTGCTTTCGATGAAGCGGCCCACGGTCCACCAGTGAAGCAGCCAGATCGCGCCGCCGAGCAGCGCGAGCACGGCCAGCGCGATCAGGATCCGGCGCCGGTTCGGCTTGCGTGCGGGGGTGTCGGGGGAAGGCTTGCCCGCAGACGGCGTGGCGGCAGGTTCCTGACGATTGCCTTGCGGTGCATCCTGAGGGGTCGACGACATTCGGGTATCCAAATTATTCCAAGCGGAAGAATTATTCCAGTTGGTAAATTTGTGTCAAGTAGAATGTGGTCTGTTTGAATTGCGAGGGGTCTATGACGGAAGCGAAGAAGCTGCGTCGCGCGTCGTCGAGCGGCTATGCGCGGGGCGACGAAACACGCCAGCGCATCATCGAGGCCGCCATCGAGCTGTTCGGCGAGCGCGGGTTCGCCGGCGCCTCGACGCGCGAGATCGCCGCGCGCGCGGGGGTCAACGCGCCGGCGCTGCAGTATTACTTCGAGAACAAGGAAGGGGTGTTCCGCGCCTGCGCCGACGCGATCGCCGACAGCGCCTGCGGGGCGTTCGGCCCGCCGCTCGACCACGCGCGCGCGATGCTGGCCGCGCAGGCCGGCGTGGAGACGCTGATCGACGCGTTCCTCGGCATCATGCATGCGCTCCTGGAGCGGATGTTCACGGCGCCCAAGACGGCTCACCAGCGCATGTTCTTCGCGCGCGAGCAGGCCGGGCTCGAACCGGACGTGGCCACCGAGATCCTGATGGAGCGCATCCGGCGTCCGCTCAACGACGTCTGCGCGGAGCTGGTCGGCCGCATCTCGGGCCTCGATCCCGACAGCCCCGTCACGCGGATTCGCGCGTTCAGCCTGCTCGGCCAGCTCACGGTGTTCCACATCGCCCAGCGCTCGGCGCTGACGCTGCTCGGCTGGGAGTCGTTCGACGGCGGGCGCGGCGCGCTGCTGCGCGCCACCATCGACGGCCAGACGCGCACGCTGCTGCGCCAATGGCACGCCGAGCACGGCGTGCTGCCGGCCGCGCTCGCCGAGGCGGCGACGGCCATCGGCAGGCCGTCGTCCGGGTCCGCCCCGCCGTCTTCACCGGCGCCGCGCCGCGCCGCCGCGCGCCGTGCCCCGGCCGCGCGCGGCACCAGGCACGAGCCGCCGGCCGACGGCGAGCCGAAGCCGGCCGCGCCGCGGCGGCGCGCGCCGCGCCCGGACAACAAGACGCGCGCGCGCTGAGCGTGCCGCCGGCGGCCGGACCGAGCCCGGTTCACGGCCCGGCGCCGCGTGCATGACATCCGCGCGTCACGATTGCCGGTCTATCGTCGGGGTTCCGGGCGACGGCGAGGGCCGTCGCCTCCCTCGTGCAGCGCCCGGCCGTGCCGCCCTCGGGCCGCCCCGGCCGGGCCGCGCGATCGATACGAGACAAGATCGGAGCCCACCGATGTCGAAACAGACGCCCCCCGAAGCACCGTCCGCCGGCCCGCATGCGTCGCAGCACGCAGCGGTCTCGCGCCGCGGTTTCCTGAAGCTGGCCGGCGTGTCCGGCCTCGCCACCGCGAGCGGCCTGGGCGCCGTGCGCGCGGCCGCGGCCGCGCCGGACGGCACGCCCGAGCAGATCCACCTGACCTGGGGCGACGATCCCTCGTCCGAGGTGACGATCTCCTGGGCCTCGCTCGCGCCCGCCGCGAACCCGCGCGTGCGCGTGTCGGGCGACGCCGGCCGGCCATTCACGGTGCATGCCGTGCAGCGCAGCTACACCGACGGCCTGAACGGCGCGGTGGTGTTTGCCTATCACGCGCGCCTGCTCGGGCTGCGGGCCGACTCGCGCTACGCCTACGAAGTCACCGCCGACAACGACGCCAACGCCGCGCGGCCGTTCGCTGCCAGCTTTCGCACCGCGCCGCGCGGGCGTGCGCCGTTTCGCTGGACCAGCTACGGCGACCTGGCCACGCCGAACACGGGCTGGGTGCTGTCGTCGCCGCAGAGCCGCTTCGCGGTGCAGGCGGTGGAGCGCTTCCAGCCGCTGTTCCACCTGCTCAACGGCGACCTCTGCTACGCGAACCTGAATCCCGCGCACCAGCCCGACGTCTGGCGCGACTTCGGCAACAACAACCAGAGCTCGGCCGCCAACCGTCCGTGGATGCCGTGCCCCGGCAATCACGAGATCGAGTTCCACAACGGCCCGCAGGGGCTCGATTCCTACCTCGCGCGCTACGCGCTGCCCGGCAACGGCACGCGTTTCCCGGGGCGCTGGTACACCTTCCGCGTGGGCGCGGTGCGGTTCATCTCGCTCGACGCCGACGACGTGGTCTACCAGGACGGCGCGGCCTTCGTGGCCGGCCCCGCGCCGCTGGTGCCGGCCGCCAGCACCGGCCACGAGCCGGTGGCGCCGGGCACCTCGTTCTACGTGCGCGGCTACAGCCAGGGCGAGCAGACCCGCTGGCTCGAACGGACGCTGCGGCATGCCTCGCAAGACGGTTCGATCGACTGGATCGTGGTGCAGATGCACCAGGACGCGCTCAGCTCGTCGAAGTCGGGCAACGGCTCCGACAAGGGCATCCGCGAGGCGTGGCTGCCGCTCTTCGATCGCTACGGCGTCGATCTCGTGCTGTGCGGCCACGACCACGACTACGAGCGCAGCTTCCCGGTGCGCGGCTGCCATCACCACGCGGGCGTGGACGCGGCCACCGGCTCGGTGGTCGACACGCTGCAGCCGAAGCCGGTGGTCACCGCCGATCCCGAGGACCGCACCTTCGACACGCGTCACGGCACGATCCACCTGATCCTCGGCGGCGGCGGGACCAGCGCGCCGACCGACAAGTATGGCGACGATCCCGCCACCGGGCAGCCGCAGGCGATGGTCTTCACCAAGCCGAACCGGCCGGTGCCGGGCGCCACCGCCGGCACCTTCGTGCGGCCCGGCGCCGATGCGCGCGAGGACGCGGTCTGGTCGGCGCGGCGTGATGCCGGCAGCGGTTACGGGATCGCCGTGTTCGACTACGAGCCGGGCGAGGTGGGCGGCAATACCACCATCACGGTCAGCTACTACCACGCGGCCGGCGCCGACTCGACGCCGAACCCGGACTACTCGCTGTTCGAGACCATCGTGCTGAGCAAGCCGCATCGCTGCTGAGCGCGGCGCGGGCAACCAGGCGCGCGCCATCGAGCACGCGGGGCGCCGCTGACGAGCCGGCGCCCCGCCTGTCGTTGCGGCCCGCCGTGGCCGGCACCGCGCGTCGGTCAGCCGTGCGAAACCGTCTCGGCGGGCGTCGCGGTGGTGCCGCGCGCCGCCGCGTCGGCGCCGGCCGGGCTGCCGGCGGTGCCGTGCGCCGCCTTCAGCGCCGCGTCCGGCCCCTCGACGAGCGGCTGCAGCGCCGGAGCCAGCGATTTCAGCAACTGCACGGCCAGCGCGCTCGTGTATTCGTAGCGCGCGGCGTAGGGCTCGTGCGCGTTGGCCGTCAGCACGCCGAAGAAGCGCTCGCCGATGCCGAACACGAAGGTCGCGCTGCGGTTCACCTTGCGTGATTCGATCAGGCGCGCGCCGGGCGCGTAGACGTTGAAGCGCTGGTCGCCGGTGCCGGTCTTGCCGAACACCTCGAGCGTCCTGCCGTCGGGGAACGTCATGCCCTGCGCGAGCCGCTTGCCGGTGCCGTGCTGCACCACGTCGCGCAGCATCGGCTGCACGGCCGCCGCGATCTCGGGCGAGAGCAGCGGCTTCGGCGCGGTGTCGGCATGCACGAAGCGCGTCTCGAAGGGCGTGTCCTTCGCGAACGCGAGCTGCGTGATGCTCTCGGTGGGCATCTGCGCGCCGCCGTTGGCGACGAGGCCGATCAGCTTCGCGAGCGCGTCGGGCTGGTCGCCCGAGGCGCCGATCGCGGCGGCGTAGGACGGCGTGAGCGCCGCGAACGGATAGCCGAGCGCCTGCCACGACCGGCCGATCTCCTGGTAGGCCCGCAGCTCGACCATGCGGCGGATCCGGCGGTCCTGGGTGGCGTGGTACCGGGTCTTGTAGAGCCACGCGTAGGAGGCGGCGCGCACCTCGCGGCTCGCGCCCTGCACGGCGTCGAGCGTCGCGTCCGGATGCGCGCGCAGGTAGGCGAGCGTCCAGAGCGCGAGCGGATGCACGCTGGCGATGTAGCCGCGGTCGTTGAGGCTGAAGCGGTCGGCGCCGTACTTCGCGTAGAGCGCGGCCAGCTCGTCGTCGGCGAGGCCGGCGGCCGGCGTGCCCTTCAGCGCCGTCTTCATTTGCGTGTCGAACCACGGGCGCGGTGCGTCCGGCGCCACGCTGCGCAGCACGGTGGCCAGCTTCGGCGGCGTCTTGCGTACCGTCCTGAGCATCAGCGCGAGCGCGTCGTCGGGCGGCTTGCCCGCGTACTGCACGTAGAAGCGCTTCACGTAGACGCGGCTTTCCTGGTCGACGAACTGCGCGAGGTAGCGCGCGCGCAGGTCCGGATCGTCGAGCCATTGCGCCGACAGGCCCGCGGCCTGCACCATCTCGTAGCGCACGATGTCGCGCATCAGCCGCACGAACACGAGGTTGACCGAGTCGCGGAACGCGAGCCGGATCGTCAGGATCTGGCCGTCCTCGCTCTTCTCGAAGTTGGTGAAGGTCTGTGCTCCGCCGCCGGTGTAGAACGTCTCGCCGGGCGAGGCCGAGTACTTGCGTTCGAGCGCGGCATCGAGCATCGGCGCAAGCGAGCGGTCGCGCGCGCCGATCAGGTAGTCGAGCGACCAGCGCGTGAGCGGGTCCTGCGGGTCGGGCTGCACGCGCCTGAGCTCTTCGGTGGAGCGCGGCGCGTACTGGTCGTGCAGCCGCGAGACGATCTGCAGGTAGGTCAGCACGGTGCGCAGCTTCGCGGTCGAGCCGAGGTTCAGGCGCGCGCCGCGGTTGACGTCGAACGGCTGGTCCACGCTGTCGGTCTGCACGCGCAGCAGGTTCGCGCCGCCCTGCCGTTCGTAGAGCGTGAAGCTGTACGAGATCTTCGAGGGATCGTCGCCGGGCCGCAGCATCTGCTGGCCGATCAGGCCGGCCTGCCTGGCGCCGTCGCGCGTGGTCACGGCCGCGAGCTGGTCGGCCACGGCCTGCTGCACGGCGTTGTCGAGCGTGACGGTGGCGTCGAGGTCGAGCCGGTCGAGCTGGTAGGTGCTCGACAGGCCGAGCGCGCCGAGCAGCCGCGAGCGCGTGGAGGTGATCGCCTTGCGCGTCACGTAGGACGCCTGGGCCGGCAGCGCGGGCGGCGCGTGCCGTTCGATGCGAGCGGCCAGCGCCGCGTCGCGCAGCGCCGGCGTGATCGCGCCTTCGTTGGCGAGCAGCCGCAGATAGCTGTCGGTCAGCTTCTGCAGGTCGGCATAGCCGCGATTGAGGAAGAACGACGGCGCGCGCTGCGCGATCAGCAGCGACAGCACCTCGCGATAGGTGCCGGCCTGCTCGGCGCGGTTCGCCTCGCTGGGCGGCGCGGCGAGGATGCGGTTCACCTCGCCGAAATCGCGTCCGTACCAGGCCGCCAGGCCGTCGCCGATGCCCGTCACCTCGCCCACGTGCGCGCGCGCCGCGAGCGGCACCGAGTTCAGGTAGCGCACCACGATCTGGCGGCGTGCCGGCAGCGTCTGCGGGCCGTCGAGATAGGCGCGCACCGAGGCCGACGCGATCTGGCGCAGCTTCTCGGGCGGCGTGGCGGTGCGCCCGTCGGGCGAATGGCGGAACTTCTCGATCTGGGTGGCCAGCGTGCTGCCGCCCGGCGTTTGCTGGTGGGGGTTCACGTAGCGCAGCGCCTGGTCGGACAGCGCGCGGCCGAAGCGGCGCCAGTCGATCGCCGGGTTGCGATTCGGCGCGTCGGGATCGAGCAGGTAGCGGTCCTCGATGAACAGCAGCGAGCGCACCACCAGCGGCGGTATCGCATCGAAGTCCGGATAGACGCGGTGCGGGAACGTGGCGTCGTAGATCGGCTCGCCGCGCGCGTCGCGCACCGTGAGGCCGGCCTGGTCCTTTTCCGCGTAAGGCACGAAGAGGCCCTGGTCGGCCAGCGAGAGCAGCCGCTCCGAGCCGCGCGCCTGCGCCGCGATCGTGTAGCCGCGCGCGACGAGGCGAGGTTCGAACTCGGGCAGCTGGGAATAACCGAGGCGCAGGTCGTAGGGGCCGCCCGCCGGGTAGCGGATGCTGTCGCTGGGACCGGGGCCCATCGTGTAGCCGACGTCGCCGGCGAGGCTGGAGAGGTAGCGCGCCTGCCACCGGGAGGTCGCGAATTCGATCTGACAAAGCCGCGCCACCACCACCAGTGCGATCAGCACGGCCGCGACCAGCAACCATTTGACGCGCTTCCAGACCGGCATGGCGGTGCGGGCGGCGCGCAGCGGGATTCGGATAACCGGCCGATTCATGGCATCTCCCCGACGGCGCAAATCGTCCGACCCCCGCGCCGCAACGCGACCAGTGTAGTCCTGAATTCGAGATACGGTGGGACAGAAAATCGTGGACTGTGACGCGGATGCAACCGCCGCCGGAACGGAGAATTGGGGGCGCATTTAGGGGACGGCGCGGCCGTCGGCCGGGGCGGGCGAAGCGGGGTGCCGCGCTCCCTTCGGATGCGTCCGCGAGGCGCCGCGGGCGGGCCTCGGAGCGGGCCTCGGAGCGGGCCTCGGAGCGGGCCTCGGAGAGAGCAACGGGCGCTGCGCACGGCTGCGACAGGCGGGCCACGCCGGGGGCGATTCGGCCGGGCGATTCGGTCGGGCGGCGCGCCCCCGGAGGGGCCGGCAGCCACGCGCGGTGGCTGCGAGCGGCTGCCGCGCCAAGGCGGGCTGCTTGCGGGCTCGCGTGGCGCGCGCGAGCGTGCGACGGCGTGCCGGCGGCCCGCCGCTCAGCAGTCGGAGAACGTCGAGCAGACGATCCGCACGTCGAACAGCTGCGCGATCGTGGTCAGCGCGTAGAGCAGCGCGAACGAGTGGCGGTCGGCATAGGGCAGCGAGGGCTGGAACGCGCTGCCGTGCCATTGCCAGTCGGCCTCGGCCTCGGTGTCGCGGCGCGGCCGGTCGAACACCGCCTCGATCTCGTAGCCGCCTGCGCCCTTGGCCGGGATGCCGACGTTCAGCGCGAGCCCGGCGAGCCGGTCGAGCGGGAAGCGGAAGCTGTCGCGGCCGAGCCGAAAGCCGGCCCAGCGCGCGTCCCGGCTGCGGAACGCGACGAACAGCGTGTCGTCGGCGCGCTTGAGGGCCTCGAAGTGCTCGGGCAGATCGTCGAGCGGCGCGATGCCGGGCTGCTGTTCGGCCGGATTGTCGTCGATGTCGACGTGCTTGAGGCAGGCCGCGCGCAGGCCCGCGTAGAGCTGGCGATGAACGGCGCCGGGCGAGGTCGCGCGCAGGTCCACGTCGAGCACGATGCGCTGGTAGCTCGCGTAGTCGCCGAGGAAGGCCGGCAGCGGCTGGCCCTGGTCGGCGCCGAGGAATGCGGAGCGGCTGCCGAGCGGGCTTGGCAGCAGGTCGATCGGGCGCGGCCGGTCGTCGGGGCGGCGCGCCCGGATCTCGGCCAGGCGTGCCGCGGGCGAGCGCGCCGGGGCCGGAGTGGATGCGTGCGCATCGATCCCGGGCGCGGCGGAGGGCTCGGCGGCCAGCGGATCGGGAGCGGCGAGCCGCTCGGCGTCTTCCGCGGCGGCGGCGCGGCGCGCGGCGGCCTTCGCGTCGCGGCGCCGGGCCAGCACGCCCGCCACCGACAGCAGCAGGAGTTCGGCGACGGTGGCCACCGCGCCGGCGGCGAGGCCGGCCAGCACGCCGTCCCGGAAGCCGGCGATCAGGCCGGCCAGAAGCGGTATCAGCAACAGGAGCGCGAGCATCGGCGTTCGATCGTGGGGGTGGGGCGGTGCAAGGCCGGCATCCCGCTTCGCCGCCCGGCGAGGCAGGCGCGGGCGCCGCGGTACGGCACGATGATAAGCGCGCGGGCGCTCGCCGAACAAGCGGGAATCGGCGCGCCGCGTGCCATGCGCGGCCCGGCTGGCGGGCCGGCCCGCGGCTCCCGTCGCCGACGGGTCGCCGCGCGTGCCGGCGCGAGCCCCCGGGCGCGCGCCGCGCCCTTGCCGGCGCGGGCTTCGTGGCCGGCGCAAAGCGGCCGCGCCGTGCCGCTTCGCAGGCGTCGCCGTGCTGCCCGGGCAGGGCAAGCGGCGTGTCTCGCGGCACGCCGCCGGCGCGGCCGCGCCGCCGGGCACGCAGGCGGCGCGCGCCGCGTCGAACGCGCGGCCGCGTCCCGGCACGCACCGAAATTTGACCATCACGGCGGTGTCGAAGCGCCAGCGTAGAATGCCGCTGCTGCCGTGCGGTGCCGGCATCAGTTCTTTCGTCAGCGATGCACGTCGACCTTCTTACTTTTTATTTCCTCGCGATCGGAACGCTGCTTGCCAGCGCGGGCATGACGTTCTGGGAACATCGCACCCATCCCAATCGCAGCCGGGCGCTGCGCACGTTCGCGGCGGGCTATGCGACGCTCGCGATCGGCTGCGCCGTGGTGCTGGTGCGGGGCCGCCTGCCCGGCGCGTGGGGGTCGGCGCTCGCCAACCTGGTGATGGTGTCCGGCTACCTGCTGATCCTGGACGGCGTGGCCATCCTGAACGGCAGGTGTCGGCGCGGCGCTTCGCTGGGCCTGGTCGCGCTGCTGGCGCTGGCCTGGGTCGTGGCCGGCACGCGCGGGCAGCAGACCATGTGGCTCTATCTGAGTGCGATTCCGATCGCGCTGGCGAGTGCCATGACCACGCGCGAACTGCTGCGCAACGCGGCGTTGCGCGTGCTCCCGGCCTGGCGCATCGCGGTTGCGGTGACGGGCCTGCATGCGCTGCTCTATCTGGCCCGCGCGCTCGCGCTGCCCTGGCTCGCGAGGGAATTCGGGCCGTCGTTCGTGCTGGCCGCCAGCCAGCTCACGATGTACGAGGGCGTGCTCTATTCGGTGGTGCTGCCGATGACGCTGCTGCGGCTGGTGCGCG
Source organism: Burkholderia glumae LMG 2196 = ATCC 33617 (assembly GCF_000960995.1). Lineage (NCBI taxonomy): Bacteria > Pseudomonadati > Pseudomonadota > Betaproteobacteria > Burkholderiales > Burkholderiaceae > Burkholderia > Burkholderia glumae. The sequence goes on along the minus strand of NZ_CP009435.1, from coordinate 513,913 downwards.
AGGAGACGCATGGCGAGCTGCTGCGCGAATCGCGTACCGACTACCTGACGCGGCTCGGCAGCCGCCGCTGGTTCTTCGAGGAGGGCGAGCGCGTGGTGGCCGCGGCGGCGGGGCGGCAGGCGCTCGCCGTGCTGGCCTTCGACCTGGATCACTTCAAGCGCATCAACGACCGTCACGGCCACAAGACCGGCGACGAGGTGCTGAAGACTTTCGCGGAAGTCGTGCGCGGCGAGCTGGGCGAGGGCGCCATCGTCGCGCGCCTCGGCGGCGAGGAGTTCGCCGCGCTGCTGGCCGGTGCCGATGCGCAGCGCGCGGCGGCACTGGGCAGGGCCGTCGCGCGCCGCTTCGCCGAGACGATCGACAGCCGCGGCGACGGCCTCGAGATCCGGGCCACCGTCAGCATCGGTCTGGCCGCCGACGAGGCCGGCACCCCGCCCCTCCCGCCGCCCCTCCCGCCGGCGCTGCTGCTGGCCGACCTGCTGGCCAGTGCCGACGGCGCGCTGTACCGCGCGAAATCGCTGGGCGGCAACCGGCTCGAACGGGCATAGCGCCGCCTCGCCCGCGCGCCGCGCGCCGCGCGAGGCCGGCTGTCGGCAGGACGAGCCGGCCTCGGCCGGCCGGTGCGATGGCGAACGCCCCGCATGCCGTGCTTGCGCCGCCTCAGCTGCTGATCTGCAGGCACCCCTCGATCACCGCGATCCGGCCGCCGCCGCTCGAGAGCGCGGCCGTGGCGTGCCGGAACGGATGCTCGGGCGCGTCGGTCGGCCGCCACGCGTAGCGGCGCAGCAGCTCCAGATAGCCGCCGCGGATCACGAAGCCGTCGCACTTGGCCAGGTAGGCCTCGCGACGCATCCGGTACGCGGCCGGCAGCTGGAACCACGGCAGGCTGGGCAGATCGTGATGCACCAGATGGTAATTGTTGTTCAGGTAGAGCAGGCGCATCGCGAGGCCGGCCTCGTTGATCGCGATGCGTGCCTTCGGATGGACCGCGGCGCGATGCTCGTGCAGCGAGCGCACCATCGCGAGCGACAGCGCCGGCCAGCTCACGGCGAGCAGGTAGACCCACCAGGCGATGCCGGCCGAGTGCTGCACCCAGGCCAGCAGCGCCGCCACGCAGGCGCCGTGCGTGGCCCACATGCGCAGGGCGCCGCGCTCGCCGCGCCGGATGCGCCGCAGCGCGTCGGCGAGCGTCGCGGCCACGCTCATCGGCGGCCCCACCACGAGCCGCCCGACGAAGGTCTTGCGCAGCACCCACAGCGCGCGCCGCCAGCGCGGCAGCGTCGCCCATTGCCCGCGCGGCAGGTAATTGCCTTCCGGGTCCACGCCGGGCACGGTCAGATCGTCGTCGCGATGGTGCGCGAGATGCGTGTCGCGATAGCAGGTGTACGGATACCAGATCGCGAGCGGCGGATAGGCGAGCAGCCGGTTCAGCCAGTCGAGGCGCGTGGGATGGCCGTGCAGCAGCTCGTGCTGCAGCGACATCTGCCAGGCCGCCAGCACGATCAGCATCGGCGCGGCCGCCGCGAACGGCAGCGCGCCGGCGCGCACCAGCAGCATGACGCCGAGCCAGCCGCCGTAGATGGTCGCGATCAGCAGCCAGGTCGGCCACTCGGTGCGCGCGGCGAAGCGGGCGCCGAGCGCGCGGATCTGGTTGGCGTGGTCTACGTCGAAATATTCGGCCATGTCGGGAAGGCGGGGCGGCGCGCGGGATGCGGGGCGGCGCCTCGACGGCGGGTGCCGGACCCGGCTCGCTCGCGGTTCGCGTGACGCAGCGCTCACTCTAGCGAAGCGGCGGCGCGCCACCAAGCAACGAATTCGCATTTGCTTATCAGGCATCAGGCGCGCGGCCGCCGCGATCCGGGCGCAGAATGAGGGCCCGCCACGCCACCTTTTCCGAACCTGCTGGCCAGGAGCCGCCGCGCATGAGCCGATGGATCGCCGGACTGCCGATGTACAACGTGACGCCGCGCCATGGCGCGCTCTGGCGCGCACTGCTCGACGATGCGCTCGAGGCGTTCGCGCGGCGCGGCGGCACGCGCGAGGTCAGCGTGCTCGGCGAGCCGTTCGGCGAACTGATGCCGCTCTGGCGCCGCGCCGATCTGCTGCTGTCGCAGACCTGCGGCTATCCGTTTCGGATGCTCGGGCTCGCCGGGCTTGCGCGGCTGATCGCGACGCCGTGCTTCGACGCCGAGGGCTGCGACGGCGCCCGGTATTCGAGCGTGCTGGTGGTGTCGGCCGCCGCGCAGGCGGGCGGCGCCACCACGCTGGCCGCCTGCCGGGGCCTGCGCGCGGCCTGCAACGGCAACGATTCGCACAGCGGCATGAACGCGTTTCGCCATGCCGTCGCGCCGCTCGCGCAGGGCGGGCGATTCTTCGCCTCGGTCACGGCGTTCGGCTCGCATCGCAACGTGCTCGACGCGCTGGCGGCGGACCGGGCCGATTGCGCGGCGATCGACTGCGTGACCTTCGCCTATCTGCGCGACGCCCAGCCCGAGCGGCTGCGCGAGATTCGCGTGATCGGCGCGAGCGCGGGCGCGCCGGGGCTGCCGCTCATCGCCTCGCGCCGTCTCGGCGACCACCAGGCCGGCTGGCTGCGCGAGGCGCTCGACGCGGCGTGCCGCGCCGATCCGGCGCGCGCGCGGGCGCTGCGCCTGCGCGGCTTCGAGGCATTGGAGGAGGCCGATTACGAACCGATCGCGCGGATGGCCGACGAGGCCGCGGCGCTCGGCTATCCGCGGCTGGCCTGACGGGCGCGCCGGCAGCAGGCGCCGGCACCGCCGCACGGCGGCGCGCCGCCCGTGCGCACAGCACTTGTCCACCGCGGCGCTTGGATAAATGCTGTGCGCGGCGGCCGGCTCCGCGGCCCTGCGATTTGGGCGGCGCGGCCCTGGTCGTGCGGCTCAGGCCGTGCGCAGCGGCGGCGCCATGAATTCCGGCCCGACCGGGTCGGTCACGTGCCGCGCCAGGAGCGCGTCGATGTCGGCCAGATCGCGCGCGTCGAGCCGCCAGCCGAACGCGTCGCCGATGCCGCTCAGCTGCTCCGGCCTGCGCGCGCCCCACAGCGCGATGGTCGGCCCCTGGTCCAGCACCCAGCGGATCGCGAGCGCCAGCACCGATTTGCCGTGCCGCTCGCGGGCGAGGCCCGCCAGCGCGTCCACCGCCGCCAGGTATTGCGCGAAGCGCGGCGCCTGGAACTTCGGATCGGTGCGGCGCAGGTCGTCGCCCTGGAAGCGCGTGTCGGCCGTCATCCGCCCCGACAGCAGGCCGCGGCACAGCGCGCCGTAGGCCAGCACCTGCAGCCCATGCTGCTGCGCATACGGCAGCACGTCGGCCTCGATCGCGCGCTCGAACAAGTTGTAAGGCGGCTGCACGGTGGCCAGCGGCGCGGCCGAGGCGAATCGCTCCATCTGCGCCGGGCTGTAGTTGCTCACGCCGATCGCGAGGATCTTGCCGTCGCGGCGCAGGCGTTCGAGTTCGGCGGCGGTCTCCTCGAACGGCACCAGCGGGTCGGGCCAGTGGACCTGATAGAGGTCGATGCGGTCGGTGCGCAGCCGGCGCAGCGAATCCTCGATCTCGCGGCGGATCCGCGCGACGCTGGCATTGCGCATGACCTGCTCGTCGGCGTTCCACTCGAGCGCGACCTTGGTGGCGATCACGGCCTGGTCGCGGATGCCCGCGAGCGCCTCGCCGACGATCGACTCGGCATGGCCGAAGCCGTAGACGGGCGCCGTGTCGATCAGGTTGATGCCCTGCTCGACGGCCTGGCGCACGGTGGCGATCGACTGCCGGTCGTCGGTGCCGCCCCACATCCAGCCGCCGATCGCCCAGGTGCCCAGGCCGATGCGCGACACCGGCGTGTCGATGCCCGCGATGCGGGTGGTTTCGATGTTCATGCTGATCTCGCTTGGCGGGTTGAAAGCGCCAGTCTAGACCGGCGATCAATGCGCTGCGCGCGCTTGCCGCGCCGTTGCGGCGGCAGGCCGGCACGATGGGGTGCCCGGGCCGGCGGGTGCCGCGGCGGGCGCGGTGGGCGAGGCTCCCGGGCGGCGGGCGCCGTGCGGATCGAACCGGGCGCGTGCGCTTGCCGGTCGCCCGATGCCGCATGTCGCGTGCCGCATGCCGCCGGGCGCGCGGCCGAGCTGCCCGGCTTCGGCCCGGCCTCAGCCGTGCCGCTTGCGCTGGTCGGCGAGCGCCCAGGCGTGGACGCCGATCCCGGCCAGCGCGAGCAGGCTGCCGACCCAGCCGGTGGACGACCAGCCGAGCCCCGCGTCGATGGTGAGACCGCCGAGCCAGGCACCGAGCGCGTTGGCGATGTTGAACGCGGCGTGGTTCAGCGCCGCGGCGAGCGTCTGCGCGTCGCCGGCCACGTCCATCAGCCGCGTCTGCAGCGTGGCGGCCAGCGCGACGATGGTGCCCACCAGCAGGACCGTGAGCGGCCCGAACACGGCGCTGTGCGAACTGAAGGTATAGGCGCCCATCACCACCACGGCCCAGATCAGCACGTAGCGCACGGTCTTCTCCAGCGCGCGGTCGGCGAAGCGCGAGCCGGCCAGGTTGCCCGTCACCATGCCGAGCCCGAACAGCGCGAGCACCACCGGCACCAGCGCGACCGGCAGATGCGCGAGCTCGGTCATGGTCGGCTTCACGTAGCTGAATACCGAGAACACGCCGCCCGCGCCGATCGCGCCGATGCCGAGCGTGAACATCACCTGCCGGCTGCGCAGCGCGCCCAGTTCGCGCAGCGGGCTCGCCCCCGCGTCGCCGGGCATGAACGGCACCCAGCGCCGCACCAGCAGTGCCGAGAGCAGGCCGATCGCGCCGACGATCGCGAAGGCGAGGCGCCAGCCCAGCCACTGGCCGATCGCGGCCACGACCGGCACGCCGAGCAGCGTGGCCACCGTCAGGCCGAGGAATACCAGCGCCACGGCCTGGGTGCGCCGCTCGCGCGGCACGAGCCCGGCCGCGACCAGCGCCGCGACGCCGAAGAAGGTGCCGTGCGGGAAGCCGGTCAGGAAGCGCGCGAGCGCCATCGACGCGAAGCCGGGCGCGACGGCGCTGACCAGATTGCCGAGCGCGAACACCAGCATCAGCCCGACTAGGAAGCTGCGCCGCGCCCAGCGTGCGCCCAGCACGGCCAACAGCGGCGCGCCGATCACCACGCCGAGCGCGTAGATGCTGATCAGGTGGCCCGCCTGCGGGATCGTGATGGCGAGGTCGCGTGCCGCGTCGGGCAGCAGGCCCATGATCACGAATTCGCCGGTGCCGATGCCGAAGCCGCCGACGGCGAGGGCAAGCAGGGCACGGCGCGTCTGGGCAGGCGAGACGGCAACGCAGGGGCGGGCCACGTCGTGTTCGACGATGCCGGAGGTGCTGGTCATGGGAGAGAGAATCGATTCGCGGATGGACAGGATCGTGGCCCGCGCGCGGGCCGGAGGCGGTGCGCGGATCGTAGCGTTTAAACCGGTGAAGGGAATTCAATAAGAAAATGAGATAATCTCACCAATCGCGCGCGTCGGGCGGATTCGTCCCGGGCGAGGCGGCCGGGCGCCGCCCGGCTCGCTACCCGGCGGCCGCGGCGCGAAAGCGCGGGCCGAAAGCGCGGGCCGGACGCCCGGCCGAGGGCGCGCGAGAGGTCGGGGCGAACCGGCAGTCCTTGCGCGGCGAGCTCGGCGCCGCCTGTTGCCGGCGGTCAAACGCAGGCGAGCACGTCGCACCGGCGCCACGAGCGGCCGGCCGACCGTGGCGGTCAGGGGCGCGGGTTGGGGCGATCAGGGGCGATCAGGGGCGATCAGGGGCGGGCGCCGCCGAGGGTAAATACCGACAAAACTCGCGAGGCGCCGAAGGCAACCAGAAAGCGTCCGATTTTTATACTTGGCACCGTTGGCGCGGCGCCTGCGCGTTATCCCGTTTTCCGCCGCGCGGCCTGGCCGACCGGAGTTCCCGAACACAAGCGCGGCGTCGGCACCGCGAGAAGGAGACAGTTTTCCCGATGCGTTCCCTGGCCCGTCATCTCGGTCGATGGTTGCGATCCGGCATGCTGGCGTTCGTGCTCGCCGCCGGCGGCGCGACGTTCGCGGTGCCGGCCGGCGCCGAGCCGATCAAGCTGATGATGGGCGGGATGTCCAAGATCTTCTATCTGCCGGTCGTGCTGGCCGACCGGCTCGGCTATTTCCGCGACGAAGGGCTCGACGTGCGCGTGCTGTCGGTGCCGGCCGGCATCGACACCTCCACCGAGCTGATCGCGGGCGCGATCCACGGCGCGGTGGGCTTCTACGACCACACGATCGACCTGCAGAGCCGCGGCCAGGACGTGCTGTCGGTGGCGGTGTTCGTGCGCGCGGCCGGCCTCGCGGAGCTGGCGTCCACGCGGCCCGCCGCCGGCGCCGCGATGACCTCGGTCGACGAGGCGCGCGGCCGCCGGCTCGGCGTGACCGGCTTCGGCGCCTCCACCTGGCTGCTCACGCGCTATCTGACCGCGCGCGCCGGCGTGGCGCCCGGCGACTACACGGTGGTGCCGCTCGCCTCGGACACGCGTTTCGTCGAGGCGATCGAGCAGGGCACGATCGACGCCGGCATGGTCGAGGAGCCGACCGCCACGCGCCTGCTGTCGAGCGGCGCGGCGCGCGTGCTGGTGGACCTGCGCAGCGTGGAGGGCTCGCGCGCGCAGCTGGGCGGCACCTATGTCGGCGCGTGCCTGTACCTGCGCCGCAGCTGGGCGCTCGCGCATCGCGACGAGACCGCGCGGGTGGTGCACGCGCTGGTGCGTGCGCTGCGCTTCATCGGCAGCCACGATGCCGGGCAGATCGCCGCCGTGCTGCCGCCCGGGCTGGTCGGCAAGGACCGCGCCGGCTACGTGTCCGCGCTCGCGCTGGCCAAGCCGTCGTTTTCGGCGGACGGCCGGATGCCCGCGGATGCCCCGGCCACCGTGCTGAAGGTTCTGGTATCGACGGGAACCGGCCTGATGGCGCGGCATGTCGACTTGTCGCGTACCTACACGAATGCGTTCGTCGACGGCACGCAGCAGGAAGCGTTTCATTGAACCGGCTGCCGCGGCGCCGGAACGCGTGATGTAACACCGATGAGAGCGATTCGAATCGAGCCAGACGGCCCTGTGCCGCGTCGAGAGTCCCGTGCCCGTGCCCGTGCCGGGTCCGGGCGAGGTGCTGATGAGGCTCGCGGCTGCCGGCATCGGCTGGCCGGGCGTCCCGCCGCGCCAGGGCAGGCGCCGCGATTCGCGGGCCCGCCCGATGCGGATTGGCTGCGCGCCCGGCATCGAGCTCGACGGCCGCTACGGGCTCGACGGCGTCGAGGCCGCGCATCGGCTGCCGGAGCCGCGCCGGCAGGCCGGCAAGGCGCTCATGCGGCTCGCCCGACGGGGCCGCCGCCCGCGGCGACGGCCGCGTGAGCTGCCCGCTTCGTCGTCGTTTCATCGTTTTTCTTCGCCGTGGAGGCGGCCCGCCGGGGCCGCCGCGGCAACAGGCGCACAGCGCAAGGAAGGTCCCCATGTCAGCAGTCATCCAAGTCGAGCGGCGCGATTCGCGCGCGCGTTCGGTGTTTCGCGCCGTCAGCGGCAATTTCCTGGAGATGTACGACTTCACCGTCTACGGCTATTACGCGGCCGCGATCGCGGCGACGTTCTTCCCGTCCGGCAACGAGTTCGTTTCGCTGATGCTGGCGTTCTCCGTGTTCGGCGCGGGCTTCCTGATGCGCCCGATCGGCGCGATCGTGCTGGGCGCCTACATGGACCGCCACGGCCGCCGCAAGGGGCTGATCCTGTCGCTCTCGCTGATGGCGGTGGGCACCATGTGCGTGGCGTTCGTGCCCGGCTACCAGAGCATCGGCCTGGTGGCGCCGGCCATCGTGCTGTTCGGCCGGCTGCTGCAGGGCTTCTCGGCCGGCGCCGAACTCGGCGGCGTGTCGGTCTACCTGGCCGAAATCGCCTCGCGCGGCAACCGCGGCTTCTTCTGCTCGTGGCAGTCGGCCAGCCAGCAGGTGGCGGTGGTGTTCGCGGCCTCGCTCGGCGTGCTGCTCAACGCGTTCGTGCCCGCCCAGCAGATGACGAGCTGGGGCTGGCGCGTGCCGTTCCTGGTCGGCTGCCTGATCGTGCCGTTCCTGTTCTACATCCGCCGCACGCTGCAGGAGTCGGACGAATTCGCCGCGCGCAAGCACCATCCCAGCATCGGCGAGATCACCCGCACCATCGTCGCCAACGCCGGGCTGATCCTGGCCGGCATGGGCCTGGTGATCATGACCACCACCTCGTTCTACCTGATCACCGCCTATACGCCCACCTTCGGCAAGGTGGTGCTGAAGATGTCGTCGTTCGACGCGCTGCTCGTCACGGCCTGCGTGGGCGTCTCGAACTTCATCTGGCTGCCGATCTCGGGCGCGGTGTCCGACCGCGTGGGCCGGCGCCCGGTGATGCTGGCGTTCACCATCCTGACCGTGTTTACCGCCTATCCGGCGGTGCAGTGGCTGATCCACGCGCCGTCGTTCGGCAAGCTGCTGGCCGTGGAGCTGTGGCTTTCGCTGCTCTATGCGTGGTACAACGGCGCGATGGTGGTGGCGCTGACCGAGCTGATGCCGGCCAAGGTGCGCTCCACCGGCTTCTCGATGGCCTATAGTCTGGCCACGATGGTCGGCGGCTTCACGCCGGCGATCTCCACCTGGCTGATCCATGCCACCGGCGACAAGGCCGCACCGGGCGCGTGGATGGGCGCGGCCGCCGTGTGCGGCATGGTGGCGACGCTGCTGCTGTACCGGACGAAATCCGCCCGCGAACAGTATCGGCTCGCCTGATTCGAATCGTAGCGGGAGGGCGCGTGAGGCTGCTGCTCGTCGAGGACAATGAGGAGCTGGCGCACTGGCTGGCGATGACGCTGACGCACGACGGCTTCATGCTCGATCGCGTCGGCGCCGGCGAGGCCGCCGAGGATGCGCTGCGGGCGTCGACCTACGACGTGGTGCTGCTCGACCTGAACCTGCCCGGGGTCTCGGGCAAGACCGTGCTGCGCCGCATGCGCGAGCGCGGCGACGCCACCCCGGTGCTGATCCTGACCGCCACCGGCGCGGTGGACGAGAAGGTGGTCTGCCTCGGCGCCGGCGCCGACGACTACATCGTCAAGCCGTTCGACGCGCGCGAGCTGGTGGCGCGCATCAAGGTGCTGGCGCGCCGCCAGGCGCCGTCGCGCTCGAACCGGGTCCGCTGCGGCAACCTCGTCTACGACATGGACCGCCTGCAGTTCGCGATCGACGATGCGCCGCTCGTGCTCACGCCGCGCGAACACGCCGTGCTCGAGGCGCTGATGCTGCGCGCCAGGAAGACGGTGTCGAAGGCCACGCTGGCCGAATCGGTCAGCGCCGCCGACGCGCCCACCAGCGAGGACGCGATCGAGATCTACGTGTCGCGGCTGCGCCGCAAGCTCGAGGCGAGCAGCGCCACCATCATCACGCTGCGCGGGCTCGGCTATCTGCTGGAAGACGGCGCCGCCGATGAATAGCCTGCGCGTGCGGCTGCTGATCTGGCTGGCGCTGCCGATGACGGTGTTCATCGTCGCGGCCGGCCTGATCACGCGCAGCAACGCGTGGCGCACCGCCAACCTGCTGCAGGACGAGGTGCTGCTGTCGGCCGCGCGCGTGATGGCCGGCAATGTCGGCTGGGACGGCAACGACCTGAGCGCGGCCGTCTCGCCGAGCGCGATCGAGATCCTCAGCACGCCGCGCGAGGACCAGGTGTTCTTTCGCGTGCAGGAGATCGGCGGGCCGATGATCGCCGGCACGTCGGACTTTCCGCAGGTGGTGCCCGAGGTCTCGCCGAAGTGGTACGACGCGGTGATGAACGGCGAGCCGGTGCGCGCCGTGTCGGTGATCCGGCCGATGTACGACGCCGGCGTGACGCGCCGCGTGGTGATCTCGGTGGGGCGCACGCTGCGGCAGCGCGATGCGCTGGTGCACGCGCTGTGGCGCCCGCAGATGTTCTATTTCTCCGCGATCCTGACGATCGCCGTGGTGCTGGTCTGCGTCGGGCTCACGCTCGAGCTGCGGCCGCTCGCGCGGCTCGCGCGGCGCATGCCCGAGCGCGTCCTGACCTCGTCGGTGCGCGTGAAGGTGGAGCCGCTGCGCAGCGAGCTGCGGCCGATCGTGAGCGCATTCAACCAGTGCCTCGAGATCATCGAGAAACAGACCGCCATGCAGCGGCGCTTCATCGCCGACGCCGCGCACCAGCTGCGCACGCCGCTCACGCTGCTCGGCACGCAGCTGCAGTACGCGCGCCGCCAGCACGATCCGGAACAGGTGCAGGACACGCTGAAGGCGATGGCCCGCAGCAATCGCTCGCTGGTCGCGCTGACCAACCAGCTGCTGACGCTGGCGCAGGCCGAGGCGGCCGACTACGCGCAATACGCGGGCGTGAAGGTGGACCTGCGCGCGATCGCGACCGGCACCATCGAGCAGCTCGCGCTGCTCGCCCAGCGGCGCCGCGTGGAGCTGGCCGCCCGGCTCGACGCGCCCGATGCGTTCGTGAACGGCAACGAGCAACTGCTGGCGGTGCTGGTGTTCAATCTGGTCGACAACGCGATCCGCTATTCGCCCGAGGGCGGTACCGTGACGGTCTCGCTCGAGGCCGCGCCGGAGGCGGTGCGGCTCGCCGTTGCCGACGAGGGGGCGGGCATCGCCGCCGGGCTGCGCGAGAAGGTGTTCGAGCCGTTCTTCCGCGCCTCGCCGCTGCCAGGCAGCGGGCTCGGGCTGGCGATCGTGCGCGAGATCGCGCGCGCGCACCGCGCGACGCTGCGGCTCGACGACGGGCCGGGCGGGCGCGGGCTGCTCGTCACGGCGGCGTTTCCGGCCGGCTGAGCAATCGGGCGGGCCGGCCCGCCGCGCCCCGGCCTCAGGCCTGCACGTGCGCTTCGCCCGGCACCCAGCCCAGTTCGCGCCGGGCCTTCTGGTTGGATACCTCGCCGTTGTCGTCGACGATATTGAACACGCCGGTGGCCTTCTTCTGCAGCACCAGCAGCGCCGCGCGCGCCGCGTCGTTGACATGCAGCGCCGGCGCCGCGGGCGGCGCGTCGGCGCCCGTTTGCGGGCCGTAGAGGCGGCCGTAGCGCAGCACCGCGCCTTGCAGCTCCGGCGTGTCGAACACGGCCTGCTCGAGCGCGGCCACCCCGCCCACCGAGATCTTGCGGGCGCCCTCGGCCGCCAGGTCGAGCGGCTGCGCCTCGCCGTAGGGCTTCTCGCCCAGCGACGCGAACGCCCAGGCGATGCTCTGCGCGATCATGCGCCGGCAGCCCGCGGCCAGCGACGCCTGCACGAGATTGCGCGTGCCCTCGCCGCGAATCCGCGCGTTGTTGACGATGGCCTGCGCCATCTGCGAGGGATCGAGGCCGGCCGGCAGGTCGGTCAACTGGTGGATCACCGCGGCCGGCGCGATGCGGCGCAGCTCGCTCGTGAGCCGGTCGGCGTTGAACACGTCGACCACCACCGGCTCGGCGCCCAGGCCGGTGAGCAGCGCCGCGCGCTCGGCACGGCGCGTGGCGCCATAGACCCGATAGCCGGCTTCGACCAGCAGCGGCACCAGCACGCGGCCGATCACGCCGGTCGCGCCGGCAACGAACAGTTTTTCACTCATGATAGGGCTCCGGGGTTCTTTGATGGTTTCGGTGGCTTCGACCGGGCCGCGTCGCGTCGGCCCTTGCCGGACGGCGAGCGGCGCATGACGGGACAGCCTACCCTGCTCGATGGCCCGCCGTAAGGTCCAAATTCGATCAAAACGACCAGGACATGGGCGGGCGCGGCGGGCCGTGCCTGGGCGCCGGCCGCGTTGCGTGGCGTGCCGCGATATGCCAACCTTGTCGCCCGCCGCCCCAGCGCGGTCAGACCGAGGAGTTCACCGAATGCGCAATTCGTGCCGGATCGAGACCAAGCTGCCGCAAAGCGGCATTTCCGTCTTCTCCCGCATCGCGGAGCAGGCCGCGCGGCACGATGCCGTGAACCTGTGGCAGGGCGCGCCGTCGTTCCCCGCCGACCCGGCGCTGATCGCCCGCGCCGAGCGGGCGATGCGCTCGGGCCTGAATCAGTACGCGCCGATGGCCGGCTACGCGCCGCTCAGGGCGGTGCTCGCGGAGAAGACCGAGCGCCTGCACGGCGCGCGCTACCGGCCCGACAGCGAGATCACGGTGACTGCCGGCGCGAGCGAGGCGATCTACGCGGCGATTGCGGCGCTCGTGCAGGCCGGCGACGAGGTGATCTTCTTCGAGCCCGCGTTCGAGGTATACGAGCCGTCGATCCGGCTGCAGGGCGCCACGCCGGTGGCGCTCGGCATCCGCCTCGACACGCTGCGCATCGACTGGGACGAGGTGGCCGCCGCGATCACGCCGCGCACCCGGATGATCATCGTCAACACGCCCCACAATCCCACCGGCGCGCTGCTCGACGCCGGCGACCTCGCGCGCCTGGCCGCGCTCACGCGCGACACCGACATCGTGATCCTCTCCGACGAGGTGTACGAGCACATGGTCTATGACGGGCGCGAACACCTGAGCCTCGCGCGCGTTCCCGAGCTGGCCGAACGCAGCGTGATCGCGCTGTCGCTCGGCAAGACCTATCACGCCACCGGCTGGCGCGTCGGCTACTGCCTCGCGCCGGCCGAGCTGACCACCGAGATCCGGAAGGTGCACCAGTACGTGGTGTTCTCCGCGCCCGCGCCGCTGCAGGCCGCGCTGGCCGAGGCGCTGGCCGAGCCGCACAGCTATCTCGGGCTCGCCGCGTTCTATCAGCGCAAGCGCGACCTGCTCGTCGAGTCGATGGCCGGCTCGCGGCTGTCGGTCGTGCCGAGCGCCGGCGGCTTCTTCATGCTGGTGCGCTTCGATCGGGTTTGCGCGCAGGGCGACGAGGCGTTCGCGATGGCGGTGCTGGAGCAGCATGGGGTCGGCACCATTCCGCTCGCGAGCTTCTACCAGGACCGGCGCGATACCGGCATGCTGCGCCTGAGCTTCTGCAAGGACGACGACACGCTGCGCGAAGGCGGCCGGCGCCTCGCGGCGATCTAGCCCGGCCCTGCGGGCGGTTTCGACGGGATCGTCGGTTCGTTCCGGTATCGGCGATTGCGCCGCCTATGCCGCGGCGCGACCCTGCGGAATCGATGCCACCCAATGATGCGCACGCCTGCCCGAGCGGCACGCGCGCGGTGCGCGCCTGCACCAGCTGCGAGGCGCGCCGGCCGGCCGCGCGCACCCCAGCGCGCCGCGTCGGCCGGCGCGGGCGGCCGGCCGATGCTTGCGGCCGCACCAAAATTCCTTGTGAATACAACCGAATAGTCGCGCGCGCGGCGGCGCCGCCCGATGGTCGCGCGCATGGCGTGCGCAGATGGGTCTGTTGTTTGCTCTGATATGACGGCGGCACGCTTCCGTCCATCGGACCCAAGGGGAAACAGACATGGCCAATCCACGCGAAATCGTCGATTTGACATATGCGGTCAGAAAGCTCGCCGCCGGCAAGATCGGCGACATCAACGACATCAATCGGGAGACGACCTTCCTGGCGCTGAACGCGCGGATCGAGGCCGCGCGGGCCGGTGCAGCGGGCAAGGGCTTCGCCGTCGTCGCGAATCAGGTCAAGCAGGTCTCCACGCGCATCGGCGAGATCACCGAGAGCCTCAACAAGGAGCTGGCGGGGTCGCTCACGCGGCTCACCGAGCTGGGCGACAGCATGATCGAGCGCATGCATCTGCTCGACGGCCAGCGCTGCGCCGATCTCGCGCTGAACATGATCGACATCGTCGATCGCAACCTCTACGAGCGCTCATGCGACGTGCGCTGGTGGGCCACCGATTCCGCGCTGGTCGACTGCGTGACCTGCCACGGCGACGAGCTGAGCCGGCATGCCGGCGAGCGGCTCTCGGTGATCCTCGACAGCTACACCGTCTACCAGGACCTGTGGGTGGTCGATGCCGGGGGCGTGGTGGTGGCGAGCGGGCGCGGCGCGACCTATCCGGTGGCCGGGCAGCGGGTGGGCACGGCCGGCTGGTTCGACGCCGCGCTGCGTACCGCGAGCGGCGCCGACTATGTGGCGTTCGACATCGAGACCCAGCCGCTGCTCGGCAACGCGCAGGTCGCCACCTATGCCACCGCGATCCGTGAGGGCGGCGAGGCGAACGGGCGCGCGCTCGGCGTGCTCGTGATCTTCTTCGACTGGGCGCCGCAGGCCGCTGCCGTGGTCAAGGGCGTGCGGCTCAGCGACGAGGAATGGACGCGCACGCGCTGCCTGATCGTCGACGCGGCGGGGCGCGTGATCGCCAGCTCGGACGGCCAGGGCCTGCTGCAGGAGCGCTTCCGGCTGCGTGCGGACGGCCGGGCGGCAGGGTTTTACCGCGACGAGGCAAACCGCATGACGGTGTCGTTCGCGGCGACGCCGGGGTATGAGACGTATCGCGGGCTCGGATGGTACGGGGTGATCTGTCGGCGCGATGCGGGAGCGGGACAGGGGCCAGTCAGCTGAACGCCGGGCGCGGCTCGCGCTGCCAGGCGGCCGGGCCAGGCATCGGGCGGCGGCGCGCGTTTCCTTTAGCCGTTGCCTGCCCGGGCTCAGGGCAGGGATGGCGGGGCGATCCGGCCTCTGCACACGAAATTACCGGCACGCCGCCGCTGCCGGCCTGTCATTCACTCTTTTGCGACACGGTGAGACTATGCAGCATGTAGGTATCGTATTCGAGCCGCGAAAACTTCCGGTCGAGCACCAGCACCGCAATCACCACGAGTATCAGCAAGCTCACCGCGAAACCATAGCCATACGCGTTCGGGCTCATCTGCAGCGTGCACCACGTCAGCACGCCGTTCAGCAGCACGAACGCCGCGCACAGGCGTAGTACCGTGCGGCGCGCATCGAGGTAGAAGAACACGTTCAGCAGGCCGAGCAGCACCACCTGCAGGCTGGCCGCGATCGCGTCGACGGTCAGCAGCGGCATGTAGAGCGTGGAAACATGCAGCGCCCGCAGCAGGTGGCTGCCGAACGCCACGATCAGCAGCAACAGGACGGCCTGAATCTTGACGATCTCATAGAGGCCCGAGCGCACGCTGCTCACCATCATGTCGCGCATGTCGTTGATGTGACGCAGCGTCGAGCCCTTGCGCACCGCATCGTAGAACGCGTCGTAGTACTCGACGAAATCGGTTTCGATGCGCACCAAGAAGGCCGCCATGCCGGGCATCACGCACACGTAGGCGATGAACACCGGCATGTCATAGATCACCGACGCGCGTAGCGGCCCGATGACCGGCGAACCCGTGTCGGGCGAATACCAGAACATGAACTTGTCGATCCACACGCCGAGGTTGAACAGCAGCCCGACGAGCGCGAGCGACGGATACGCGAAGCGTCGGTCGAACGCCTCGAACGAGATCAGCCGGCCGCTGCGATAGCCACGGTAGATCAGCCCCGACAGGCCACCCAGCAGCACCACGTGCCCGGCGACGAAGCCGCCGAGCAGGCCGGCCAGCCCGTACCGGTTCAGCGACAGCGCGAACGCCACCGTGCAGCCGTAGCCCGCCACGAAGGTGTAGAGAATCTGCCGGTACTGCTTGACGCTCGACAGGAAGATCACCGAGATCCAGATGTTGCTCATCACCACGAAGCCCGCCACCATCAGCACGCGGTAGGCGAGCGGCTCGCCGCGAAAGCCGGCCGCCATCGCGAGACTGGCCGACAGCCCGGCGGCCAGCGTGGTCACCAGCACCACGCCGTTATAGTTCGACAGCACGAGGTCGTCACGCTTCTCGAACAGGCGATCCGAGATGAAGCGCGTGAACGCGAGCTGCAAGGGCCCGGTGAGGATCAGGCTCAGCGCGATCAGGTAGGTGACCGACACCTGGAACTGCACGATCGCGAACTTCGGCACGACCACCGCCAGGCTCATCACGCCGATCAGCAGGATGCCGAAGATCGACAGGATCAGCGGCCCGGAGCTGATCAGCCCGGCATACGCGTAAGCGCGCGCGGCGCCGAACAAGGTGTCCTTGCGCAGAATCTTGCGCAGTTCGAAACCGATCCCGGCCATCAGCGTGCCTCCCCGGCCGGCTTGGCACCGTGCGGCGCCGGACACGCGCGCCCGGTGCCCGGCGCCGGCCGCGCATCGGGCGCGGCAGCGAGCTGCGTGTAGAGCGCGGCGTAGCGGTCCGTCATCTGCGCCTTGGTGTAGTAGCGGCGCACGCGCGCGAGGCCGGCCTGCTGCGCGACGCGCCAGCGCGTGTCGTCGTCGAGCAGCGCGAGCGCCGCCCGCGCGAATCGCGCCGGGTCGGCGATCGGCACGACCGCGCCAGCGCTGCCGAGCGCGCGATCCTCGTCGCCGTAGCCCTCGATCAACTGGCGGCACGAGCCCACGTCGGTGGTGATCGCGGGCACCCCGGCCGCGAAGCCCTCCAGCACGACCAGGGGCAAGGCTTCGCTGATCGACGACAGCGCGATCAGGTCGATCTTCGGCAGCACCGCATCGATTCGCTGGAAGCCGAGGAACTTCACGCGCGAGGCCAGGCCCAGGCTCTCGACGAGCGCGCGGCATTCGAGCGCGTAGGCCGGATCCTCCTCCTCCGGGCCGACAATCCAGCCTTCGAGGTCCGGCCTGCTGTGCGACGCGACGAACATCGCGCGAATGAACGTCTTGATGTCCTTGATCGGCACCACGCGGCCGATCAGCGCGACCACGCGACGTGGTCCGTCGGTGCGCTGCGCGACCAGCGGCGCCAGCGCGTCCACATCGACACCATTGGGAATGCTGCGGGTTTTCGCGGCGGGCGCGCCGTCGGCCACCTGGCGCAGCCGGTTCGCCTCGTAAAGCGCGACGATCTCGTCGGCGGCCTCGTACGCGAGCCGGCCGAGCGCCTCGAAGAAGCGCACCCACAGCTCGCGGAAGTAGCTGATGCGCGAGATGTCGCGCTCGAACGCGCCGCGATTGTCGCGAATCCACTGGCTCTGCAGCAAGTCGATCTTGCGTTCCTTCGTATAGATGCCGTGCTCGGACACCAGCAGCGGCCGCCCGCTGCGGTAGTGCAGCAGCGTGCCGAGAAAGCCGGCATAACCGGTGGACACCGTGTGATAGAGGCGCGCCGGCGGCAGCTGCTCGGCCACGTTCGCCAGCTGCCACAGCGGCTTGTGCATGATCCGCACGGTCCAGAAGTAATCGGTAAACGACGGGTCGGTGCAATGCCGCTCGTATTGATCGACGATGAAGTCCCAGGCGGCGCGGCTGGTGGAGAACTGCTGTTCGTTGAGCGTGCCGTGCGCGCCGAGCGTGGGTGCCATCTGCGCCATCAGGGCGGCCACGCTGTCGCCGCCCGTGCGCTGCGCGCCGCTCGCGCCGCGCAGCGCCTCATGCAGCCGCGCCGACTGCGCGAACGCGGCCGGGTCGCCCGCGACCTCGCGCGGCCGCTCGTCGACGCTGCCGGCCGTCGCGTACAGGTAATGCGCCTCGAAGTGCACGACGTTGTCGGGCAGCGCGTAGGCGGCGTCCCGGTAGTCCTCCTCGCGGCTGCCGATGAACACCACGGCAAAGCGCAGATGCGGGTACGCGCGCAGCATCTCGTTGACCCAGCTCGACACGCCGCCGCGCACGAACGGGAAGGTGCCCTCCAGCAGCAGGCAGACATCGGCATCGGCGGCGCGCCGGTTTAGGGACGGGTTCATCGGGACCAGTAGGTGACAATCGGTTTGAGCGTCGGCAGCACCGCGGCGTTGCCGTGCGACGCCAGCAACTCGCGCACGCGCAGGTAATCGCCGCGCAGGAACGCTACCTCGGCGAGCCACGGCGTCAGGCGCTCGCGCGGAAAGCCGAGCTCGAGCGCGCGCGCCATCGCGAGGCCCGCATCGTCGGCGCGCCGCTCGGCAAGCGCGAGACGGCCGAGGATCAGCCACAGCGCGGCATCGCGCTCGTCCACCGCGAGCGCGGCGCGCGCGTACCGTTCCGCCTGCGCCAGCGTGTGCCGGTACACGGCGCCCTGCACGAGCCGCTGGTAGATCAGCTCGAAATAGAGCTCGGCGAGCTGGCGGTTCAGCGCGTAGCGCTCGGGCTCCGAGCCGGCCCGGGCCAGCGCCTGCCCCGCGGCGTAGATTTTCTGCGTGATTTCGTTTTCGGCCTGATCGAGCGTGCCATACGCGATCAGCCGCACGTCCTCCACCGGATCGGTCAGCAATTCGCGCAGCAGGCTGCCGGTGGTGCGGGTCGGCATGCTCTGGATCGCGACGAGCGCCGTCAGCCGGTCGGTGGACGACACCTGCGTGTTGACGAGACGCGCCTGCAAGCGCGCGCCGCCGCCATGCGCGACGCGCGACACCAGATGGGTAATGAACTCGGGGCGCCCCACCTCGGCGAGCCGGTCGTTCTCGCGCTCGGCCGGCAACAGCGCCGCCCAGGCGCAGCTCGCGAGCACCAGCATGCCGCCCGCGAGCGGCATGAACGTCAGCAAGGCCCACAGCAGCGCGAAGCTCGCGCGGCGCGGTTCGCGATAGCGCGACGGCAGCATCGGAAGCAACAGCCAGGCCTGTACCGCAGCGGCGAGCGCCTGCAACGCGAGGCCGGCCAGCAACGGATCGAAGTCCGCGCCGGCCCGCCCGGCCGCCCGCCAGACGAGCGCCTCCGCCAGCAGGCAGCCCGCCACGCGCAGCACGCCGGCGACGAAGACGGCGGGCCTAGACATCGACGCCACTGCGCTTGAGCAGGCGCCGCAACGCCGCGCCCGGTTCGAGCGGGCCCAGGTGCAGCGTGTGCACGCCGATATGGGCGCGTTCCATGTCGAGCCCGAACTGCGAGTCGAGACTGGTTTCGATGCGCGCCAGGTAGCCGTCGACGCCGGTCGTGTCGGTGGCCGGCATCAGGTTCACCAGCACCGAATGCGAGGCGGTCTGCAGCGGCCACATCAGGTCGAGTGCGCGGCGGCGGCGCAGCACGTGCTCGAACAGCGAATCGCCCGCTTCGCTGCGCGGAAACGCCAGCGCGACCAGCGACGACGCGATGCCCGCGTCGCGATTCAAACGCGCGAGGCGGCCGAGATCGAGCGCGAAGTCGTATGGGCAGCCCGGCACGTCGGCAAGAATGTCGCGCACCACGCTCGCATGCTCGACGCCGTCCGCGTAATACGCGAGCAACACGAGCAGCAGCTGCAGGTTGTCGAAGTTCAGCGCCAGGAACGGCATGCGCGGCACCGCCAGCAGCGCGATCACCTCGCCGTCGGCGCTCACCAACGGGGCGCACACCAGGTAAGCGCTCTGTGCGAGGTCGGCATGTTCGCCGCGCAAGTGCGCGACGCTTCGGGTACGCAGCGCGTGCACCACGAGTTCGTCGCTCGTGCACAGCGGGAACGCATCGCCGACGCAGGCCACGGCCTCGGTCGCGGGCCGGCCGTCGAGCACCGGAAACACCGCGCCGATCTCGATCTGGCAGACCTGCGCCACGAATTCGAGCATGCCCGCCGCCGACGGCAGCGCACGCAACGGTGCGGGCGCGCCGGGCCCATCCTGCGGCTCGGCGCCGACCGACAGGCGCCGCAGTTCGGTGATCGAGTCGCGCAGGGTGGTGGGCTTGGACAGCAGATCCTTTTCCAGCCGCTCGTGCGACAGGCGCATCAGGTAGTGGCTGTTGGTGATCGCGACGAGCCGTTCGTTCAGGTAATCGTTGAGCGTCGAGGCGCGCCGCGCCCGATGGCCCCAGGTGTCGCCGAAGTGCCCGGCGATCACCGTCTGGGTCAGGCCGCCCACGAACATCATCACCGGCCACGGCGCCCCCGGCGGATAGCCGAGCTTCCAGGCGGCCACCATCAGCGCGCCGCCAAGCAGCCCGAGCAGCGTGCCGTAACGCAGCGCGACGATCATCGGCGGGAACCACAACCAAGGGAAGCCGGCCTGCAGCAGCAGCGGATCGTGCGGCGAGCACAGGCGGCTCACGGCCAGCGCCAGCATGACGAACGCGACCGCCTCGACGATCGCGAACGGCCGCGTGACGGCCGGCGCGATAAACCGGCGCATCGGCCCGAGCCGGCCCAGCGCGTTGGAGCTGCGCGTCTTCGACGCGTCGGCGGCGGATTGCATCGCAACGGAATTCACTGCCGGTTCCTTTTCATGAGTTCGGAAGCGCAAGGGCAAGCGCGTGGCGCGCCCGGCCTCAGCCACGTGGCGCGAGCGGCGCGAGCACCTTCTCGATCAGCCCGGTAGCCACGCCCGCGAGGCTCGAACGGCTCCAGCCGCTGCGCGTGCCGGTGGCGCTCCAGACCACCTTGCCGGTGTTCACGTCGGTCAGCTCGAAGGTCAGGCCGACCACCGGCTCGCCGTCCACGCCGGTCTTGTAGCGCCACTCCTCGACCGAGCCGGACAGGACATAGCGGATCTGCCGGGACCGCGCCCACGCCAGCTTCTGCTGCCCGTCGCTGCGCTGCGCGGTATCGAACAGCGCGTTCGAACCCGCGTCGTCGGGCGCGAGGCGCACGTCCGCGAGGCCGTCCGCGCGCAGTACGTTGGCTGCGATCGACGCGGCGCTCTGGCCGGCCGAAGGCGTTTCGGTGTAGTTCGCGATCGAGCCGACCGCCACCGCGTCGTGCGCCTGCAGCGCCGGCGCCGCCGTGCTCTTCAGCGTACCGCAGCCGGCCAGCAGCAGCGTTGCTGCGAGGGCCGCCGCGCACCACGACCGAGCCCGCTTGCCACGTTCCATTCCACTCATTTCCTTGCCCCTTCGTTCATGTCGTCATGCATTCGCGGCGCGCGGGCCGGGTCGGCTCGCGCGTCAATAGAACCAGCTGTAGCGGCCGCCGATCACCGTTACCGGTTGCGAGCTGGCCTGCGACACGCTTTCGCGCTCCAGATAGAGCACCGCGTGATCGCCGCCGAACACGCTGCCGGCCGCGCCCGCGGTAATCTGCGGCCCCCAGCCCTGCACCGAGTCGTGCACCAGGCCGATATCGAGGAATGGCCGCCAGCGATGCGTGTAGCGATCGAGCAGATCGGTGCCGAAGCCGAACGAGAGCCCGTACTGCGCATAAGTCGGCGGCATCGCGTTCGCGGCGGTGAGCGGCCCGAGCGCGGCCGGCGACAGCCGCGCCAGCAACGGGTCCACCGTGCCGGTGGCGTTGTATCGGCCGCGCGCGCCGCTGAGCCGCAGCGTGAAGTCCGGATAATCGATGCGGACCTTGTATTCGATCTCGCCCGAGCTCAGCACACCGCTGCCCAGGAAGTTGCGAGCCTGGCTGCTGAAGCGGTCCGCCTCCACGCTGCCCGTCACCAGCAGGCGCTGCGAGACGGTCCAGCGCGCGCTGCCGATCAGGTTGTCCTTGATGCCGCCCACCGACAGCAACTGCGATTCGGTCGCCCGCTGGTTGTGCCCGATGCTGCCCGTCAGCCCCACCCATGAATCGCGGCCCAGCTCACCCGACACGCTCGCCGTGTTGAAGCCGTCGGCGCCCTCGCGCCGCCCCAGCGTCACCTGCACCGCGGTGCTGCGCGTCTGGCGGCGCAGGCTGAGATCGAGCGAGCGGTCCACGCCCGGCACGTTCACCAGTTGGGTCGGGTCGGCGCTGTGCTGGAAACGTTGCAGCGCGGTGGCGCCCACCATCAGCGTGTCGCCGAGCTTCGCGCTGCCGCTGATGCGGTGCTCGACGGTGTCGAGCGGATGCTCGACCTGGCTTTCGATGCCCGTGCCGAGCGACTGCGGCCACGCCATCGAGGTATCGACCATGCGATCGTGCAGCAAGGTGTTGCGCGGCGCGCCGGCCAGGCCGTCGAACGCGAGCTGCTCGGCTGCGCCGGGGCGATCGAGCGCGAGCAGCGCATCGATGCGCCCGTCGATCGGCAGCCGCGAGCCGCGCTGGTCGACGAGCCGCTGCATGGTCGCGGTGTCGCCCTCGGCCAGCGCGAGCGTCAGTTGCGAATCGGCCGGGCGCGCGAGCCGGCTCGCGTATTGCCGCGCCAGCCAGCGCGTCGCGAGCGGATTGGCGTCGTGCGACAGCGCCGAGGCGATCGCCACGTCGATCGCCACCGCCGAGCGCAGCCGCGCGGCCGCCGCCCGGTCCAGCGCGTGGCTGGCCGGCGCGGGCGGCAAACCGGCCGCGTCGCCGAGCAGCGTGCGCCGCGTCGCGGCCATCGCGTCGATTCCGCCGTCGTTCTTCAGCAACTGGCCGAGCAAGGCAGCCGCCGCGTCGCCGTTCTCGAAGATGTCGGCCAGCAACACGCGGCGGCCGCGCAATTCTGCGCGACGCTCGGCGTCCTGCCCGGCGCGGCGTGCCTGCAGCGCGCGCGCCGCGTCGCCGCCCGCTGCCGCGGTCTTGACCTCCTGCGCCATCTGCAGCCAGACTTTGCGGCGGATCGACCACGCCAGGTCCGCATCGCCCGCGTCCTCATGGGCCTCGGCGAGCGTGAGCAGCCACAGCGGATCGCGCGACATCGACGCGCCCTGGCGCCGCAGCAGATCGAGCGCGGCGGCCGGCCGGCCCATCCGCATCTCGGCCGCCGCGAACGGCCCCCACAGCGCGCTGTCCTGCAACGCGCGCGCGCGCCACGCCACCATCACCTTGCGCAGCTCGGCATCGCTGCCGTAATCGACCAGTGTCCAGATCAGCGCGGCGCGCACGTCGTCGCTCGCGCCCGGCAGGCCGACCGCGCGCCGCAGGTCGGCGAGCGCCGCAAGCGGCGCGCCGGTCTCGCGGTAGAACTCGGCACGCGCGCCGAGCACGCCCGGCGATTGTTCGGCGCGCACCCGATCGTCCGGCGAGAGGCCCTTGAGCAGCGCATCGACGCGGTCCATCGCGCGCGCGAGCGTGTAGTAGTAGATCGCTTCCTGCAACGCGCGCATCGTGTGATCGCGCTCGAACTGAAGCTGCGAGGTCCGGCCCGCATCGAGCGGATTCGGATCATAGAAATACGTCATCGCGCTCAGATCGTCCGGGGCCGCCGCGCCGCTGGCCAGCAGGTGCCGGTAGGCCGTGTCGGCGATGCCGTCCTGCTGCAGCAGGCGCGCGAGCTGCGCCTCGTTGCGCCAGAACTCCGTGTCGGCATCGGCCGCGCCCGGCTGCGCGGTCTGCAGCATCGCCAGCGCGGCGGCATACTGGCCCTGGCGATACAGGATGCTCGCGCCATGCAGCGCATACGAGGTGTTGCTCGGCTCTGCCTGCTGGAGCTTGCGCCAGATGCCGAGCGCCTCGTCGTCGTGGCCGGCGCGCTCGGCCAGCAGCGCCATGCGCTCGTCCAGCGCGTGGCTGCCGGCCGTGCGCAGGCGCGCGTGCAGGAAGGCCAGGGCGTCCTCGGGCCGGCCCAGCCGCTCCAAGGTCTCGGTGGTGGCATCGACCAGCCGCATGTCGTGCGGCGCCGCATCGGACGCATGCTCCAGCGCCACCGCGTAGCTCGCGTCGTCGTGCAGCATCGGCGCGAGCCGCAGCACGTTGGACCAGCCAAGCGGGTCGTTCGACGCCTGCGCGTAGCTCAGCCACGTATGCAGCGCGAGCAGCGGCGCGTTGTTCCATTCGGCGGCCTGCGCTAGACGCTTGAGCCACGGCGCCGAATGCGGATGCCTGGCGACCTGGGCGGCGGCGACCTTCTGCGCGTTGGCGAGGTCGTTCGATTCAAGGAACGACTGGTAGAGCAGGCTCGGCAGATCGTCGGAGGCGCGCCGGGCGGCGGGGGCGCCGGCGGCCCGCGCCGCGGCTTGGCCGGCGGCGGCGATGGGTAGGATGCGCGCCTCGCCCACCTGCGTGGCGATGCGCTGCAGGCCCTGCCAGCCATCGCCGGCCGGGCCGTCCATGTAAAGGCGCGCCACGCGCTCGGGCCTCGGCAGCGGCGCGACCCGCAGCGCGGCAGGTGCGATCCGGCCCGCGTCCGTGTGGCCCGCTTGCTGCTGCGACGCGTCGAGCAGCGACCTCGCGTAGCGGTCCACCAGGTCGGGGCGTTGCGCGGCACGGGCCAGATTGAGCAGCACGATCAGGGTGTCGCGATCGTCGGTGAGCGTGCCGATGTGTGCCTGAGCGGCCGCCAGCGCCTCGTCCAGATGATTGCCCGCGCGCAGCGCGGCCACGCCCGCGATGAAGCAGCGCCGCTGTTCGGCACGCGTGGCCGCATCGTCCTGCAAGCGGAACCATGCCGCCGCCGCACGCCGGTAATCGCCGCCCCACAGGGCGTACTTCGCCACCTCGGTATTCCAGTGCCGTCGGTTCGGCGCGTCCTGCCGCACCAGGCGCTCGTAAAACTGCGCGGCCAGCGCCGGCAGATCGAGCGAGGCGGCGTCACGGGCCAGCACCGTCAGATCGGCGGTATCCCACGCATCGCCCGCCACCGCCGCGAGCCGGGCCTGCAGCGCGGCGATCGCGCTCGAGCGGCGCCGATCGCCGGGCGGGAACGCGAACGCCTGCTGCTCGTCCACCTTCAGGCGCAGCAGCGTGGCCGCGCGATGCAGGCGCACATCGGGCTGCGCGTCCATGCGCGCGGCGATCCGCTCGGCGTCGTCGCGACGGCCCATTTGCTCGTATTGCTCGCCGAGCGTCTTGAGCAGCTCGACGTTGTCGGGCTGCGCGCGCAGCCAGGCTTCCTGATACGCCACGCCCAGTTCGCTCGGGCCCGCCGTCGAGGCGATCCGCTCGCGCAGCGCTTCGCGCGGCCATGCCGTATAGAGGATCACGACCACCCCCAACGCAAGCAGCAGCACGAGCCAGGGCGGGGCGATGCGCGGACGACTAGCGGTCACAATCGATCTCGACGGGTTGATAGGTGACGCGCGCGCCGGCCACGCCCGTCGTGTCGAACCGTAGCAGCGCGCCGTCGGCGCGCGTCGCGACCGGCTGGCCGGCCACGCGCGCGCGGCAGCGCTGCGCGTTCGCCAGCTCGACGAACGGCTGGTAGTAGCCGCCGAATTCGAATGCCAGGCCGTGCGGCGTCACCCGGAAGCGGCGCACGAAACCGTTGGCCTGCGCGATGTACGGGCGCTGCGGCGCGGCGCCGGAAGCGGGCGCGAGCGTGAAGCGCGCGGCGCCGCCGTCGATATGAAGGTAGTTGCCGTCGGGGCCGGGCGCGTAGCCGGTCACGCCGAAAGCCTGCGTGAGGTCGGGCACCTCGCTGCCGGCCCAATGCAGCTCGCGCACCGCGCCGTTGCCGCGCACCACCCAGCCGTCGCGCGTGCCGGTCTGACGCGCCACCGCGAACGTGCGCCAGTCGAGCACCTTGCGGATGTAGTCGGTCACGTGCACCGGCAGCAGCGGCTGCTTCAGCACCGCCGAGTAGATCTTGTCGAGCGAACGCAGCGACGCCAGCTTGGTGCCGCTGTACATGTGGTAGTAGATGTCGATCGGCTTGAAGCGCAGCGGGCTCTCGGTCATGGCGAAGGTTTCAAGCACGCGGTCGAAGCCGTAGAACGGGCCTTGCCAGTCGTTGGTATAAACATTTTCGTCCTGGTTGGGCGCGTAGACCTGATAGGCGTTCGGCCCCTTGTCGACGCCGATCGGCGCGATCGCCGTCCAGGTCGGCTGCGAGCGCGTGATCACCGTATCGCCGCCGTTGAAGTTGTAGACGCCGGCCTCGTAGACCTTGCGCACAACGATGCCGGGCGGCTGACAGTCGCCCGACCATTGCAGCACCACCACCTTTTTGCCCGGCGGCGCGAGCTTCGCGTTGATGTAGTCGATCGAGCCGGAAATCTCGCGGTCGATGTTGAACTTGTAGCCCGGAATGTTCAGCGAGAACGCTGCATCGCCGCCGCCGCGATCGACCTTCGCGCCGGTGCTGCCGTCCACGTCTTCCCACTGGAACGGGTGCGAGTAGGTATGCGTGCCGATCTCGACCCACGGCAGCGCGAACATCTTGCGCGCGATCTCTTCGAGCCGCGGCGAAATCTTCGGATACAAGCCCGCCGGGCCGACCTCGCCCTCGATCACCGACAGCGTCATCGGGATCTTGTAGTGCGAGAAGATCTGCTCGTAGAGCGCTTCGCCCGAATAGTCCGGGCCGGGAAACTCGGTGCGCGACGCGAAGCCGTCACCGTCAACGTGCGTCATGAGCAGCCGACGGCCGTTTTCGGTGGTCACGCTCGGCGACGGCAGCGCCGGCAAGCGCAGCGCCGCAGTCAGGAACCGCATCGGCTGGATCGCCCAGCGCTCCATCTGAACGCCGTCGAGCGACACCACCGTGTACGGCGCGAGCGCGTAGCCGCCCCATGGCAGGATCGCCACCGGGTCCAGCTCGCCGCCGTTCACGCTCAGGCGCAGCAGCGCGTGCCCCGTCTCGCCGACGCGCACGCCGAGCAAGTCGCGCGGATCGTTGCGAGGATTGATTTCGAAACCGATCATCGGATCGCGCGCGATCACGTTCACCGGCCCCGAGAACGGCCCCTGCACCGTTTGCAGGCCCAGTCCGGCCGCAAGCGGGCCGGATGGATCGAAGCCGAACTGGTCGAGGAACGCCACCGGCACATGATCGACGATGCGCGCGGCGACCCAGCGTTCCCAGGCGCGCGTGTTCGGCACGCCCGTGCCTTGCAGCCACACGACCACGCCCGCGTATCGGTCGGGCGTGATGTCGTCGGGCAGGCCCGACGCAAAATCCGCGTATTGCACGTCGTAGCCGAGATAATTCAGCGGCGTGGCGAGATCGCGCACGCCGATGCTGCCGTCGAGCGGCTGCTTCGGGTTGTGATCCTGCACCACGAGAATCTTGCGCGGCAGCACCTCGATTGCGCCGATCCCGACGACGTCGCGCGCGGGGTTCGTCACGTACGGCTCGACGCCAAGCTGCAGCACCGTTTCGGCGGTCTGGCGCGCGCAGTTGCGATCGGTGCGCGCGCAGTATTCGATCGACACCACCGGCACCCCGGTTTGCGCGGTGAACGCACGGGCGGCCGCCGCGCGGCTGTCGCGCAACGCCGGCGGCACATCGAGCGGGAGCGTACCGGGCGCGTCCAGGCCGCGCACCAGCGATTCGCCGACCACCGCGTAGAGTTCGCGCGCGAGCGGCATGGCGGCCCGCAGCGCATCGGGGCCGCCGGCGATGAGCCGTGCATCGGGGTGTGCCGCGTGGATCGCGGCGACGGCGGCGAGCGCCTCCGGCGAGTCGAGCAAAAAGCCGCGATAGCCGCGCTGCCACAGCGGCTCGATGGCCTGGGCGACGAACTGCGCCGGAGTTTGCCCGGCCTCGGCCGTGGTGCGCGCCATCCACAGCGTGTGCGCGAGCGGATGGGCCTGCGGATCGAAACCGCGCGAGGCATCGACGACCACCGCGTCGAAGGCCTGCAATGCGTCGACGGGCGGATTCGCGCCGAAGAAGAATGCCAGATTCGGGCGGCTGGCGGTGGCCGCGAACGGCTGCACCGCCGGCGGCACTGCGCCGTGCGCGGGGGCCGGTTCGGCGAGCGCCTGAGCGGGTGCATTGATCGCGCAAACGAGCAGCCACCACCGGCCGAGACACTGCGCACGCGTCACGATGCGGCGTAGCGCGTTCCACTGTAGCCGGGGTGCGCGCGATGCAGTGCCTGACAGATTGGTTTGGTTTCGCATGCGGGTCTTCGGAGTGCACCGCGCATGAAAGCGCAATGTCATTTTGGGTTTGCGAATTTCCGGCGCGGGAAATCGCTGTGACAGTCGGCGGCGGCCGTAATGTTGAGCGATGCTGCGGCGGATGCCGCCAGTGGCTTGCCGGGTGGATCAGCGCCACTCCCCATCAGTGAAACGTCGCGGATTGTAACTTGATTGCAAAATCTTAAACGTTATTTTTTTATTTACACTTCGATCAGGAGTGAATCGCGGCGAATGCGGGTGATTGTTTTTTTAAAATTTGGAGTTTACATCTTCGCAAACGTTTTCTTATTTTTTATCGGCGAACGGCCCGCCGGAAAATAACTTCGATTGAACTTCCAATCCTCCGGATCGGTGCCTGGGAGCGGCGCATTCGCGGCGCCGCTTGGTCCGCTTTCCGAACCGCGCAAGCTCTTTGTTAATCGTTGTGTAATCTTTGTCGGCACCATGTAATCGCGGTAATTGACCTGCCCGGCCGGTTTCGGACCGGTTGGCGCTTGAGAGAATAGCTTTCAATGCAGAAAGAAAATCGTGAACCAGAGGCGGTTCACGCAATGGCAAATGGCCAGGATCCTGCGCGAGGCGGACGAGGCGCCGGCTGCCGGGGTGTCGAAGCGGCATGGATTCAGCGCGCAGATCGTCCACAACTGGCTTGCGGTCGGGATATCCGAAGCGGCGCGGCTTTGGCGGTGGCAGCAGTGGTGCGATCCGTGCCCGCGGTTCGGCATCGAGGGTTGGCTTACCCATCTCCTTGGCGCGTTTGTCACGACGGTCAAGGTCAACAGGATGCTGAAAAATTCAGTTTGGGGGCGTTCGGATTGCCTGCATGGATGCCGGTTGCAGGAGCTGAAGTGGTCAGCTTGTACCAAGTTAATGTCGGCGGACCGGCGCTGCTTTCCGGGGAGTGCGCGGGATGGCCGGTGGTTCTGTCGCGATGATGTTGTCTGGTGGAGTGACGAGCCGAAAGCGTTTCGAGATATGACCCTGAAGCTGGCGGGAACGTTCGACATCGCGAGGCGAATCGCTGAAAATCAGCCGATCGGCCAACTCACGAGGAGCCTCGCAATGGCAGAAGTCAATCTTTCCGAGGTGTACCGAGACTATATTGCGTGTCTGAACGCGCAGGACTGGTCCAGGCTCGGACGCTTTGTCAGCGACGACGTGGTGTACAACGGGAAAACGATCGGCTTATCGGGCTATCGCGAGATGCTCGAAAGGGATTTCCGCGAAATTCCGGATTTGTGCTTCGACATTAAGCTCATCGTTTGCGAGCCACCGCACATCGCAAGCCGTTTGCACTTCGACTGCACTCCAGTCGGGACCTTTCTCGGGCTTCCCGTGCAAGGCAAGCGGGTTGTGTTCACCGAAAATGTTTTCTATAAGTTTCGCGACGACAGAATTCAGGAAGTCTGGTCGATTATCGATAAAGCTGCGATTGAAAAACAGCTGTGTCAACGCGGGGAGTGACTGGCAGGTCAGTGAGCGGAGGGCCCGTGAGCTGCAAGAAGATGGGCTCGACGGAGGGTTGGGAAATTTCTAGAGATCGCTGCGGCCCACCTTGGTTTTCCCCGAATCCCGTCGGCACTATCCAGACAGGGGTTACATCGAGCGTGCCTTGGAGTATCGCGGATGGGAAATATGACGATGGCGCTCGGCGCCAAAAGTAATGTTAGAGGTTTGAATTTGGGTGTGACCCGCTCCCCGCGTTAAGTGAGTGGCCGTGTACGGCGTTTCAGGGAGCTGCTCCACTTGTGCATCGGCGGATGGCTCACCAAGTGGCTCACCGCGCGCCGAATGGCAAAAGGCCCGTGTTCCTGAGAACACGGGCCTCTGCGCTGATTTGGTGGCGAATCAGGGACTCGAACCCCGGACCTGCGGATTATGATTCCGTCGCTCTAACCGACTGAGCTAATTCGCCAACAGAAGACGGATTATGAGGAAAGATCGTGGCAGTGTCAACACTTTCCTCGAATTTTTTCAGCTAGGCGCCACCGCCCCGCCCGCTCGCCTCAATCCTGCGAGTAGATGTTCGACCCCTTCGTCTCCTTCACGAACAGCAGCCCGATCACGAACGTCACCAGCGCGATCGTGATCGGATACCAGAGCCCCGAGTAGATGTTGCCCTTGGCGGCCACGATCGCGAACGCCGTGGCCGGCAGGAAGCCGCCGAACCAGCCGTTGCCGATGTGATAGGGCAGCGACATCGACGTGTAGCGGATCCGCGTCGGGAACATCTCCACCAGCATCGCCGCGATCGGCCCGTACACCATCGTCACGAAGATCACGAGGATCGTCAGCACCACGATCGCCATCGGCCAGTTGATCTGCGACGGGTCGGCCTTCGCCGGGTAGCCGGCGCCCTTCAGCGTCGCGGCCAGCGTCTTGTCGAACGCGGCGGCCTTCAGCTTGGCGTCGGCGGCCTTGCCGTCATAGGTGTCGATCACCGTCTCGCCCACCTTGATCTGCGCCAGCGTGCCGGCCGGCGCGGCCACGTTGTCGTAGTTGAGCCCGGCCTTCGCCAGCGCCGCCTTCGCCACGTCGCACGAGTTCGTGAACTTCGCCGTGCCCACCGGGTTGAACTGGAACGAGCATTCGTCCGGGTTCGCGATCACGCTGATCGGCGCCTTCTGCGTTGCGGTCTCCAGCGCCGGGTTCGTGTAGTGCGTGAGCGCCTTGAACAGCGGGAAGTAGGAGAGCGCGGCGATCAGGCAGCCGGCCAGGATGATCGGCTTGCGGCCGATGCGGTCCGACAGCGAGCCGAAGAACAGGAAGAACGGTGTGCCGATCAGGAGCGCGATGGCGATCAGGATGTTGGCGCTGCTGCCGTCCACCTTCAGCGTCTGGGTCAGGAAGAACAGCGCGTAGAACTGGCCCGTGTACCAGACCACGGCCTGCCCGGCGGTCAGCCCGACCAGCGCGAGGATCACGATCTTCAGGTTCTTCCACTGGCCGAACGCCTCGGTCAGCGGCGCCTTCGAGGTCTTGCCCTCGGCCTTGATGCGCAGGAACACCGGCGATTCGTCGAGTTGCAGCCGAATCCATACCGACACGCCGAGCAGCAGGATCGAGGCGACGAACGGGATGCGCCATGCCCAGGCGGCGAACGCGTCCTCGCCGAGCGCCAGGCGCACGCCGAGAATCACCAGCAGCGACAGGAACAGGCCCAGCGTGGCGGTGGTCTGGATCCACGCGGTATAGAAGCCGCGCCGGTTCGACGGCGCGTGCTCGGCCACGTAGGTGGCCGCGCCGCCGTACTCGCCGCCCAGCGCGAGCCCCTGCAGCAGCCGCATCACGATGAAGATCACCGGCGCGGCAATGCCGATCGACGCGTAGCCGGGCAGGAAGCCCACCACGAAGGTCGACAGCCCCATGATCACGATGGTCATCAGGAACGTGTACTTGCGCCCGACCATGTCGCCGAGCCGGCCGAACACGATCGCGCCGAACGGGCGCACGGCGAAGCCGGCAGCGAACCCGAGCAGCGTGAAGATGAACGCGGCGGTCGGGTTGACGCCGGAAAAGAAGCTCTTGCTGATGTAGGCCGCGAGCGAGCCGGCCAGATAAAAGTCGTACCACTCGAACACGGTGCCGAGCGACGACGCGAAGATCACCCGCTTCTCGTCACTCGTCATCGGCGAATGCGCGATGTGTTCGCCTACTGTCGCCATGAGTCGTCTCCAATCTTGATGTCGATATGTCGGTTCGCCATCCTGACGAACTGGCGACGATTATTGGCGGGCAAACTTACGGCCTACTGACTGGTGCGGCGATCAGGGTTTGTCGGGAGAGGGGCGCGGTGGCGGCGACAAGATCGGGGAATTCGCCAAAAACTAGCCGTCAACATCGCGCATTTCCGCTTTACGTGCGAATTCGCCGCTGCGCGAGACTGCCCGCGGGGCGGCGGCTCAGGGTTATTCCCGGGCGGCTCGGCGCGGCGCGAAGCTGACGCGTACCAGCGTGCCGGCGCGCGGCGGCGACGCCTGATAGACATGATCCTCGATCGTCAGCGTGCCGCCGTGCTGGGCCACGATCTCGCGCACGATCGCGAGCCCCAGCCCGCTGCCTTCCCCGCCGCGGCCGAGAATCCGGTAGAAACGTTCGAGCACGCGGCCGCGTTCGTGCACGGGAATGCCGGGGCCGGTGTCCTCGACCTCGAGATGGACATGGTCCGGCGGCACGTCGCCGCCGGGCGCGCGGGAGCCGGCGCGCACCCGTACCGTGATGCGGCCGCCCTCGGGCGTGTAGCGGATCGCGTTGTCGATCAGGTTGCCGAGCATCTCGCGCAGCATCACCGGGTTGCCGTCGATCACGAGTGGTGCGGCGCCGGCCGGTTCGCCGTCGGCATCCGGCCCTTCGTAGCCGAGATCCATGTGCCGCGCGAACGCGGCCTGCATCCAGTCGCGCACCGTCACGCGCGCAAGTGCGGCCGGATCCACGGGCTCGAAGGTCAGGCCGCTCGCGCGGTTCTCGGCCCGCGCGAGCGCGAGCAGCTGCGTGACGAGCCGGGCGGCCTGGCTCGAGCTCGTCGCGATCTGCTCGAGCGAGCGCGCTACCTCGGCCGATACGTCGTGCCGCAGCGCGAGTTCGGCCTGGGTGCGCAGGCCGGCGAGCGGTGTCTTCATCTGATGCGCCGCGTCGGCGATGAAGCGCTTCTGCAGTGCGATGTTCTGCTCCAGGCGCGCGAGCAGGTCGTTGAACGAGGTGACGAGCGGCTCGATCTCGGGCGGCGCGCGCTGCGCATCGACGGGGGAAAGGTCGTCGGGGCGCCGCTCGCGGATCTGCGCCTGCAGGGCGGTGAGCGGCGCGAGCCCGCGCGAGAGCCCGAACCAGACCAGCACGATGGCCAGCGGCAGGATCACGAATTGCGGCAGGATCACGCCCTTGATGATGTCGTTGGCGAGCGCGTTGCGCTTGTCGAGCGTCTCGCCCACCTGCACCAGCACGGGCTGCGCGCCGCGCACGCCGGGCAGCGCGACGGTGGTGTAGGCCACGCGGATCTCGTTGCCGCGCAGCAGGTCGTCGCGGAACACCACGACGCCGGGCGGCGGGCGGTCGTCGTCGCGCGGCAGCGGCAGGTCGGCCTCGCCCGCCACCAGCTCGCCGCGCGCGCCGAGCACCTGGAAGTAGAGGCTGTCGACGTTGTCGGCGCGCAGCAGGTCGAGCGTCGCGCGCGGCAGCACCAGCTCGGCCGCGCCGTTGACGGGCGTGATCTGGCGGGCGAGCACGTAGGCGTCGGTCTCGAGCGCGCGGTCGAACGGGCCGTTGGCGATCGTCTTGGCCACCAGATAGGTGACGGCGATGCTCATCGGCCAGAGCAGCAGCAGCGGCGCGAGCATCCAGTCGAGGATCTCGCCGAACAGCGAGCGCGCTCGCGTGGCCTCGCCGGCGTCGGCGTCGTCGGGCGGCGCGAACGGATCCTCGTAGCGCGCGTCGCGTTCGGCGTCGCGCAGGTCGGCGGGGCGCCGAGCGGCGCGAAGCGGCGGGCTCATGGCCGTGGCGCGCGCGGCGCGGGCGCCCGTCAGCGCAGCGACGGCGTCGCCGCGGGGTCGACCGCCCCGGCTGCCCCGACCGATCCCGCCGGGGCGCCGGTCGAGGCCGGATCGGCGGCCGGCGCGGCCTTTTCGAGGCAGTAGCCGAGGCCCCGCACGGTCGCGATACGGGCGCCGCTCGGCTCGATCTTCTTGCGTAGCCGGTGGACGTACACCTCGATCGCATTGTTGCTGACTTCCTCGCCCCATTCACAGAGGTGGTCGACGAGCTGCTCCTTCGAGACGAGCCGGCCCACGCGCTGCAGCAGCACTTCCAGCAGCCCGAGCTCGCGCGCCGAGAGGTCGAGCACGCGCTCGTTGGCATAGGCCAGCCGGCCGACCTGGTCGAAGCTCAGCGAGCCGTGGCGGATCACGGTCGGGCCGCCCCCGGCGCCGCGCCGCGTCAGCGCGCGCACGCGCGCCTCGAGTTCGTTGAGCGCGAACGGCTTGGCCATGTAGTCGTCGGCGCCGAGATCGAGCCCCTTCACGCGCTCGTCGACGCTGTCGGCGGCGGTCAGGATCAGCACCGGCAGCACCGAATTGCGCGCGCGCAGGCGCCGCAGCACGTCCAGGCCGGGCATCTTCGGCAGGCCGAGGTCGAGGATCAGCAGGTCGAAGGTCTGCATCGACAGCGCGGTGTCGGCGTCGACGCCGCTGCACACGTGGTCGACGGCATAGCCCGACTGGCGGAGTGATCGGGTCAAGCCGTCCGCGAGTATGCTGTCGTCTTCGGCAATCAGGATTCGCATGGTGCGTGGCCGTGGGCCGGCGGCACGGCGAGGTGGCGCGGGCGCGGTGTCTCCGGAGTGGATCGGACGTGCGAAACCCGCAAATCGGGCTTGCACAAACCACTGTTTTTTTATACAGTGTCTGCATTCGTGCACCTAACGGCTTGTCTGCCCGGTGCGCCCCAATCAGACGCTGCTCATCATAGCAAAGGACGATTCATGGAAGATAGCAAGAAAGGCGCCGGGCTGACCGCGGAAAAGAGCAAGGCGCTGGCCGCCGCGCTTGCGCAGATCGAGAAGCAGTTCGGCAAGGGCTCGATCATGAAGCTCGGCGATGCCGAGGCCAAGGAAGACATCCAGGTGGTCTCCACCGGCTCGCTCGGCCTCGACATCGCGCTCGGCGTCGGCGGCCTGCCGCGCGGCCGCGTGGTCGAGATCTACGGTCCGGAATCGTCGGGTAAGACCACTCTCACGCTGCAGGTGATCGCCGAGATGCAGAAGCTCGGCGGCACCGCGGCGTTCATCGACGCGGAACACGCGCTCGACGTGCAGTACGCGGCGAAGCTCGGCGTGAACGTGCCGGAGTTGCTGATCTCGCAGCCGGACACGGGCGAGCAGGCGCTCGAAATCACCGACGCGCTGGTGCGCTCGGGCTCGATCGACATGATCGTGATCGACTCGGTCGCGGCGCTGGTGCCGAAGGCCGAAATCGAAGGCGAGATGGGCGATTCGCTGCCGGGCCTGCAGGCCCGCCTGATGTCGCAGGCGCTGCGCAAGCTCACCGGTACGATCAAGCGCACCAACTGCCTCGTCATCTTCATCAACCAGATCCGCATGAAGATCGGCGTGATGTTCGGCAACCCGGAAACCACCACGGGCGGCAACGCGCTGAAGTTCTACGCGTCGGTGCGCCTCGACATCCGCCGGATCGGCTCGATCAAGAAGAACGACGAGGTGATCGGCAACGAAACGCGCGTGAAGGTCGTCAAGAACAAGGTCTCGCCGCCGTTCCGCGAGTCGATCTTCGACATCCTCTACGGCGAGGGCATCTCGCGCCAGGGCGAGATCATCGATCTCGGCGTGCAGGCCAAGATCGTCGACAAGGCCGGCGCCTGGTACAGCTACAACGGCGAGAAGATCGGCCAGGGCAAGGACAACGCGCGTGAATTCCTGCGCGAGAATCCCGATATCGCCCGCGAGATCGAGAACCGCATCCGCGAATCGCTCGGCGTGGCGGCGATGCCGCAGGACGTGATCGGCGGCGGCTCCGAGGCCGACGAGGTGCTGGACGAAGAAGAGTGATGCGTCGAGGCCGCGGCCGCTCGGACGCATCGTCGCCCACGTCGCCGCGCGAGGATCGCGCGGCCGATGGCGGGCCGGACGATCGATCCACGGCGGCGCCGGTTTCGCGCGACGGGCGGCCCGCGGGCCGCTGCGCAACGAGGGCATCGGACGATGCCCTCGTGTCGTTTGCGGGCGCAGCGCCGGGCGAGGCGGCCGCTGCCGGCGCGCCCGCGCGACGGCGCGGCGGGCCGGATACGACGGATTGCGCTGCGCCGGCGGGTTCGACCGCTGCGGCGGACCGCGCCACTGGCGCCTTCGATTCCGACGAGTCGTTCGAGGCTCATGACGTGGCGCGCGGCATCCGCACCCGCACCGTGCGCGGCGCGGCGAGTTCGCCGATGTCCGCTCACGACGGCGCGGCGCGGCCGGTCGCGCCGGCCGTACCGCGTTCGTCCAGCGGCCGCCACTTCGAGAGCGCGGGCGGCGACCACTATTCCCGCACCAGCGAGCAGGCCCGCCGCGGCCGCCGCGCAGCGGGGCCGTTCGAGCACCGCGAGTCGCGCCCGGATGGCGGCATCGGTGCCGCGCAGGCATCCCCATCCGCCGAATCCCGCGAAGCCGACGAAACGCTGCGCCCCGCGCGGGCACGCCCGGCGCGTTCGCTGAAAGGGCGTGCGCTCGATTACCTGTCGCGCCGCGAATACAGCCGTTCGGAACTCGCGCGCAAGCTGGCGCCCCATGTCGGGGAAGGCGATGCGCCCGAGGCGCTGCTCGACGCGCTCGAGCACGAGGGCTGGCTGTCCGACGCGCGCTTCACCGAGAGCCTCGTGCATCGCCGCGCGTCGCGGCTCGGCACGGCGCGCATTCTCGGCGAGCTGAGGCGTCATGCGGTGGACGGCGCGCTCGTCGAGTCGGTGGGCGAGCAATTGCGGGAAACCGAGTTCAGCCGCGCGCAGGCCGTGTGGCGCAAGAAGTTCGGCAGCCTGCCCGCCACTCCGGCCGAACGTGCGAAGCAGGCGCGTTTCCTCGCCTCGCGCGGGTTTTCCAGTGCCACGATCGTGAAGCTGCTGAAGGTCGGCGACGACGAGTTCGGCGAATTCTAGCGGCACCGTACCGTGGTCGGCCCGCCTTGGTCCGCATGCACGCAGGCGCCGGTCGGCCGTGCGCCGTGCCGTGTCCGCCGCGCCGGCCCCGGGTTCCGACCCGTCATGTTGCACTGCATTCGCTTTGCCAATGCGGGTCACACCGGATATTCCGTGGCGGCGCGACAAACACCCGGTATGCTAAAATCCGCCGGTTTTCCTATTCGGCCTCAACCTTTCGCATGCCGTCATTCGAGCCCGTGTCACGCCAGCCGCGCCATTGCGCGGCCGCGGCGGAAACCGACCCGCGCGGCGGCGTGCGTGGCAGCGTCGTCGCTGCGCCGGCCGGCCCGCATCGCGCGGCGCCACCGGCACGACGCACGCGACCGAGTGGACAGCCGAACCATGAACTCGGGCTCAGCCCCCGCTCCGATCGCGAATCCCAGGTCGTCGACGCCGCCGCGTCGTCCGCCCGGACAAGACATTCCGGTCGCCGCGAAGCCGCCCATCCCGCCTGCCCAGTCCGCGCCGCTCACTTTCCAGCGTTCACGTTTCCCCCGTTTTCTCCCGTCGCATCGCGCACCGCTTCGCCGGCCGCGCCGGTGCGGCTCGGGCGCGTCCGGCGTGGCCGGGCAGCCGCCGCGCGACGAGCAGACGGAACCGGGCACGGCGGCGCGGGCCAGCGCGGCGCCCGGGGGGCCGGCCGTTCTCTCCGACATGGCTCGGCGCGAGCCGCCACGCGCGTCTGCCGCGCGGGCGGCGCGCACGAATGATCGGAAACATCAGTAGAAAGAAGCGACATTCAATCGACTTTTCATCCAACTCTCAGACTGAAGGAATCACGCATGAAGATTCACGAGTACCAGGGTAAGGAAATCCTGCGGAAGTTCGGCGTCGCGGTCCCGCGCGGCAAGCCGGCGTTCTCGGTGGACGAGGCGCTGAAGGTGGCGGAAGAGCTGGGCGGCCCGGTGTGGGTCGTCAAGGCGCAGATCCACGCGGGCGGCCGCGGCAAGGGCGGTGGCGTGAAGGTGGCCAAATCGCTCGACCAGGTCCGTGAATACGCGAGCCAGATCCTCGGCATGCAGCTGAAGACCCACCAGACCGGCCCGGAAGGCCAGAAGGTGAATCGCCTGCTGATCGAGGAAGGCGCCGACATCAAGAAGGAACTGTACGTCGGCATCGTGATCGATCGCGTCACGCAGAAGGTCGTCGTGATGGCCTCGAGCGAAGGCGGAATGGACATCGAGGAAGTCGCGGAAAAGACGCCGGAGGCGCTGCACAAGGTCGCCGTCGAGCCGTCGAAGGGCCTGCAGGACGCGGAAGCCGACGAGCTCGCCACCAAGATCGGCGTGCCGGCTGCCTCGCTGCCGCAAGCGCGCGCGATCCTGCAGAACCTGTACAAGGCGTTCTGGGAAACCGACGCGTCGCTGGCCGAAATCAACCCGCTGGTGCTGACGGGCGACGGCAAGGTGATCGCGCTCGACGCGAAGTTCAACTTCGATTCGAACGCGCTGTTCCGTCATCCGGAAATCGTCGCGTACCGCGATCTGGACGAAGAAGATCCGGCTGAAATCGAAGCCTCGAAGTTCGACCTGGCCTACATCTCGCTCGACGGCAACATCGGCTGCCTGGTGAACGGTGCCGGCCTGGCGATGGCGACCATGGACACGATCAAGCTGTTCGGCGGCGAGCCGGCCAACTTCCTCGACGTGGGCGGCGGCGCGACCACCGAGAAGGTGACCGAAGCGTTCAAGCTGATGCTGAAGAACCCGGACCTGAAGGCGATCCTGGTGAACATCTTCGGCGGCATCATGCGCTGCGACGTGATCGCCGAGGGCGTGATCGCCGGCTCGAAGGCCGTCAATCTGGGCGTGCCGCTCGTGGTGCGCATGAAGGGCACCAACGAGGACCTGGGCAAGAAGATGCTCGCCGAATCCGGCCTGCCGATCATCTCGGCGGACAGCATGGAAGAAGCGGCGCAGAAGGTCGTGGCGGCCGCTGCCGGCAAGTAAGCATCGTTGCATTGAACACGCATGGCGGCGCGCCGGTTCGCGACGCCTATCGAACAGAGGTCAATACATGTCGATTCTGATCAACAAAGACACCAAGGTCATCACGCAGGGCATCACCGGCAAGACGGGCCAGTTCCACACGCGCGCTTGCCGCGAATACGCGAACGGCCGCGAGGCATTCGTCGCGGGCGTGAACCCGAAGAAGGCCGGCGAGGATTTCGAAGGTATTCCGATCTACGCGAGCGTCAAGGAAGCGAAGGCCGAGACCGGTGCGACCGTGTCGGTCATCTACGTGCCGCCGGCAGGCGCGGCAGCGGCCATCTGGGAAGCCGTCGAGGCCGATCTCGATCTCGCGATCTGCATCACGGAAGGCATTCCGGTCCGCGACATGATCGAAGTGAAGGACCGCATGCGCCGCGAAGGCCGCAAGACGCTGCTGCTCGGGCCGAACTGCCCGGGCACGATCACGCCGGACGAGCTGAAGATCGGCATCATGCCGGGTCACATCCACCGCAAGGGCCGCATCGGCGTCGTGTCGCGTTCGGGCACGCTGACGTATGAAGCGGTCGCGCAGCTGACGGCGCTGGGCCTGGGCCAGTCGTCGGCGGTCGGTATCGGCGGCGATCCGATCAACGGCCTCAAGCACATCGACGTGATGAAGATGTTCAACGACGATCCGGAGACGGACGCGGTCGTGATGATCGGCGAAATCGGCGGCCCGGACGAAGCGACGGCGGCCGAGTGGATCAAGGGCAACATGAAGAAGCCGGTGGTCGGCTTCATCGCCGGTGTCACGGCGCCTCCGGGCAAGCGCATGGGCCACGCCGGCGCGCTGATCTCGGGCGGTGCGGATACGGCCGAGGCGAAGCTGGAAATCATGGACGCGTGCGGCATCAAGGTCACGCGCAATCCGTCCGAAATGGGCCGTCTGCTGAAGGCAGCGATCTGAATTTCGGTTGGGGCGTCCCGCCCCGCGGTAAGGAAACGCCGGCTTCGCGCCGGCGTTTTTTTTGCTAGTCTTCACGGACGGCGTGGGCGGCGGCCCGGGTCGGCACTGCGTCGCGCCGCGATGTTCGACCCGCGCCGGCGGCCGCGCCGTCCGGTCTTCGCCGCCGCGACCGCGCCGCGCCTCGAGCGCGCCCGGCTTCGCGCCACGCCCCGCCGCCGGCACCAGCCGTTCGCCCGCGTCTGTTCCCATCTTCTTCTTTGCTGCCATTCCTGCCGATGATCGAATTTCTCGCCACGCTTCATTGGGGCGCCGTCCTGCAGATCGTCGTCATCGATCTGCTGCTCGGCGGCGACAACGCCGTCGTGATCGCACTGGCCTGCCGCAACCTGCCGGACTCGCAACGCCTGCGCGGCGTGATCTGGGGCACCGTGGGGGCGATCGTGCTGCGCGTGGTGTTGATCACGTTCGCGGTGCTGCTGCTCGATATCCCGTTCCTGAAGCTCGCGGGCGGCCTGCTGCTGCTCTGGATCGGCGCGAAGCTGCTGGTGCCCGACGACGCCGCGCACGACGGCATCCAGGGCGCGGACCGGCTGTGGGCCGCGGTGCGCACCATCATCGTGGCCGACGCGGTGATGAGCATCGACAACGTGATCGCGATCGCGGGCGCCGCCGAGCGCGCCGACCCGGAGCATCGGCTCGCGCTCGTGATCTTCGGCCTGGTGGTCAGCATCCCGGTGATCGTCTGGGGCAGCACGCTGGTATTGAAACTGCTCGACCGTTTCCCGGTGATCGTGATGCTCGGCGCGGCGCTGCTCGGCTGGATCGCGGGCGGGCTGATCATCGCCGACCCCGCGCTCGACCGCTGGCCGCAGCTCGACGCGCCCGCCGCCGGATATGGCGCGAGCATCGCCGGGGCGATCCTGGTGGTGGTGGCCGGCATGGCGTGGAAGCGGCGCCGCCGCCCGGCCGGCGCGCATTGAGGGGCGGCCTCGCCGCCTCGGCCCGACGCGGCCGCGGCGGGCGAGGGCGATGCGCGCGTGCTTGCCCCGGCCGCGACCCTGGCCGTCCGGCCGACTGCCCGGCGCGCGACGCGCTGGCTAGGATCGAGGTGCCCGTCCTGTCATCGACGGGCATCGTTCGTTTCCGGAGCCCTGCATGTTCGAAGCCCTGTCCCTTGCTCTCTTTCACCTGTTCTCGCGGCGCCTTCGCGGCATGCGCATGCGCGCGCCGGCCGGCCCCGGCCGGGCACGGCTGCGCGCCTTCACGCTGATCGAGTTGATGATCGTGCTGGCCATCGTCGGCGTGGTCGCGGCCTACGCGATCCCCGCCTACCAAGACTACCTGGCCCGCAGCCGTGTCGGCGAGGGCATCTCGCTCGCCGCCTCTGCGCGGCTCGCGGTGGCGGAGAACGCGGCGAGCGGCGCCGCGTTCGGCAGCGGATACGGGTCGCCGCCCGCCACGCGCAACGTCGAATCGATCACGATCGACGACGACACCGGCCAGATCCGCATCGCCTACACCACGCGCGTCGCGCCGGCCGGCTCCAACACGCTGGTGCTGGTGCCGTCCGCGCCCGACAACGCCGAGGCGCCCACCGGCCGCGTCGCGCTCGCGAAGGGCAGCCTGCAGGCCGGCTCGATCACCTGGGAATGTTTCGCGGCGGGCAAGACGGCCTCGTCGCTGCCGGCACCGGGCGCCGGGCCGATGCCGGCCGACGCGGCGACGCTGGCGGGCCGGCTCGCGCCGCCGGAGTGCCGCACCTAGCGCGGGCCGGCTTTGCCCGACCGCATGCGCGGGGCGGGGCGGTGAGCCGGCAACGCCGCGCGGCCAACGCCCGCCTGGCGCGCGCCAGGCGCGAGCGGGCGCGCCGGCAAACGGGGGCGGACCATCGGCAGACCGGCCGCGGCTGACGATGTGCCGACAGTTGCGCACACGGGCGACTCAGCGCCGGAAATTTTTTGTATAGTGCGCCGGTTGCTGACATCCGGTTCGCTCATGCCCTCATCCGTTCTGCGTTCTCTGGCGCTGATTGCGCTTGCCGTCGCCCTGATCCTGCCCTACGCGGTTACCAACCACACCTATCCGATCCCGACGTTCTATTCCGAATTCACCGCATTCGGCCTCTATGCGTTGCTCGGCGTGCTGGTGGTGCTGCTCGCGCGCGGCGAGCGCGCGGTGCGGCCGTTCGCGGCGCCGCTCGCCTGGGGCGCGCCGCTCGCGTTCGGCGCGGTACTGGTCGTGCAGACGCTGGTGCTGCCGCTGTCGCAGCCGTCCATGAACGGGCTCGCGCTCGGCTACCTGCTCGCCTCGCTGGTGGCGATGCAGTCGGGCTACGTGCTGGGTCGCGTGCTGTCGGTGGAGGCGGTCGCGCGGATGATGGCCGGCGCGCTGATCGTCGGCGGGGTGTTCGCGGTGGGCTGCCAGGTGGTGCAACTGCTCCATCTCGAATCCACGTTCTCGCCGTTCGTGGTCAGCTACGGCGTGCTCGCCGACCGCCGGCCATACGGCAACATGGCGCAGGCGAACCACCTGGCCACCTACATCGCGTTCGCGCTGGCGAGCACGCTCTATCTCGCGCAGGCGCGCCGGCTGCCTGCCTGGGGCTGGCTGCCGCTGTCGATCGTGCTGTCGGCCGGGCTCGCGTTCACGGTGTCGCGCGGGCCGTGGCTGCAGGTGGCGGTGATGGTGGCGGCGGGGCTCTGGACGGCGCTGGCCGCGGCGCGGCGCGGCCAGGGGCGCGGCGCGGCGTGGCTGTATCCGCTCGCGCTGGCGGTGGTGTTCGTCGCGGTGAACGTGGCGGTGCGCTGGGCCAATCTGCACTATCACCTCGGTCTCGCGGAATCGGCCGCCGAGCGCATGCGCGACGCCGGGCAGATCGCGCCGCGCCTCGCGCTCTGGAAGTACGGGCTGACGATGTTCCG
This sequence comes from Burkholderia glumae LMG 2196 = ATCC 33617, assembly GCF_000960995.1. NCBI lineage: Bacteria > Pseudomonadati > Pseudomonadota > Betaproteobacteria > Burkholderiales > Burkholderiaceae > Burkholderia > Burkholderia glumae. The sequence goes on along the minus strand of NZ_CP009435.1, from coordinate 471,900 downwards.
TGAGCATCCGTGGCTCGGCGTGGGCTGGGGCGAATTCCCGCTGCATCAGTTCGAGCTGGTGCGCGCGCTCGGCGGCGTCGAGATCGCCAACAACTCGCACGACATCTTCATCGATCTGCTCGCGAAATCGGGCTTGCTAGGCCTTGGCGCGCTGCTCGTCACGCTGCTGCTGTGGTTCGTGCGCGTGCTGCGCGTGCCGCACACCGGCGAGCGGCTCTACGGTCTCGCGCTGCTGGGCGTGCTGCTGATGCATGCGCTCGTCGAGTACCCGCAGCAATACACGTTCTTCACGCTGCCCGCGATGTTCGTGATCGGCCTGCTCGAGACGCGCGCGCTGCGCGCACTGCCGGGGCGGCTCGCCTATGCGGTGTTCGCGATCGTGTCGGTGGCGGCGCTGCTCGCGCTGTATCCGGTGCTGCGCGACTATCAGCGCGCCGAGGTGCTCTATTACGGCACGAACCCGGCCGAGCAGTATCGCGCGGCGCCGGCGTTCCTGTTCGGCGCCTGGGGCGAATACGGCGCGGCGACCCTGATGCCGATCTCGCGCGAGGGCCTGCCGGCCAAGCTGGCCGCACACCAGCGCGCGATCGCGCTGCTGCCGGGCGAGACCGTGCTGCGCCGCTACGCGGTGCTCCAAGCGCTCGACGGGCGCGACGGCGACGCGCTCGACACGGTCGCGCGCCTGCGGATCTTCGCCGAGGAACTGCACGACTGGCCCGCGCAGCTTGCGGCGCTCTACAAGCTCGTCGACGCGCAGCCCACGCTGGGCGCCTTCAAGCAGGCGCTGGTGGCGCGCTACGGCAAGGACGCGGCCGCGCCGGACGACGCTGACGACGGCGACGATTCGGACGACTGACGCACGAGCGCACGAGCGCAGGAGCGCACGCGAGGCCCGGGCCGCCTCGCCGCGGCGTGCCGCGGGGCGTGCGTTCCCGCAGCCGAGCGATGCACCGCACAGGCCCGCAGGACGGGCACCAACTCGGCCTCGCTCCTGCGGCACGGGCTTGCTGCAAAGGCCGTCGATTCCGCCCGCATGACGCGGCGCCGGCGCGGGCGAGCGCGAAGCCACGGCTGTCCTGGCGGCGGCTCGGCAGCCCCGCCGTCCATCGCCGGAGGATCGCGATGCCGCTTCGCACCGGCCGGGCCGTCGCCGCCAGCGTCATGATCGGCCTGCCCGAGCAGCCCGGCGGCGCGATCAAGGCGGCCCGTCGCTGATGCCGGGCTGTCTTCGCGATGCCGCCGGCCTGCCGCAGTTGCGCATCCCGGAGCCGGTGGCTCGCCGGCGGCGCCAGCGCCGAGCAAGGCGTGCCTGCCGGCAATCCCGGCACCGACGCCGGGCTCACGAGCGATGCACGCGGCAGCCTCGATGTCGGCAGCGGCACGAGGCTCGCCTCCTGCGGCCGCGGCATCCGGCCAGCGCTGACGACGCAGATTTGCGACGCCTTGCTGACGCCGGCGAAGCCGATGCGGTAAGCTCGTCGCGCGCCGCTTCCGAACGGCCACACCACGCAGCGAGACCATGCGGGGCCGCCACCATCACGAGCGCGCCCGCGCGACATAAGACATAACTTACGGGGAAGCCTTCCAGATGATTCGCCACGCAAAGCGTTTCGCCTTGCCGCTCCTGGCTGCGCAGCTTGCCGGCTGCGCGACCTTCCAGTCGCACGACAACACGCTGTCGTGCTCGATTCCGGTGGCCGTCTATCCGTCCGATGCGCGTGCGCTCGATCGTCCGCTGACGGTGCTCGTGCGCGCGCTGATCAACACCGCCGGCGAGCCCGAGAACGTGACGATCACCACCAGCAGCCGCAACGCGGCGGCGGACCGGGCCGCCGTGGCGGCGATGTCGCGCGCGCACTGCACGCAGCATGCCGCAGGCAGCGGCCGGCCCGCGCCGTTCACGCTGACGCAGCCGTTCGTGTTCGAGCCGGCCGGCACGCCGGGCAAATGACGCGCCGGCGTCGCGCCGCGATGCCGGCGGGCATCGATGCCTTGCAGCAGTTCACCGACGCAGCCGCCTACCCATCTCGTCGCGTTCGCGCAGGCTGCCGGGCCCTACGGCGGAGCGCTGCAGTGACAAGGACGAACCCGGCGAGCCGGTGCCGAGCCTCGATCACCTGCTGCAACTGCGCGGCGATCTGCTGAAGACGGCCGCGCGCGGCCAGGGGGGATCTCGCGCGTGTTCGGCCAGCCGCCCGAGCCGATCCGGGCCGACCTGCACGTGCCGGACATCCGCAGCGGCTCCGACCGATTCGAATGACGCAACCGGGAGGCTCGCGCGGCGGACTCGTCGCCGGTGAATCAGGAGGAAGGCACGGCCTATTTGCCGAACGGCTGCGCGCTGCCGGAGAGCGACGAATCGGCGAGCACGCAGCAGCGTCCCGATCCGGCCTGCCGATGGTAGGCGCAGGGGAAGTTCGTCGAACTGAAATACGAGCGCGACGCGCGCTCCGCCGATCTGCCGGTCATGCCGGGCGACCAGCTCGATCTGCGGATTCGGTCCGAGGCCGCGTGGCTCGAGACGTTCGGGCCGGCCGACGAAGCGGCGCGGGCCAGCTACGCGAGCGAGATTCCCGCGCTGCTGAGGCAGCGGCACGCGGCCGAGGCGAAGGCGCGGGGGTGCGGAGGCTGACCGACTGGATCGGTCCGGCCATCGCCGGCGTGGCGGTGCCGTGGCAGTGAGGCGGCGAGGGTGCGTGAACCGATTGCGCATCCATGACGGACCGATTGCGGATCGCTGACGGGATGCTTCGTTTTCCCTACGATCACCGCACGCTTGACGGCCTGCCGTTGCGAGGATGGCGCCGCCGGTGCGGGCTGGAAATCCGTCGCCGCGATCCACGTGTCGCGTTGCGGCCACACCGGTAAACGCCGCGAAAGTTTGCCTCTCTACAATCCCCGTCCGCAGTCTTGGTCGCAGCGCACAACATCATCACGAATCAAACGCGCTTTACGGGGATTTCATGAAAATAGCAAAAACACTCGTTCCTGCGGTGCTGGCCGTCGGTGCCGGCATCGCCCATGCACAGAGCAGCGTCACGCTGTACGGGACGATCGACGAAGGCTTCGAGTACGCCAGCAATCTGGGCGGGAAGTCGGCCTACCGGCTGGTGAGCGGCAACCGTCAGCTCGGCGACCGCTGGGGCCTGAAGGGCAGCGAGGACCTCGGCGGCGGCCTGCATGCCGTCTTCCAGCTCGAGAACGGCTTCAACCTCAATAACGGTGCGCTTTCGCAGGGCGGCGAGATGTTCGGTCGCCAGGCCTTCGTCGGCCTGGCCTCGGAGCGCCTCGGCACGCTGACGCTGGGCCGCCAGTACGATTCCGTGGCCGACTACGTCGCGCCGCTGAGCGCGGCCGGCAGCTGGGGCGGGTCGTTGTTCTCGCACCCGTTCGACGCCGACAATCTCGACGAGACGTTCCGCATCAACAACGCGATCAAGTACGCGAGCCCGGAATACGCGGGGCTGCAGTTCGGCGGCCTGTACGGCTTCAGCAACCAGGCCGGCGGCTTCACGTCGAACCGCGCCTGGAGCGCGGGCGCGCGCTACCGCCTCGGCTCGCTGGTGGCGGCGGCGGCGTTCCTGAATGTCGACGGCGAGGATCGGAACACCAGCGGCGCCGCGGTGGGGACGCCCTACGAGGCGGCCAGGCAGACCGTGGCGGCCGCGGGCCTCGGCTATGCGTTCGGGGCGGCGACCTTCGGTTTGGTCTACACGCATACGAACCTCGACGGCGCGCCGAGAACCACCTTCCTGCGTCACGTGCGATTCGACAACCTCGAGTTCAACGCGAAATACGACCTCACGCCGGCGTGGTATCTGGCGATGATGTACCTGTACACCAGCTCGTCGATTCGGATCGACGGCCTGAAGCGGGACCCGTCGGTTCGCGTCACGGCGCCGCTCAACAGCCCCCATTACAACGAGCTCGGGGTGACGGTGGGCTACCACCTGTCGCGGCGCACCGAGATCTATCTGCAGGGTCTCTATCAGCACGCCTCGGGCAATCAGAATGCGTCGATCGGCGCGCTCGAGGAGTCGTCCACGGGTAACCAGACCGTCGCCCGCGTGGGTATCCGTACCGCGTTCTGAGGTGGCGCCGGCGGGGCGGAGCGGGTATTTCCGCTTGCGGCGGCGGGTTGCGCCGGATGGTGCGGGGGCCCGCCCGCCAGCCCTGCGCATCGGCGCGAAGCCGCCGGCGGCTCAGCCCTCCGCCTTCCACTCCCCCGACTTCCCGCCTTTCTTCTCCACCACCCGCACGTCGGTGATGGTCATCCCGCGATCCACCGCCTTGCACATGTCGTAGACGGTCAGCAGCCCGACCTGCACGGCCGTCAGCGCCTCCATCTCCACCCCGGTCCGGCCCAGCGTCTCGACCTGCGCGGTACACCGCACGCCCGGCAGCGCCTCGTCGAACTCGAAATCGACCGTCACGCGCGTGAGCGCGAGCGGGTGGCAGAGCGGGATCAGGTCCGCCGTGCGCTTCGCGCCCTGGATCGCCGCGATCCGCGCCACGCCGATCACGTCGCCCTTCTTGGCGCGGCCGTCGCGGATCAGCGCGAGCGTGTCGGGCAGCATCCGGATCATGCCGCGTGCCACGGCCACGCGGCGCGTTTCCTGTTTGTCGCCGACGTCCACCATATGCGCGTGGCCTGCCGCGTCGAAGTGAGTCAGTCCTGACATGATGCGCTCCTGAAGATGGGCGCCCATCATAGCAGCGCGCCGCCCCAGTACAATGAGCGCGATTCGCCCGGCGTGGATTCCGGGGCGCGCCGCGCGCCGCCGTCGAATCGCGTCGCGGGCCGCCCGTCGCCTCCGCCGCGTTCGATGTCATCCATGCGTCCGAAATCCCTGCTCGCCGTGTCGCTGTCGCTCGCCCTCGCGCTGCCGCCGGGCAGCCGCGCGCAGTCGTCGCCCACGCCGCCGCTGCCGCGCGTTCTCGACGCCATTTCCACGGCCCCCGAGATTCCGCCCGAGATCGCGCCGGGCGTGTTCGGCACCTACGGCGGCGAGCATGCCCGGCTCGCGGGCACGCCCGGCGCGGCGGCGCCGAGCCTGCGCGGGCCGCTGCACAACCCGCAGCTGCCCGACCTCGGCGACGGCTCGGGCGGCGCGCTGACGCCGCAGGCCGAGCGCCGTCTCGGCGAGCGCGTGATGCGCGAGATCCGGCGCGACCCCGACTATCTCGACGACTGGCTCGCGCGCGACTACCTCAACGCGGTCGCGGCGAAACTGTCGGCGGCGGCGGCCGCGCAGTTCATCGGCGGCGATCGTCCCGATTTCGACCTGTTCCCGATGCGCGATGCGCAGATCAACGCCTTCTCGCTGCCGGGCGGCTTCATCGGCGTGAACACCGGCCTCGTGATCGTGACGCGCACCGAGTCCGAGCTGGCCTCGGTGCTCGGCCACGAAATGGGCCACGTGCTGCAGCGGCACATCGCGCGCATGCTCGGCGCGAGCGAGAAGACGGGCTACGCGGCGCTCGCGGCGATGCTGCTCGGGGTGCTGGCCGGCGTGCTCGCGCGCAGCGGCGATCTGGGCAGCGCGATCGCGGTGGGCGGCCAGGCCTACGCGGTTGACAACCAGCTGCGCTTCTCGCGCGGCGCCGAGCGCGAGGCGGATCGCGTGGGCTTCCAACTGCTCGCGGGCGCCGGCTTCGATCCGTATGGCATGCCCGGCTTCTTCGAGCGCCTGGAGCGCGCGTCGATGGGCGACGCGGGCGTGCCCGAATACGCGCGCACCCATCCGCTCACCATCGACCGGATCGCCGACATGGAGGCACGCGCGCGCCGCGCGCCGTACCGCCAGCCGCGCCAGTCGAGCGAATACGGCTTCGTGCGCGCACGGCTGCGGGTGCTGCAGCTGCGCGCGCCGTCCGACATCGCCGACGAGGTGCGGCGCATGCGCGGCGAGATCGACGACCGGCTCGCGCCGAACGTGGCGGCCAACTGGTACGGCATCGCGCTCGGCGAGATGCTGCTCGGCCGCTATCCGGAGGCGGATGCGGCGCTCGCGGCCGCGCGCGGGCGTTTCGAACGGTTCGAGGCCGACCAGGGCGCGCTCCCCGCCAGCTCGCCGAGCCTCGACGTGCTGGCGGCCGACATCGCGCGCCGCGCCGGCCGCGCCGCCGACGCGGTGCGGCTCGCGGCGGCGGCGCAGCAGCGCTGGCTGGCCTCGCACGCGGCGATCGCGATGCATCTGGAGGCGCTGCTCGCGGCGAAGCGCTTCGGCCAGGCGCAGGCGCTCGCGCAGGAGCAGGCCCAGGCGGACCCGCGCCAGCCCGACTGGTGGCGCTATCTCGCGCAGGCGGCGCAGGGCAGCGGCGATGCGATCATGCGGCGCCGCGCGCTGGCCGAGCAGCTCGCGCTCGGCGGCGCGTGGCCGTCGGCGATCCGTCAGCTGCAGGAGGCGCGTGACGACAAGTCGGTCAGCTTCTACGAGCAGTCGATCATCACCGCGCGGCTGCACGACTTCGAGGCGCGCTACCAGGAGGAGCAGGCCGACCGGGACGAGCGCGGCTAGGGCCAGGGCCGGCCTGCGGCGGCGCGGCGTCAGCCGCCGGCCGTGCCCGCCGCGCCGGCGCCGCCCGCCCGCGCCGCCGGGCTGGCGACGAACGCGAAGCGTGCCGGCACGTCGTCGCGGCGGATCGCACCGAGCGCGAGATCGGCACCGGGCCGCCAGTGGAAGCGGCCGCCCGCGCCGTCCTCGTCGAGCGTGGCGTGGTCGGCGAACAGGTCGAGGTCGTGGTCGTGCAGCACGGCCACGCGCGGCGGCGCGCCCGCATCGGAGAACAGCACGCCGCCGGCGTCGTCGAGCCAGGCGGCCGCCGGCTCGAACGGCGCGCCGGCCTGGTCGGTCAGCGTCAGCGCGCCGTCCGCGCCGGTGGCGAGCCGCACCACCCACGGCGTGTAGGCGAGCTCCACGTAGACGCGCTGCGGCCCGTTCTGGAAGAACCACTGGCCGGCCTCGTCGCGCGCGTAGTTGCGCGTGATGAACGCGATCAGCGCGGCGTGCCGGATCGGCGAGCCGGGCGCGCCGGCTGCCTGGGCGGCCTCGTCGCGCATGCGCCAGGCGCCGCGCCGGTCGAGCTGCAGCCAGCCGGTGCAGTGCGGTACGTTCGGCCATTTGGCGAGGGCCTGGCGGACGATTTCATCCATGTCGGGTCGGCGCCGCAGGCGCGAAGCGGGAAATGAAACGGAACACGCGCAGCGGCATCCAGTCGTCGTGCCCGGGGAACGGGCCGGTCATGAAGCCGACGTGGCCGCCGTGCGCGGGCTGGTCCAGTTCGACGGCCGGCGCCACGTCGGCCGGCCCCGGCAGCGCCGAGGCGGGCAGGAACGGGTCGTTGCGCGCGTTGAGCAGCAGGGTCGGGATCTCGATGGCGCGCAGCAGCGGGCGCGTGGTGGCGCGGGTCCAGTAGTCGTCGGCGCTCGCGAAGCCGTGCAGCGGCGCGGTGACGATGTCGTCGAATTCGTGCATGGTGCGCGCGGCCAGCATCCGGCGCGCGTCGAACAGGTCCGGATGCTGGACCAGCTTGGCCGAGGCCTTGATCTTCAGGGTCTTCAGGAACGAGCGCGTGTAGACCATGGAGAAGCCCTGCGAGATCGCGCGGCCGCCGGCATGGACGTCGAGCGGCGTCGACACGGCCGCCGCCGCCGTGACGATCGAGCGATCGCCGCGCCGCTCGCCGAGCCAGTGCAGCAGCACGTTGCCGCCGAGCGAGACGCCGACCGCGAACACCGGGCCGCGGCGGCCGGCGGCGAGCCGGCGCAGGATCCAGTCCACCTCGGCGCCGTCGGCCAGGTGATAGAAGCGCGGCAGCCGGTTCAGCTCGCCGCTGCAGCTGCGGAAATGCGGCACCACGCCGTGCCAGCCGCGCTCGCGCGCGGCGGCCATCAGCAGCAGCGCGTAGCGCGAATCCGAGTTGCCCTCGAGACCGTGGAACACCACCATCAGCGGCGCGTCGGGCGCCGGTTCGGCGCCGGCCGGATGGGCCAGCCAGTCGAGATCGATGAAGTCGCCGTCGGGCGTGTCCCAGCGTTCGCGCCGATAGGCCACGGCAGGCCGGCGCCCGAACAGGGCCGGGAAGATGGTCTGCGCGTGGCTGTTGGGCAGCCAGCGCGGCGCGCGGTAGCGCGCCGCGCCGGCCGGCTCTTCGGGCCCGGCCAGCGGCGAGGGCGGGGAGGCGGAGGACATCGCGCGGGCGCCTCGCTCAGTGCAGCGGGCCCTGGCCGTGACGGATCTTGGCGGCGAACTGGGTGGCCGCCTGCTCCGGGATCGGGCTCGCATGGATGTGGGCGATCCGCCATTCGCCGCGCTCGTGGATCATCACGTAGGTCGCGAACACCATGCCCGGATCGGCGGCCGGGTCCGCGTACTGGTGCGCCTCGGCCACCGTGTAGACCACCGTGCCGAGGCTGTCGTAGACGCGGATGTCGAGCGGCTCGATCGTGACCGGCTGCGACGAGAGGCGTTGCCCGAAGCCGCTGCGGATCTGTTCGAGGCCGTGCAGATGCGCACCGTCGGACCAGATGCAGCTCGCGAAATCCTCGTCGATCCACAGGACCATCAGGGCGTCGAGGTTCGCGTCGGCGACCGCCTGGTAGTAGGCGTTCAGCGTATCGGCGGCAGCTTCGAAGAGGCGGGCAAAACGTGGCATCGGGTTTGTCTCTTGCGCTTGCGCGCTGTTACGGGGCAGCGGCCGCGAGGCCGCCAGCGTCAGTCATGCGTCGAGGTCGGATACCGGGGCCGTCAGCGCTGCGCCACGAGCATCCCGCGCAGATCGGCGAATACCTGCTCCGGACTCAGCTCGCGCAGGCAGTTCAGATGGCCGAGCGGGCATTCTCGCTGGAAACAGGGACTGCATTCGAGATGCAGCCATTGTACCTTTGCCAGATCGGACAGCGGCGGGGTGTGGCGCGGATCCGTCGAGCCGTACAGCGCGACGAGCGGCCGGCGCAGCGCGGCGGCCACGTGCATCAGCCCGGAATCGTTGGTGACCACCGCGTTGGCGCGCGCGATCAGCGCGCAGGCCTCGGTGAGCGAGGTCTGGCCGCACAGGTTGCGCACGCCCGGCGCCTGGTCGGCGATCGCCTGGGCGGCCGGGGCGTCCTTCGGCGAGCCGAGCGCGATGATCTGCGTGTAAGGGAACGATTGGCCGACGATCCGCGCGAGCGCCGCGAAATGCTCGGGCGGCCAGCGCTTGGCGGGGCCGTATTCGGCGCCGGGGCAGAACACGATCAGCGGCTTGCGCGTATCGAGGTGAAAGCGCGCCGAGACGCGCGCGGCCTCGTTGAGATCCGAATCGAGCCGCGGCATCGGCAGCGCCTGGAGCGTCTCGTCGAGCCGCACGCCGGGCTTGTAGGCGAGCGCGGCATAGAACGGCACCATCGGCGGGCGCGCGTCGCGCGCCTTCGGCGGATTGGCATGGCGCACGTTGAGCAGCGCGTAGCGCGACTCGCCGGTGTAGCCGATGCGCAGCGGGATGCCGGCGAGCCACGGGATCAGCGCCGACTTCAGCGAGTTCGGCAGCACGTAGGCGGCGTCGTAGCCCACCTCGCGCAGGTCGCTCGCGAGTTGCCAGCGGCGCAGCATCTGCAGCTTGCCGTGGGCCAGGTCGGTGGCGTGCACCTCCTGGATCTCGGGCATCCGTTCGAGCACCGGCGCGACCCAGCCGGGCGCCAGCGCGTCGATTTTGAGGCGCGGATGCAGTTTCTTGAGCAGCGCGAAAAGCGGCTGCGCCATCAATGCGTCACCGATCCAATTCGGTGCGATTACCAACGCGCGACGCATCAGGTCGATATCCGGTGTCGTGATGAAACGCGGCGCCGTGGCGCCGCGCTCGGGTGGGCGGGACGAGTGAGACGAGGGGCGGCCCGGGCGGCGCGCCGGGTTCGGCGGGGCCGGCGGCCCTCAATGGCCGTGGACCACCTCGCCGTCGCGCAGCTTGTAGCGCGTGCCGCAGTAGGGGCAGCGCGCCTCGCCGTGCGTGACGTCGATGAACACGCGCGGATGGGCGCTCCAGCGCGCCATCGCCGGGTTCGGGCAGTACGCCGGCAGATCCTTTGCCGACAGTTCGACGAGCGGTCGTTCCTTGATTTCACTCATGGCGGTCTCTTGTTGCGGTAAAGGGGGAACGGCGCGCGCCGCCTGGCGAATCACGGGCCTGGTCAGGCGTGCCGTCGTTGCCCGACACGATAGCGAAAAAACCCCGCGCGCGGCAGGCCATCGTCCGAGCAGTCGGGCCGCACCGTTGCGCCGGGCCGCGCCGGTCGGGCATTTTAGCGTCTTTTAGCGCCTCGACGGTTCGCTCGGGCGGGGTCCGGCGCTATAATCCTGCGGTCGTTCCACAAAAGCACCACGGCAGACAACGCGGTCCGCGCGCCAGCCCGCCCCCATTGCGCCGCCGCCCGGCGCCGTTCCATGCTCGCTCGCCTGTCCCCCACCGATCGCCACGCCTGCCTGCAGGCGGCGCGCGACTATGCGCCGACGCTGACGGCGATACTGTCGTGGGGATTCGTTACCGGGATCGCGATGAGCCAGTCGGTGATGACGACCGGGCAGGCGGTCTGGATGTCGCTGCTCGTCTACGGCGGCTCGTCCCAGCTCGCGGTGCTGCCGCTGATGGCGGCCAAATTGCCGCTCTGGACCCTCCTGCTAACGGCCGCGATGGTCAACCTGCGCTTCGTGATCTTCAGCGCCGGCCTCGCGCCGCACTTCTGCTACCTGCCGATGTGGCGCCGCATCCTGATCGGCTATTTCAACGGCGACGTCATCTACCTGATATTCGTCAAGCAGGGTTTCGCGACCGGCCGCGTGCCGGGCAAGGAAGCCTACTTCTGGGGCATGGCGCTGCTCAGCTGGGTGTCGTGGCAGGCTTCGTCGCTGGCCGGCATCGCGCTGGCGAGCGTGGTGCCGGCCAGCTGGGGGCTGGGTCTGGCCGGCACGCTCGCGCTGCTGCCGATCATGGTGTCGGCGGTGGCGAACCGCTCCACGCTCGCGGCGGTGGCGGTGGCCGGCGTGGTCGCGCTGCTGGCGCTCGACCTGCCTTACCGGCTCGGGCTGCCGCTCGCGGTGTTCGCCGCGCTCGCGGCCGGCACGCTGGCCGACACCTTCGTCGAGCGCGCCGACTGGCGCCGGCTGCGTGCCCGGGTGCGCAGCCGCGACGCGGTCGATCCGGCCGCGGCCGCGAGCGACGGCGAAGGAGGCCGGCGGTGAGCGGCGCGCAGGTCTGGTGGCTGATCGCGGGCATGACGCTGGTCACCGCGCTCACCCGCGCGCTGTTCCTGATCGGCGGCGCGCGCACCGTCCTGCCCGCGCGCGCCCAGCGCGCGCTGCGCTACGCGCCGGCCGCGGCACTCGCCGCGGTGGTGCTGCCGGACCTGCTCGACACCCCGGCGGGGCTCTCGTTCTCGCTCGCCAACCACGATTTCTACGCGGCCGCGGCCGGCCTCGGCTGGTTTCTCTGGCGCCGCAGCATGCTCGGCACGATCGTCGTCGGCATGCTGGTGTCCACCGCCCTGCGTCTGATGATTTGACCGCGCCGCACCGCGCGTGGCGGCCTGCTGCCAGGCCGCGGCGCCGGGCGCGGCCAAATAGAGGGAATTCGCCCTGCGTCACGGCAGGCCGCCGGACGGATCGGCTAGAATGGCCCTTTCCGGAGATCTCGAACGTGTCGCACGGCCCAGCCCGGCCGTCCGGCGCCCCCGTCGGCAGCCCGCGCGCGAGGTTTCAGCACCGCCTTCCTCATCAACCTTCAATCAGTCCCATGAGCCAAGTAAAGCGTCTTACCGACCTGATCGCCGAAGGCAAAGTCTCCGGCCAACGCGTGTTCATCCGCGCCGATCTGAACGTGCCGCAGGACGACCACGGCAACATCACCGAGGACACGCGCGTGCGCGCCTCGGTGCCGGCGATCAAGGCGGCGCTCGACGCGGGCGCGGCGGTGATGGTCACCTCGCACCTGGGCCGTCCGACGGAAGGCGAGCTCAAGCCCGAGGATTCGCTCGCGCCGGTGGCCCGGCGCCTCGCCGAGCTGCTCGGCCGCGACGTGCCGCTGGTGTCGAACTGGGTCGAGAACGGCGTGAACGTGACGCCGGGCAACGTCGTGCTGCTCGAGAACTGCCGCGTGAACAAGGGCGAGAAGAAGAACGACGACGCGCTCGCGCAGAAGATGGCCAAGCTCTGCGACATCTACGTCAACGACGCGTTCGGCACCGCGCACCGCGCCGAGGCCACCACCCACGGCATCGCCAAATATGCCGGCATCGCCTGCGCGGGCCCGCTGCTCGCCGCCGAGCTCGACGCGCTCGGCAAGGCGCTCGGCAATCCGAAGCGGCCGCTGGTGGCGATCGTCGCCGGCTCGAAGGTGTCCACCAAGCTGACCATCCTGAAGTCGCTGGCCGAGAAGGTCGACCAGCTGATCGTCGGCGGCGGCATCGCCAACACCTTCATGCTCGCCGCCGGCCTCACGATCGGCAAGTCGCTGGCCGAGCCGGACCTCGTCGACGAGGCGCGGACCATCATCGACGAGGCCCGCAAGCGCGGCGCATCGGTGCCGATCCCGTCGGACGTGGTCACGGCCAAGCAATTCGCCGCCACCGCCCAGGCCACCGTCAAGCAAGTCGGCGAGATCGAGGCGGACGACCTGATCCTCGACATCGGCCCGGAAACGGCCAAGGCGCTCGCCGGCCAGCTCGAGAAGGCCGGCACCATCGTCTGGAACGGGCCGGTCGGCGTGTTCGAGTTCGACCAGTTCGGCAACGGCACCAAGACGCTCGCCGAGGCGATCGCGAATTCGCCGGCGTTCTCGATCGCCGGCGGCGGCGACACGCTCGCCGCGATCGCCAAGTACGGCATCCACGACAAGGTCAGCTATATCTCCACCGGCGGCGGCGCGTTCCTCGAGTTCCTCGAGGGCAAGACGCTGCCGGCCGTGGAGGTGCTGGAAACGCGCGGCGCCTGAGATGGCGCGAGGCCGCGCGGCAGCAAGCCGGAAGGCGGCGGGGGCGGCGCGCTCGCGCCCCGGACCGCGCGCCGGCGCCCGGCCGGAGCGCGTCGCCCCCGCCCGCCCGGCCATCATGATGACGGACAGCCAGAACAAAGCGACGCCGGCCGAAGCCGGCGCGCGCACCGGAGCACCGGCCGCTGGGCCCGGCGGCTCCGGCTCTCGCAGCAGTATCTCCAGCGCTTCCTCCACCCAGACCATCATGAGGAGTTTCATGCTTCGCGCCACCAAGATAGTCGCCACGATCGGCCCGGCTTCCAGTTCGCCCGAGATTCTGCTGCAGATGATTCAGGCGGGCCTCGACGTCGTGCGGCTCAACTTTTCGCACGGCACCGCCGACGACCACCGCCAGCGCGCCGAGATGGTCCGCGAGGCCGCGCGCAAGGTCGGCCGGGAAATCGCGATCATGGCGGACCTGCAGGGCCCGAAGATCCGCGTCGGCCGGTTCGAGAACGGCAGGACCACGCTCGCGCCGGGGCAGCCGTTCATCCTCGACGCCACCTGCGAACTCGGCAACGACGAGCGCGTCGGCCTCGACTACAAGGACCTGCCGCGCGACCTGAAGGCGGGCGACGTGCTGCTGCTCAACGACGGCCTGATCGTGCTGACCGTCGAGCGCGTGCTCGGCGACGAGATCCACACCATCGTCAAGGTGGGCGGCGAGCTCTCGAACAACAAGGGCATCAACCGGCAGGGCGGCGGGCTGTCGGCGCCGGCGCTGACCGCGAAGGACATGGAGGACATCCGCACGGCGATGTCGCTCGGCGCGGACCTGGTGGCGGTGTCGTTCCCGAAGAACGCCACCGACATGGAAATGGCGCGCCAGCTCGCGAACATCGCGGGCGCGCCCTACGGCATCAAGCCGAAGATGATCGCGAAGATCGAGCGCGCCGAGGCGATCCCGGCGCTGCAGGACATCCTCGACGCCTCGGACGGCATCATGGTGGCGCGCGGCGACCTGGCCGTCGAAGTCGGCAACGCGGCCGTGCCGGCGCTGCAAAAGCGCATGATCCGCATGGCGCGCGAGTCGAACAAGCTGGTGATCACGGCCACCCAGATGATGGAATCGATGATCCACGCGCCGGTGCCCACCCGCGCCGAGGTGTCGGACGTCGCCAACGCCGTGCTCGACGGCACCGACGCCGTGATGCTGTCGGCCGAATCGGCCGCGGGCAAGTACCCGGTCGTGACGATCGAGACCATGGCCGCGATCTGCGTCGAGGCCGAGAAGTCCGAGCAGGTCGAGCTCGACCGCGATTTCCTCGACCGCACCTTCACGCGCATCGACCAGTCGATCGCGATGGGGGCGCTCTTCACCGCCTACCACCTCGGCGCCAAGGCGATCATCGCGCTGACCGAGTCGGGCTCGACCGCGCTCTGGATGTCGCGCCACTACACGCACGTGCCGATCTTCGCGCTGACGCCGCGGGTGGGCAGCGAGCGCACCATGGCGCTGTTCCGCAACGTCACGCCGCTGCACGTCGATTTCAACAGCGACCGCGATTCGGCGATGCAGGCCGCCATCGAGATCGTGATGCGGCAGGGCTACGTGGGGCTCGGCGACATGGTGGTGCTCACCGTCGGCGAACCGATGGGCCAGGCGGGCGGTACCAATACGCTCAAGATCGTGCGCGTCGGCGAGACGTTCTGATCGATCTGTCCCGATATTTCGGGCCATAAAAGCCGCGCGGGGTCGAACGCCCCGCGCGGCTTTTTTCGCATTTTTGCCGCGATGGCCGGCACGGAATTCGTAACAAATTGCTGAAACGCGCGGCAATCTGGGCAGGGGCCCGGCGGCTTCGCGATAAAATGTCGCTCATTCGACGCTCGGCCGCGCCGCGCCCGCCCCGTGTTCTCGTCCGGAGCCGGCATGTCGCCGCCGCCCAAAGCGCACCGGTTTTCATTAGACGGAGTACCACAATGCCTCTCGTATCAATGCGTCAACTGCTGGATCACGCGGCAGAGCATGGCTATGGCCTGCCGGCATTCAACGTGAACAACCTGGAGCAGGTGCAGGCGATCATGGCGGCGGCCGACCAGGTCGGCGCGCCGGTGATCATGCAGGCGTCGGCCGGCGCCCGGAAGTACGCAGGCGAGGCGTTCCTGCGCCATCTGATCGAATCGGCGGTCGAGTCGTATCCGCACATTCCGGTCGTGATGCACCAGGATCACGGCCAGTCGCCGGCGGTCTGCCTCGCGGCGATCCGCAGCGGCTTCTCGAGCGTGATGATGGACGGCTCGCTGGAGGCCGACGGCAAGTCGGTGGCGTCGTATGAATACAACGTCGACGTGTCGCGCAAGGTCGTCGAGATGGCCCACGCGATCGGCGTGACGGTGGAGGCCGAACTCGGCGTGCTCGGTTCGCTCGAGACCATGAAGGGCGACAAGGAAGACGGCCACGGCGCCGACGGCACCATGACGCGCGAGCAGCTGCTGACGGACCCCGAGCAGGCCGCCGACTTCGTCAGGGAGACGCAGTGCGACGCGCTGGCGATCGCGATCGGCACCTCGCATGGCGCCTACAAGTTCTCGAAGAAGCCCACCGGCGATATCCTCTCGATCGAGCGGATCAAGGAGATCCACGCGCGCATCCCGAACACGCACCTCGTGATGCACGGTTCGTCGTCGGTGCCGCAGGAACTGCTGGCCGAGATCCGCGAGTTCGGCGGCGACATGAAGGAAACCTACGGCGTGCCGGTCGAGGAAATCCAGGAAGGCATCAAGCACGGCGTGCGCAAGATCAACATCGATACCGACCTGCGTCTGGCGATCACGGGCGCGATCCGTCGCTACCTGTTCGAGAACCCGTCGAAGTTCGATCCGCGCGACTATCTGAAGCCGGCCCGCGAGGCCGCCAAGCAGGTCTGCGTGGCGCGCTACCTCGCGTTCGGCTGCGAAGGCCAGGCCGCGAAGATCAAGCCGGTGCCGCTCGACAAGATGGCCGAGCGCTACAAGGCGGGCGAACTGGCCCAGCTCGTGCGCTAACATAGCTGCCGCGGCCGCCCGGTGCGCCGGGCGGCTGTCGGCCGGAGGCCTCGCCGCCGTTCCCGCCTGTCGAAGGGGAACGGCGTTTCCCTTTTGTTTGGCTCACATTTTCTTCGATACGACGATGTCTACCCTTTACGAATCCACGCTCCGTTCGCTGCCGCTCCTCGGTCGCGGCAAGGTCCGCGACAACTACGCGGTCGGCACCGACAAGCTCCTGATCGTGACGAGCGACCGGCTCTCGGCGTTCGACGTGGTGATGGGCGAGCCGATTCCGAACAAGGGGCGCGTGCTGAACCAGATGGCCAATTTCTGGTTCGAGAAGCTCTCGCACATCGTGCCGAACCACCTCACCGGCGACGCGCCGGAGGCGGTGGTGGCGGCCGACGAGGTCGAGCAGGTGAAGGGCCGCGCGGTGGTGGTCAAGCGCCTCGAGCCGATCCTCGTCGAGGCGGTGGTGCGCGGCTATCTGGCCGGCAGCGGCTGGAAGGACTACCAGGCCACCGGCGCGGTGTGCGGCGTCGAGCTGCCGCCGGGCCTGCAGAACGCGCAGAAGCTGCCCGAACCGATCTTCACGCCGGCCGCCAAGGCCGAGCTGGGCCACCACGACGAAAACATCAGCTACGACGAATGCGAGCGCCGCATCGGCACCGAGCTGACCGCCACGATCCGCGACATCTCGATCCGCCTCTACAAGGAAGCGGCCGACTACGCGGCCACCCGCGGCATCATCATCGCCGACACCAAGTTCGAGTTCGGCCTCGACCAGCACGGCAAGCTCTACCTGATGGACGAGGCGCTGACGGCCGATTCGTCGCGCTTCTGGCCGGCCGACCAGTACCAGGTCGGCACCAACCCGCCGTCGTTCGACAAGCAGTACGTGCGCGACTGGCTCGAAACCCAGGACTGGCCGAAGGCGCCGCCCGCGCCGAAGCTGCCCGACGAAGTGATCGCGCGCACCAGCGCGAAGTATCAGGAAGCGCTCGAGCGCATCACGGGCCGCCCGCTCGTCTGAGCGCGCCGCCCCCCGCGGATAACGAAGGAAACGCCGTACATGAGTGAAGTCCAGACCGCCCACACGCACAGCGCGCCGCTCGTCGGCGTGCTGATGGGCTCCAGTTCCGATTGGGACGTGATGCAGCACGCCGTCGTGATCCTGCAGGCGTTCGACGTGCCCTATGAAGCGAAGGTCGTGTCCGCGCACCGGATGCCCGACGAGATGTTCGCGTATGCCGAAGGGGCGCGCGAGCGCGGGCTGCGCGCGATCATCGCCGGCGCGGGCGGCGCGGCGCACCTGCCCGGCATGCTGGCCGCGAAGACCACGGTGCCGGTGCTCGGCGTGCCGGTGGCGAGCAAGTACCTGAAGGGCGTCGATTCGCTGCACTCGATCGTGCAGATGCCCAAGGGCGTGCCGGTGGCCACCTTCGCGATCGGCGAGGCGGGCGCGGCCAATGCCGGCCTGTTCGCCGTGTCGCTGCTGGCCGGCACCTCGGTCGATTACGCGAACCGGCTCGCTGCGTTCCGCGTGCGCCAGAACGAAGCCGCGCATGCGATGGTGCTGCCGCCGCTGTAAGCGGCGCGGCTCCCGAAGTCCCACGGCGGCGCGCCCGACGGCGCCCGCCGCGCTCGATCACTGACATGACTGCACACTCCACTCCGGTTTCACCGATCCTGCCCGGCGCCTGGCTCGGCATGGTCGGCGGCGGCCAGCTCGGCCGCATGTTCTGCTTCGCGGCGCAGGCGATGGGCTATCGCGTCGCCGTGCTCGATCCCGACGCGGCAAGCCCCGCCGGCTCGGTGGCCGACCGCCACCTGCGCGCGGCCTACGACGACGAGGCGGCGCTCGCCGAACTCGCCGCGCTGTGCGCGGCCGTGTCGACCGAATTCGAAAACGTGCCGGCCGCGAGCCTCGAGTTCCTGGCCCGCACCACCTTCGTCGCGCCGGCCGGGCGCTGCGTGGCGATCGCGCAGGACCGGATCGCCGAGAAGCGCTTCATCGCTGGCTCGGGCGTGCCGGTCGCGCCGCACGTCGTGATCGAATCGGCCGACGCGCTGGCCGCGCTTGGCGACGCCGAGCTCGACGCGGTGCTGCCCGGCATCCTGAAGACGGCGCGCCTGGGCTACGACGGCAAGGGCCAGGTGCGCGTGGCGACGGCCGCCGAGGTGCGCGCCGCGTTCGCCTCGCTGCGCGGCGTGCCGTGCGTGCTGGAGAAGCGCCTGGCGCTCAAGTACGAAGTGTCGGCGCTGATCGCGCGCGG
This sequence comes from Burkholderia glumae LMG 2196 = ATCC 33617, assembly GCF_000960995.1. Lineage (NCBI taxonomy): Bacteria > Pseudomonadati > Pseudomonadota > Betaproteobacteria > Burkholderiales > Burkholderiaceae > Burkholderia > Burkholderia glumae. The sequence goes on along the minus strand of NZ_CP009435.1, from coordinate 453,652 downwards.
CGTCGACGGCCGCTCGGCCGCGTTCCCGCTCGCGCAGAACACGCATCATCAAGGCATCCTGTCGCTGACGGTGGTGCCGGCGCCGGCCGCCGACGCCGCGCTGGCCGCCGCCGCGCAGCAGGCCGCGGTGCGGATCGCCGATTCGCTCGACTATGTCGGCGTGCTCTGCGTCGAGTTCTTCGTGCTGGAGGACGGCAGCCTGGTCGCCAATGAGATGGCGCCGCGCCCGCACAACTCCGGCCACTACACGGTCGATGCCTGTTCGGCCAGCCAGTTCGAGCAGCAGGTGCGCGCGATGACGCGGCTGCCGCTCGGCAACCCGCGCCAGCATTCGCCGGCGGCGATGCTGAACGTGCTCGGCGACATCTGGTTCGCCGACGGCGCGAGCGAGGCGGTCACGCCGCCGTGGGAGCGCGTGGCGGCGATGCCGGCCGCGCACCTGCACCTGTACGGCAAGCAAGAGGCGCGCGTGGGCCGCAAGATGGGCCACGTGAACTTCACCGCCGAGACGCTCGACGCGGCGCTCGAGGCCGCGCACGACTGCGCGCGGCTGCTGCGCGTGCCGCTCGACTGAGGGGCGCGCCACGATGACTTCCGACGCCCGCCCGACGCCCGCCGGCAGCGCGCCCGACGCATCCGGCCCGCACGGCGTGCCGGCCGCGCGGATCGACGAGGCCGCGGCGCGGCTCGCCGCCGGCGAGCTCGTCGCGTTTCCGACCGAAACCGTCTACGGCCTCGGCGGCGACGCCGAGTCGCCGCAGGCGGTCGCGCGCATCTACGCGGCCAAGGGCCGGCCGGCGAATCATCCGGTGATCGTGCACCTGCCGCCGGGCGGCGATCCGGGCTACTGGGTGCCGGCGCTGCCCGCCGACGCACGCCGGCTGATCGAGGCGTTCTGGCCCGGGCCGCTCACCTTGATCCTGAAGCGCGCCGCGCACATCCCCGACGCGGTCAGCGGCGGGCAGGACTCGGTGGGGCTGCGCTGCCCCTCGCATCCGGTCGCGCAGGCGCTGCTCGCGGCCTTCAGCGCGCGGCGCGCCGGCCACGGCGGCGTCGCCGCGCCGTCCGCGAACCGCTTCGGCCACGTCAGTCCGACCACCGCGCAGCACGTGCGCGACGAGTTCGGCGACGCGGTCCACGTGCTCGACGGCGGCGCCGCCGAGGTCGGCATCGAATCGACGATCCTCGATCTGTCGCGCGGCTTCCCGGCGCTGCTGCGGCCCGGCCACGTCACGCCGCAGCAGATCGCCGAGGTGCTCGGCACCCTGCCGCGCCTGCCGGACGGCGGCGACCCCGGCGCGCCGCGCGCCTCCGGCACGCTGAAGGCGCACTACGCGCCGCGCACGCCGCTCGTGCTGCTGCCGTTCGGGCGGCTCGCGCCGCTGCTCGAGGCGGCCGCGGCGGCCGGCGAGCCGGTCGCGCTGGTGGCGCGCGCCTCCAGCGCCGGCGCCTGGGCCGCGGCGCCCGGCGTGCATTTCGTGGCCGCGCCCGAGGATCCGCAGGCCTATGCGCGCGAACTCTACGGCCTGCTGCGTGCGCTCGATCGCGCGAGCGTGACGCGGATTCTGGTCGAGCAACTGCCCGGCACGCCCGAGTGGGCCGCCGTCAACGACCGGCTCGGCCGTGCCGCCGCGGCGTTCGAACACGGTGCCGGCACCGGCCGCTGAAGCGCGGCGTACCCGATTCAGCGGCGAGCGGGCCGCCGGGCGCTCCGGCGGTCCATGAAACAACGCCCGGCGCAAGCGCCGGGCGTTGTCGTCTGCGGCGCCCGGCGGCGCCGATTTCGCTGCTTACTTCGGCGCCCCCACGCCGGAGGCCGTGATCTGCTGCTCGACGAACTGCGCGAACAGCGCATGCAGGCGCGTGCTCGGATGGACCGAGTCGGCGAACATGTAGGTCTGGTCGGCGTTGGGGGCCGTGTAGGTCTGCGGCGAGCAGAACAACGACGAGGCGAACGCGCTCGCCTGCGCCACGCCGGCCTTCGCGGCGGCGGTGGCCATCGCGGTGAGGTTGCAGGCGGTGCCGGTGTTGCCGACCGAGAAGCCGTTGGCCGCCAAGTTCGCGCCGATGCCGTCCTGCCACGTGAAGGTGTCCATCAGCTTGACCTTCGTGGTGTCGACGTTCAGCGCCGTCAGCGTGCCCGCCAGCGTCTTGTTGAAGAGGCCCGAGAGCTGCGTGAGCGCGGCCGCCGTGGCCGCGCCGCCCGCCACCGCGAGCGGCGTGGTGCCGATGTCGGGCATGTTCGATACGAACACGTGGGTCGCGCCCGAGGCGGCGATCTTCGCGATGATCCCGCCCAGCTGCTGCGCGGCGAGGCCCACCGCCTGGGCCGCCGCGAGCTGCGCGGCCGGCGTGCCGCCCGCCGCCTGCGCGATCTGCGCCTGCAGCAGGATGTCGTTGGCGCCGCCGTTGACGAGCACGATCTGGTTCGCGTTGAAGCTGCCGTACTGCTGCAGGTACTGCTGGACCTGGGTCGAGATCGGCGTGGTGGTGGCCTGCGCGTAATCGGCGTTCGCCACCGACGCGTCGGCGTGGCCGATGCCGGGCTGCTGCGTCACGCGCGAGCCGCCCTGCGCGTAGCCGAGGCCGCCCGTGGCCTGCAGCGGCACGCCGAACCCGCCTTCATAGGCCGGCTTGAGCGTGTCGCCGTAGAACTCGGCCACCTTCTGGGTCCAGACTTCGCCCGGATTGGTGGTGAAGCGCCCGCCGCCGAATCCGAGCAGGATCTGCGGCGAGTAGGTGCCGACGTCGGACAGGCTGTCGCCGAACGACACGACCTGCATCTTCACGCTGGCCGTCTGGGTGGGCGCGGCGTTGTCGTCACCGCCGCCGCAGGCGGCGAGCAGCGCAAACACGGCACTCGCGATTGCCAGCTGCGCCGTGCGCTTCAGGCGGCCCGGCTGGCGGGGCGTGGCGGTGGGGGTCGGCTTCATGCGTTCATCTCCTCGTATAGATATATGGCCAGACTGCTTGGTGTTACGCGTCGTCGGACGCGTGAGGCCCGATGTCCGGCGGCACGGCGGCGTGCCGTCTCGTGCCTTCCGGCCCCCGTCGGGCCGCGGCGGCCGCGGTGGGCGGCGCGCCGGTAACCTGCGCATGATAAGCGCTTGCCCACTCGGGCGCTCCGAAAATCGCGCGCCACTTGTTGCGCGCGCCGGCCGCCGAGATCGCGTCGGCCGCCATCGAGCGCCATTCGTGGAACGTCGCGGCGAGCGGATTGTGCGTGTTCAGCGGCTCGACGATGCCGTAGACGGGCGGGTCGCGCGGATCCTCCTCCGCATAGCTGCCGAACAGCCGGTCCCAGATCACCAGCACACCCGCGTAGTTGCGGTCGATGTAGCGCGGGTTGCGCGCGTGGTGCGCGCGATGGATCGACGGCGTGTTCAGGAAGGTTTCGAGCCAGCCGAGCTTCGGCACCGTCTGGGTGTGTACAAAGAACTGGAAGGCCAGATTGATCAGGACGACGCCCACGATCTGCTGCGGTGCAAAACCGAGGAACGCGAGCGGCAGCCAGAACAGCCACATGCCGGCCACCGGATACATCAGGCTCTGGCGGAACGCGGTCGAGAAGTTGAGCCGCTCGGACGAGTGGTGGACCACGTGCGCGGCCCACAGCCAGCGCACCCGGTGGCTCGCGCGGTGGAAGCCGTAATAGAGCAGGTCCTGCGCGACGAACAGGACCAGGAACGGCAGCCAGCCCGCGGGCCAGGTGTGGATGCGGTAGTGGTCGTAGCAGTAGGCGTAGATCGGGAGCACCACCAGCCAGGCGAGCTTGTCGGCGCCCTGGTGCATCAGCGCGAGCGCCGCGTTGCAGAGCGTGTCGCGCCAGCCGTAGACGGCGTCCTGCGGGCGTGTGCGCGCCAGGTGCCACGCTTCCCAGCCGATGCAGAGCAGGAATACGGGCGCCAGCGCGAGCAACAGCAATTCGACGTCGAATTGCATGGTGGTCTCCCCCTCTTCGAGTCTGGTCAGCCATCGCCCCGGCTCGTTCATGGCCGGCCGGGTGGGATGCAGAGGCCAAGCGTACGCAATCGCCGCCGGCGGCGCGACAAGTTCCGTAGAGGGAGTGTTCGGGGCAGGGTTTGCCCGCAAGGCGCGGCGCCCGAGGGGGCGCCGCCGGGGCCGCTCAATTGCCGTGCGGCCCCGCGTAGACCCATTCGAGCAGCGCGTCGTGGGCCGCGCGCGCGGCGGCCGCATGGGCATCGTTGATGAAGCTGACCACCACGTAGCTGTTGCCGTCGGCCGAGGCCACGTAGCCGGCGATCGCACGCACGTCGCGCAGCGTGCCGGTCTTGATGTGCGCGTTGCCGAGCACGGGCTGGTTGGTCAGGCGCCGCTTCATGGTGCCGTCCACGCCGACGATCGGCAGCGAGTCGATGAACGGCTGGGCCACCGGGCTCGCATTGGCCGCCTGCAGCAGCGCGGCGAGCGACAGCGCGCTCACCTGTTCCTCGCGCGACAGGCCCGAGCCGTTCTCCAGCACCAGCTCCGGCATGGCGATGCCGCTTCTGGCGAGGAACGCGCGGATCACGCCGGCCGACTGCTCGGGCGTGGCGGGCGGCTTGCCCTCGATCGCGCCGAGCGACAGGAACAGGTTGCGCGCCATGGTGTTGTTGCTGTTCTTGTTGATGTCGTAGACGATGCTCGACAGCACCGGGCCGCGGTGGACGGCCACCGGGCGCGCCGTGGTCGGCACCTTGCCCTCGACGATGCGGCCGTTGAAGATGCCGCCCGTCGAGCGCCACAGCGCGAGAAAGCCCTGCGAGAAGAACTGCGAGTGATCGAGCACGGCGATGTTGGTGGTGATCGGTTCGCAGTGCCGGGGGAAGCGCCCGGCGAAGGCGGCCGTCAGCGCGCCGTTGGGGTCGGTCGTCAGATGCGGGCGCGCGGCCGCGGCCGCCGCCGCGCAGGAGCTGCCGCCCTCGCTGACCTCGTTGTCGATCGTCAGGTTCGCGAGCGGCGGCTGCACGTCGATCGCCACCGCGCCGCCGTCGCCCGGGGTGACCGTAAACGACAGCGACTTGAAGGCATAGAGCAGCGGGTCGGGGCCGACGTTGTACGGCGCGAAGGTGCCGTCGTCGAACGCGGGCAGGTCGCGCGTGGACGGCGCGAAGAAGGTCTTGTCGAGCACCAGCGCGCCGTCGATGTTGACGATGCCGGCACGCCGGATCTTGTCGACCAGGTCGATCAGTTCCTCGGGCACCAGCTTCGGATCGCCGGTGCCCTTGATGTAGAGGTTGCCGTGCAGCGTGCCGGTGGGGTCGACCGTGCCGTCGGCCCAGGCGCTGGTGCGGTAGCGGTAGTCGGCGCCGAGCAGCGCGAGCCCCGAGTAGGTGGTCACGAGCTTCATCGTCGAGGCCGGCAGCATCGGCCGCTCGCCGTTCCAGTCCACCACCGGCGCGCGCGCGCCGATCTTCTCCACCACCACGCTGAGGTTCGCGGCCGGCACGTGGGCGCGTTGCAGCCCGGCCAGCACCGAGGCCGGCAGGATGCCGCGCGCGGCGGCCACGCTGGCGGCGGGGGCCGCCGCCACGGCCGCCGCGCGCCGTGCGGCGCGCGGTTTCTTGCGCGCCTCGGCCGGCGCGGCGAACGCGAGCGCCGCGCAGGCGGCCAGCACGAGGGCGGTGCGCCCGTGACGCGCGCGGGAATGAAGGACAACGGTAAGGCGGCGAATGGGATTCATCGACGAGCGAGTAGAGCGAAGCCGGCCGGATTTGGCCGCGAGCGCACATTGTAGAGACAAGCGTCGCGGCCGGGATGACGAAATGCGCCGCGCGCGGCGCTACAATGAAGGCCATTGATTGCGGCGTCATGGATGCGGACACGATGCGAATACTGCTGGTCGAAGACGACAGGATGATCGCCGAGGGCGTGCGCAAGGCGCTCAAGGCCGATGGCTGCGCGGTGGACTGGGTGCAGGACGGCGAGGCCGCGCTGACCGCGCTCGGCGGCGAAACCTACGACCTGATGCTGCTCGATCTCGGGCTGCCCAAGCGCGACGGCGTGGAGGTGCTGCGCACGGCGCGCGCGCGCGGCCACGCGCTGCCGGTGCTGATCATCACCGCGCGCGACGCGGTGCCGGACCGCGTGAAGGGGCTCGACGCCGGCGCCGACGACTACCTCGTCAAGCCGTTCGACCTCGACGAGCTCGCCGCGCGCATGCGCGCGCTGATCCGCCGCCAGGCCGGGCGCAGCGAATCGGTGATCCGCCACGGCGCGCTCACGCTCGATCCGGCCTCGCATCAGGTCACGCTCGACGGCGCGCCGGTGGCGCTTTCGGCGCGCGAGTTCGCGCTGCTCGAGGCGCTGCTCGCACGGCCCGGCGCGGTGCTCTCGAAGAGCCAGCTCGAGGAGAAGATGTACGGCTGGGGCGAGGAGATCGGCAGCAACACCGTGGAGGTCTACATTCACGCGCTGCGCAAGAAGCTCGGCTCGGACCTGATCCGCAACGTGCGCGGGCTCGGCTACATGGTCGTCAAGGAAGCGTAGCGCGTGCGGTCGATTCGTCATCAATTGCTGATCTGGCTGCTCGCGATCGTGGTCGCGGGGGTGGGCGCGGCCGGCTGGCTGATCTACCGCCAGGCGCTCGCCGAGGCCAACGAGCTGTTCGACTACCAGCTCCAGGAGATCGCGGCGGCGCTGCCGTCCGAGCCGTTCTCGCAGGTATTCGGTTCGCGCACCACCGGCGGCGACGAGGGCATCGTGATCCAGATCTGGAATCGCAACGGCAACCTCATGTATTTCTCGCACCCGCGCGCGCCGATCGCGCCGCGCGCGGAGCTCGGCTTCTCGACCGAACACACCGATCGCGGCGAGTGGCGCGTGTACGGGGCGATCGTCGGCGACAACGTGGTGCAGCTCGCGCAGCCGGTGTCGGTGCGCAACCGGCTCGCGGCCAGCGTCGCGCTGCGCACCTTGTGGCCGCTGATCGTGCTGCTGCCGTTCCTCGGCGCGGCGGTCTGGATGATCGTCGGGCGCGGCATGCGGCCGTTGCGGCGCGTCACGCGCGCGGTCGAGTCGCGCCGCCCCGAGGCGCTCGATCCGCTGCCCGATGCGCGCCTGCCGCTGGAGGTGCAGCCGCTCGTGCATGCGCTGAACGGGCTGCTGTCGCGGCTGGCGGCCGCGCTCGACACGCAGAAGGCGTTCGTCGCCGATGCCGCCCACGAGTTGCGCACGCCGCTTGCCGCGGTGCAGATCCAGGCCCAGCTGGTGGCGCGCGCGCAGGACGACGAGACGCGCCGCGAGGCGCTCGCCGACCTGCAGAACGGCGTGACGCGCGCCACGCGCCTGGCCGAGCAGTTGCTCGCGCTGGCGCGCTCGGAGCCCGACGGCGCCGGCGTGATCGAGCCGGTCGCGCTCGACGAGGTGCTGGCCGGCTGCGTGAGCGCCTATGCGATCGTGGCGCAGAAGCGCGGCATCGACCTCGGCATCGAGGCGACCGAGCCGGCCGTGATCGACGCCGACATCGGCGCGCTGCGCGTGATGATCAACAACGTGCTCGACAACGCCGTGAAATACACGCCCGACGGCGGCCGCATCGACGTCTCGCTCGGCTTCGCGCCGGACGGCCCGGCGCTGGTGCGGATCGCCGACAGCGGACCGGGCATTCCGCCCGACGAGCGCGAGCGCGTGTTCGACCGCTTCTACCGCGACTCGTCCGCGCGCGCGCGTACCGACGTGTCGGGCAGCGGCCTCGGGCTCGCGATCGTCAAGCGCGTGGCCGCGCAGCAGGGCGCCGTGGTCACGCTCGGCGAGTCGGACGCGGGCGGGCTGCTGGTGACGCTCGCGTTCGCCGCCGCGCGGCGCCCTTGAAAGCTGTTTGAATGCCGCCCGGCCTGGCCTTTGGCTCTGGCCCCGGTTCGGTTAAGCCTCCTTTAAGACAGCGTCGTTACGCTGCGAACCAACATGAGGAGGTAGTGACGATGAAGACTCGTTTCCTGGCGCGCAGCGCCGTCGCCGTGGCCGTCGCGGCCGCATTGTCAGCAGGTTATGTCGCCGGCACGCGTCACGCGCAGCCCCCCCAGATCATCACGCCGGCCTCGGCCGCCGCGCTGATGCCGGCTGAGGCCGCCGCCAAGACCGGCATTCCGGACTTCTCCGGGCTGGTCGAGACCTACGGCCCGGCCGTGGTCAACATCAGCGCGAAGCACGTCGTGAAGGCGTCGGCGCGGCGCGGCGGCGGTGGTCCGCAGCAACTGCCGATCGACCCGAGCGATCCGTTCTACCAGTTCTTCAAGCATTTCTACGGCCAGGTGCCGGGCATGGGCGGCGGCCAGACCGACGACCAGCCGAGCACGAGCCTCGGCTCGGGCTTCATCGTCAGCCCGGACGGCTACATCCTTACCAACGCTCACGTGATCGACGGCGCCAACGTGATCACCGTCAAGCTGACCGACAAGCGCGAGTATCGTGCCAAGGTGATCGGCTCGGACAAGCAGTCCGACGTCGCGGTGCTGAAGATCGATGCCACCGGCCTGCCGGTCGTGAAGATCGGCGATCCGCAGCAGAGCAAGGTGGGCCAGTGGGTGGTGGCGATCGGCTCGCCCTACGGCTTCGACAACACCGTCACCTCGGGCATCATCAGCGCCAAGTCGCGCGCGTTGCCCGACGAGAACTACACGCCGTTCATCCAGACCGACGTGCCGGTCAACCCCGGCAACTCGGGCGGCCCGCTGTTCAACCTGCAGGGCGAGGTGATCGGCATCAATTCGATGATCTACTCGCAGACGGGCGGCTTCCAGGGCCTGTCGTTCGCGATTCCGATCAACGAGGCGATCAAGGTCAAGGATGAGCTCGTGAAGACCGGCCACGTCAGCCGCGGCCGGCTCGGCGTGGCGGTGCAGGGCCTCGACCAGACGCTGGCCAGCTCGTTCGGGCTGCCGAAACCCGACGGCGCGCTGGTCAGCTCGGTCGATCCGAAGGGGCCGGCCGCGAAGGCGGGCCTGCAGCCCGGCGACGTGATCCTGGCGGTCAACGGCGTGCCGGTGCAGGACTCCACCATGCTACCGGGACAGATCGCGAGCCTGAAACCGGGCACCAAGGCCGAGCTGCAGATCTGGCGCGACAAGTCGAAGAAGGACGTGTCGGTGACGCTGGCCTCGCTGGCCGATAGCCAGCAGACCGCCAGCAACGACGGTCCTGCCGAGCAGGGGCGCCTGGGCGTGGCGGTGCGGCAACTGACCCCGCAGGAACGCGCCGGCACCTCGCTCACGCACGGGCTGGTGGTGCAGCAGGCGACCGGGCCGGCCGCCAACGCCGGGATCCAGCCGGGCGACGTGATCCTTGCCGTGAACGGCCGGCCGGTGACGAGCGCCGAGCAGCTGCGCGATGCGGTGAAGAGCGCCGGCAACAGCCTCGCGCTGCTGATCCAGCGCGACAACGCGCAGATCTTCGTGCCGGTTGATCTGAGCTGAGCGGATGAAGGCCGCCGCTGCCGGCGCCGCCCCGTCTGTGCCAAGCTACGCTCGGGCCGGATGGCGCGCTGGCGTCCGCTCCGGCCAGATCACGCGGCGGCGCGTGCGAGCGCGCCGCCTCCGATTTACCGACCCAGTAGGGAGACGAACCATGCAACATCAACGCATTTCGAAGTACGTGCTTGCCGTGGCGCTGGCTGTCGGCCTCGTCGGCGGAGCCTATGCGCAGACCGACGCCGGCTTGCCGGCCGTGCAGCAGCAGGGCAGCGTCGGCTACGTGTCGGGCGGCGTCGGCCTCGACGAGTCGACCGCGTTCCAGCGTGCCGAGCACCACTGGCCGCTGTCGCTGCGCTTCACCGGCCAGGGCGGCGAGTTCCTGGCGGGCGTACACGTGTCGATCGTCGGCCATGGCGGCGACGAAGTGCTGAAGGCCGACACGCGTGGCCCGTACATGCTGGTGCGGCTCGCCCCGGGCAGCTACAAGGTCAGTGCGTCCTACAACGGCAAGACCGAGACGCGCAGCGTGAGCGTGCCCGCCAAGGGCGGCGCGAAGGTGGCGTTCTCGTGGAACGCGCAGTGAAGTCGGCCTAAGCGGCCCGGCTCGCGATCCCTGCACGCGATCGCGGCGTTTCCGAGATAATGAAAACCACGGCTCAGGCCGTGGTTTTTTTACGTCCGCCGCCGGTCCGCCGGCCCGCCGGCCGGCATGGCACCGCAGGCGGCGCGGCGACCGCGGATTTCGAGGAGACGCATGGAGCTGAACGACGCGCTGTGCATCCCGCTTGCGCCGTCGGATGTCTGGGCGGCGCTGCAGGACATGGCGCTGCTGCGGGCGAGCATCGAGCATTGCGAGGCGCTCGCCAGGCTTTCCGCTGACGATTACACGTTCGTGTTGACGGTGCCGTTCGGGCCGTTGCGCGCGCGCTACGACGTCCGCGTCCACCTGCGCTCGCCGTCGGCGAGCCGGCCGCGCCGCGCCTTCGAGTTCGCCGCGCGCAGCGAGGGCATCGGCATGCTGCGGGGCCAGTTCGAGATCCGCCTGGCCGGCTGGCGCAGCGGCGACACGTTGGGCACGCGGATTCACTACGGGATTCGCGCCACCGCCAACGGCGCGCTGGGGGCGCTGCCCGCGCGCCAGATCGAGCACGCGCTGCACGGCCTGGCCGAGGATTTCTTCTCCGAATTCAGCGCGAGCCTGCTGGCTCGCCACGGCCTGGCGCCGAATCTCGCCACGGCCGAGCCGCGCCGCCGCCACGTGTTCCTGCGCCCCGACGAGTTGTCGGCCGCGCTGCGCGGCGCGCGCGCGCATTCCTCGCTGCTCGGCCAGGCGCTGGCGGGCCGCGCGCAGGACGCGCCGCCCGGCGACCGCCCGGCGCGCCACCCGCTGCAGCCCTGGGCATGGGGGGGATTGGTGGTGCTGGTGATCGCCCTGCTGGGGCTGGCGCGCTGGCTCGCCGGCGGGCAGTGACGGGGAGCGCCGAGGCGCGGCGCGGGGGCGCGACGAGAACGCGGATGGCTCCCGCGCGCCGGGCCGGCCGATAATCGGCGCCGGGCCGGCCGCGGATGGCTCAGTCCGGCGGCGGCGCGCGCCGCATCGCCGGGCTCAGGCTCAGCATGTCGAACACGGCATCGACGAGCCGCTCCGCGTGCTGCTCCGCGTCGATCTCGTCGGGCAGCATCAGCATGTCGCGCACGAAACCGCTCACCAGCGTGTGCAGCATCAGCGTGGCGCGCCAGGTGTCGAGGTCGGCCGGCAGCTCGCCGCTGGCCACCGCCTGTTTCAAATCGCCCTCGATATTGTGCAGCGCCTTGGACATGCCGGCGCGGTTGCGCTGCAGCAGCGGCTCCATGTCGGCCACGTACTCGCACTTCATGAACAGGATGCTGAACACGCGTCGCAACTGCGAATCGCGCGCCACGCCGAGCAGACACCAGACCAGGATCTTGCGGATCCGCCCGAGCGGATCGGCACGCGGTTTGTCCGAGGTTGCCTTCAGCTCGTCGATCGGCAAGAACACACGGTCGGACATCGCATCGAACAGCTCGCTCTTGTTCGCGAAGTGCCAGTAGATGGCGCCGCGCGTGACGCCGGCGTGCTGGGCGATGTCGGCGAGCGTCGTATGCGACACGCCTTTCTCGAAGAACACGTGTTCGGCGGCATCGAGGATGCGGTTGCGGGTTTCGAGCGCTTCCTCTTTGGTGCGTCTGGCCATTGCGAGTGTCGGTGGCGACGTGCTTGGACGTCGGTAGTGATGAGGGGAAAGGCCGTCGATTGATTCGAATCGTGCAAGAATCGGTGCGACGGGCCCGATTATGTAAGCGTCGGTAATTTGTAAGTGTTTGTGTCGTTCATAAACTGCTTTTACATACATACATGAACGTATATACAATACCATCCACGATCGAACTCCCCAAGCAATAGATCGAAACCCGTGGTGATCAGTTACTATCGCTTTCGCTGATTTCCTCCCGTATCTGCGCCGCGGTTTCTCGCGCGGCGTCCCCCGGCACAGCGGTTGGTGTGCCGTTGTCGTATTCGCAGTCCCGCATCTCTGGTGGGTTCGATCAGCGCCGCGAGGCGCGTTCGTGTCGTGGCTCCAGCCCGCACCCAATTCTTTTGTTACAAACGAGGTCGCTCCATGCGCGTCGAACGGGTTCCATACCGCTTAATCAGTGTTGCCGCGGCAGCCGTATTCCTTGCCGCTTGTGGAAAAAAACAACCGGCACCGCAACAGCAGATGCCCGAAGTCGGCGTCGTGACGGTGCAGCCGCAATCGGTACCGGTGATCACCGAGCTGCCGGGGCGCACCACCGCGTTCCTCGTTGCCCAGGTGCGCGCGCGCGTGGACGGCATCGTGCTGCGCCGCGAGTTTACCGAGGGCTCGGACGTGAAGGCCGGCCAGCGCCTCTACAAGATCGACCCGGCGCCGTACCTTGCCGCGCTCAACAGCGCCAAGGCCACGCTCGCGAAGGCCCAGGCGAACCTGGTCTCGACCAACGCGCAGGCCGCGCGCTACAAGGTGCTGGTGGCCGCCAACGCGGTCAGCAAGCAGGACTACGACAACGCGGTGGCCGCCGCGGGGCAGGCCGCGGCCGAGGTCGCGGCGGGCAAGGCGGCCGTCGACACCGCGCAGATCAACCTGGGCTATACCGACGTGCTCTCGCCGATCTCGGGCCGGGTGGGGATCTCGCAGGTCACGCCGGGCGCCTACGTGCAGGCGAGCGCGGCGACGCTGATGTCGACCGTGCAGCAGCTCGACCCGATGTACGTCGACCTGACCCAGTCCAGCCTGGACGGGCTGAAGCTGCGCCAGGACATCCAGAGCGGCCGCCTGAAGACGGCGGGTCCGAACGCGGCGAAGGTGTCGCTGATCCTGGAGGACGGCCGGACCTATTCCACCGAGGGCAAGCTGCAGTTCACCGACGTGACGGTGGATCAGACCACGGGGTCGGTGACGATCCGCGCGATCTTCCCGAACCCCAACCGGGTGCTGCTGCCCGGCATGTTCGTGCGCGCCCGGATCGAGGAAGGGGTGAACGACAACGCGTTCCTGGTGCCGCAGATCGGCGTGCAGCACGATCCGAAGGGCCAGCCGACGGCGCTGGTGGTGGGGCAGGACGGCAAGGTGGCCACGCGCGTGCTGAAGACCAGCGGCACGCACGGTCAGGACTGGGTCGTGGAAGGCGGTCTGCAGGCGGGCGACCGCGTGATCGTGCAGGGCGTGGCGAAGGTGCAGCCGGGCATGACCGTCAAGCCGGTGGCCGCGCAGTTGCCGCCCGCGCCGGATGCGAGCGCGCCGCAAAGCGCGGCCGACAGCGGCAATGCGAACGCGAACGCGTCGGCGGCATCGGGGGCTTCCGGCGCCTCGTCGGCGGCACCCGCGAGTGCGGCTGCCGGTTCGGCAACGAGTGCGACGGCGGCTTCGGGCGCGTAATCACAGGGGGCCTGTTTCATGGCAAAGTTTTTTATCGATCGCCCGATCTTCGCGTGGGTGATCGCCATCATCCTGATGCTCGCGGGTATCGCGGCGATCTTCACGCTGCCGATCTCGCAGTATCCGACGATCGCGCCGCCGTCGATCCAGATCTCCGCCACCTATCCGGGTGCGTCGGCGAAGACGGTCGAGGACACGGTCACGCAGGTGATCGAGCAGCAGATGAGCGGCCTCGACAACTTCCTGTACATGTCGTCCACCAGTGACGATTCAGGGACGTCGATCATCACGCTGACGTTCGCGGCCGGCACCAACCCGGACATCGCGCAGGTGCAGGTGCAGAACAAGCTGTCGCTGGCCACGCCGATCCTGCCGCAGGTGGTGCAGCAGCTCGGCCTGAAGGTCACGAAATCGAGCAGCAGCTTCCTGCTGGTGCTCGCATTCGTGTCCGAGGACGGCAGCATGAACAAGTACGACCTCGCGAACTACGTGGCCTCGCATGTGGAGGACCCGATCAGCCGTCTGAACGGCGTGGGTACCGTCACGCTGTTCGGCTCGCAGTATGCGATGCGGATCTGGCTCGACCCGAACAAGCTGACCAACTACAGCCTCACGCCATCCGACGTGACGGCCGCGATCACCGCGCAGAACGTGCAGATCGCGGGCGGCCAGATCGGCGGCACGCCGGCGGTGCCGGGCACCGTGCTGCAGGCCACCATCACCGAGCAGACGCTGCTGCAGACGCCGGAGCAGTTCGGCAACATCCTGCTGAAGGTGAACCAGGACGGCTCGCAGGTGCGTCTGAAGGACGTCGCGAAGATGAACCTCGGCGGCGAGAACTACAACTTCGACACGAAGTACAACAACCAGCCCACGGCCGGCCTCGGCATCCAGCTCGCGACCAACGCCAACGCGCTGCAGACGGCCAACGCGGTGCGCGCCAAGATCGACGAACTGTCGAAGTACTTCCCGCACGGGCTGGTGGTCAAGTACCCGTATGACACGACGCCGTTCGTGCGCCTGTCGATCGAGGAAGTGGTCAAGACGCTGCTGGAAGGCATCGTGCTGGTGTTCCTGGTGATGTATCTGTTCCTGCAGAACCTGCGGGCCACGATCATCCCGACCATCGCAGTGCCGGTGGTGCTGCTCGGCACCTTCGCGATCATGTCGGCGGTGGGCTTCTCGATCAACACGCTGTCGATGTTCGGCCTGGTGCTCGCGATCGGCCTGCTGGTGGACGATGCGATCGTGGTGGTGGAGAACGTCGAGCGCGTGATGTCGGAGGAGAGGCTCTCGCCGAAGGAAGCCACCAAGAAGGCGATGGGCCAGATCACCGGCGCGCTGGTGGGCGTGGCGCTGGTGCTGTCGGCGGTGTTCGTGCCGGTGGCGTTCTCGGGCGGCTCGGTGGGCGCGATCTACCGGCAGTTCTCGCTGACGATCGTCTCGGCGATGGTGCTCTCGGTGCTGGTCGCGCTGGTTCTCACGCCGGCGCTTTGCGCGACGATCCTGAAGCCGATCCCGAAGGGCCATCACGAGGAGAAGACGGGCTTCTTCGGCTGGTTCAACCGCAACTTCAACCGCAGCCGCGACAAGTACCACTCGGGCGTGCATCACGTGATCAAGCGCTCGGGCCGCTGGCTCATCATCTATCTGGTGGTGATCGTCGCGGTCGGGCTGCTGTTCGTGAGGCTGCCGAAGTCGTTCCTGCCGGACGAGGATCAGGGCCTGATGTTCGTGATCGTGCAGACGCCCTCGGGCTCGACGCAGGAAACCACGGCGCGCACGCTGAAGAACATCGCCGACTACCTGCTCAACGACGAGAAGAGCATCGTCGAATCGGCGTTCACCGTGAACGGCTTCAGCTTCGCCGGCCGCGGCCAGAACTCCGGTCTCGTGTTCGTGCGGCTGAAGGACTACTCGACGCGCCAGCACGCCGACCAGAAGGTGCAGGCGCTGATCGGCCGGATGTTCGGGCGCTACGCCGCGTACAAGGACGCGATCGTCGTGCCGTTCAATCCGCCGTCGATCCCGGAACTGGGCACCGCCGCCGGCTTCGACTTCGAGCTGACCGACAACGCCGGCCTCGGCCACGACGCGCTGATGGCCGCGCGCAACCAGCTGCTCGGGATGGCCGCGAAGGATCCGACGCTGCAGGGCGTGCGTCCGAACGGCCTGAACGACACGCCGCAGTTCAAGGTGGACATCGACCGCGAGAAGGCCAACGCGCTCGGCGTGACGGCGGCCTCGATCGACCAGACCTTCTCGATCGCCTGGGCCTCGCAGTACGTCAACAACTTCCTCGATACCGACGGCCGGATCAAGAAGGTGTACGTGATGGCCGACGCGCCGTTCCGCGCCACGCCGCAGGACATGGACATCTGGTACGTGCGCAACGGCTCGGGCGGGATGGTGCCGTTCAGCGCCTTCGCGTCGGGCCACTGGACCTACGGGTCGCCGAAGCTGGAGCGCTACAACGGCATCTCGGCGATGGAAATCCAGGGCCAGGCCGCGCCGGGCAAGAGTACCGGCCAGGCGATGGCGGCCATGGAGAAGATCGCGCAGAAGCTGCCGAACGGCATCGGCTATTCGTGGACCGGCCTGTCGTTCCAGGAACTCCAGTCGGGCTCGCAGGCGCCGATCCTCTACGCGATCTCGATCCTGGTGGTGTTCCTGTGTCTGGCGGCGCTGTATGAGAGCTGGTCGATCCCGTTCTCGGTGATCATGGTGGTGCCGCTGGGCGTGATCGGCGCGCTGCTGGCCGCGACGCTGCGCGGGCTCGAGAACGACGTGTTCTTCCAGGTCGGCCTGCTGACCACGGTGGGGCTGTCGGCGAAGAACGCGATCCTGATCGTGGAATTCGCGCGCGAGCTGCAGATGGGCGAGAAGATGGGGCCGGTCGAGGCGGCGCTGGAGGCGGCGCGGCTGCGGCTGCGCCCGATCCTGATGACCTCGCTCGCGTTCATTCTCGGCGTGCTGCCGCTCGCGATCAGCAACGGCGCTGGCTCGGCGAGCCAGCACGCGATCGGCACCGGCGTGATCGGCGGGATGTTGACGGCGACATTCCTCGCGATCTTCATGATCCCCATGTTCTTCGTGAAGGTGCGGGCGGTGTTCGGCGGCGAGAAGGAAGACGCCGACGAGGCGCTGCGTCTGGCGCAGGAGCACGCGCACCGGACCCAGGAAGGCGGCGACGGCAACAAGGAACAGTGACAATGCGAAAATTTGCTTTGACTGCAATGGCGGTCGCGCTGGTCGCCACCGGCTGCACGCTGGCCCCGCACTACGAGCGTCCGGCCGCGCCGGTCGCGGGTACGTTCCCGTCCGACGGCGTCTACGCGACGCAGCCGGGCGCGAGCGCGACCCGCAGCGCGAACGGCCAGGCCGCGAGCGACATCGGCTGGCGCAACTTCTTCACCGATCCGCGGCTGCAGCGGCTGATCGAGCTGGCGCTGAAGAACAACCGCGACCTGCGCGTATCGGTGCTCAACGTGGAGGCGGCGCGCGCGCAGTATCAGATCACCCGCGCCGAGCTGCTGCCGGCCCTGAACGGCACCGGCACCGGCTCGATCCAGCGGCTGCCGGCCGGAGTCTCGACCACGGGGGCGCCGCTCATCTCGCGCACCTACAACGTCGGGCTCTCGGCGTCGTGGGAGCTGGACCTGTTCGGCCGGATCCAGAGCCTGAAGGATCAGGCGCTCGCGAAATACCTGTCCACGGCGCAGGCGCGCAAGGCCGCGGAGATATCGCTCGTCTCGCAGGTGGCGGACCAGTATCTGACGGTGCTGTCCACCGACGACCTGCTGAAGGTGACGGAAGACACGCTGAAGACGGCGCAGGCGTCGTACAACCTGACCAAGCTGCAGTTCGACAACGGCACGGGCTCGGAGCTGGATCTGCGTCAGGCGCAGACGGTGGTCGAGCAGGCGCTGGCGAACCAGCAGGCGCAGGCGCGGGCGCGGGCCCAGGCGCTCAACGCGCTGGTGGTGCTGGTGGGCGAGCCGCTGCCGGACGACCTGCCGGCCGGGCAGCCGCTCGACTCGCAGGACCTGCTGACGGACATCCCGGCCGGATTGCCGTCGGAGCTGCTCACGCGCCGGCCCGACATCATGGAGGCCGAGCAGACGCTGCGCGCGGCCAACGCGAACATCGGCGCGGCGCGCGCGGCGTTCTTCCCGCGCATCTCGCTGACGGGCGCGTTCGGCTCGGCGAGCCCGACGCTGGGCGGGCTGCTCAAGGCGGGGACGGCGGCCTGGTCGTTCGCGCCGGACCTCACGCTGCCGATCTTCGCGGGCGGCTCGAACCTGGCGAACCTGGACCTGGCGCGCGTGCAGAAGCGCATCGAGGTGGCGAACTACGAGAAGGCGATCCAGACGGCGTTCCAGGAGGTGTCGGACGGTCTGGCCGCGCGCGGGACGTACGACCAGCAGATCGCGGCGCTGCAGCGCAACGAGCAGGCGCAGCGGCGCCGCTACGACCTGTCGGAGCTGCGCTACAAGAACGGGGTCGACAACTACCTGACGGTGCTGACGGCGCAGACGGACCTGTATTCGGCGCAGCAGTCGCTGATCTCGGCACGGCTGTCGCGCTGGACCAACCTGGTGGACCTGTACCGCGCGCTGGGCGGCGGCTGGCTCGAGCACTCGGGCGACACGCCGCGCGAGGCGGATGCGCCGGCCGACTACGGCAAGGCCGCGCCTGCGGTGCCGGCTTCGCAGGCCACGGCGGGCTGAGCCCGGCCGAATCCCGCGCGCGGCACGGCAGCACGTCACGACACCCCGGCAGGCTTCACGGCCTGCCGGGGTGTCGTTTTTCTGCGCCGCAACGCGCCACACCCGAACGCGGCCGGGCGTTGCCTCAGCGCCGCCGGCGCGCCGCGCGGCGCGCCGCGCGGCGCGCCGGCGTCGTGCGCTCAGTGCAGGCCGGCCGGGCGCCGTTCGAGGTCGTGGCCGGCGCGGCGGATCTCGCATTCGGCCTGCTGCTCGCTCCTCACGCCGTTGAACACGAGGTTCAGCAGCACTGCCGACACCGAGGCGAGCAGGATGCCGCTGTGCAGGAGCGGGGCGAGCGCGCCCGGCAGCTTCGCGAAGAAGTGCGGCGAGACCACCGGCACGAGGCCTAGCCCGATGCTGACCGCGACGATGAACAGGTTGTTGTGATTGGTGACGAAATCGACGCGTGAAAGCGTTTTCACGCCGTTCGCGGCCACCATTCCGAACATCACGATGCCCGCGCCGCCCAGCACGAAGGCCGGCACCGAGGCGACGATCTGCGCCATCTTCGGGAACAGCCCGAGCAGCACCAGGATCACGCCGCCCGTCACGCACACGAAGCGGCTCTTCACGCCGGTCACGCCCACCAGCCCGACGTTCTGCGAGAACGAGGTGTGCGGAAACGAGTTGAAGATGCCGCCGATCAGCGTGCCGAGGCCGTCCACGCGCAGGCCGCGCACCAGGGCCTGCTGGTCCACCGGGCGCTCGACCATGTCGCCGACCGCGAGGAACATGCCGGTCGATTCGATGAAGGTGACGAACATCACGATCACCATGGTCGCGATCGACAGCGCGTCGAAGTGCGGCACGCCGAAGTGGAACGGCATCACGACGCCGACCCAGGGCGCGGCCGCGACGCCGTCGAGATCGACGCGCCCGAGCCCGAGCGCGATCGCGAAGCCGGCCACGATGCCCAGCAGCACCGCGATGTTGGCAAGGAAGCCGCGGCCGAACCTGTTGATCAGCAGGATCAGCGTGAGCACCAGCAGCGACAGGCCGAGGAACACCGGGTCGCCGTACTCGGGGTTGCCCACGCCGCCGGCGGCCCAGTTGATGCCCACCCCCATCAGCGACAGGCCGATCACCGCGATCACGGTGCCGACCACCACCGGCGGAAAGAAGCGCAACAGCTTGCCGATCACCGGCGCGATCACGATGCCGATCACGCCCGCCGCGATGGTCGAGCCGAATACGTCGAGCAGCCCGAGGCTCGGATTGGTGCCGATCGCGATCAGCGGGCCGACCGAGGCGAAGGTGCAGCCCATGATCACCGGCAGACGGATGCCGAAGATCCAGACGCCGAGCGTCTGGATCAGCGTGGCGATTCCGCACGCGAACAGGTCGGCGCTGATCAGGAACGCGATCTGGTCTTTCGGCAGCTTCAGCGCGCCGCCGATGATGAGCGGCACCGCGACCGCGCCGGCGTACATCACGAGCACGTGCTGCAGACCGAGGGTGACGAGCCTGCCGGCCGGCAAAATCTCGTCGCACGGATGGACCGTGTTCGATTGCATCTGTCTCACTCCATGATCTTGTTGTCGGGGTGGTGTGAAGTTATGCGCATCGCAGCAGGCCAACAAGAGCATTGGACGCTATTCCACGGTTTGCGGGCGGGATATGCGATTGTCGATGCCGGATGCCGAGAATTCATGGGAGACGCCCCGCTGTAATGGGATTGACGAAAGTTATATCCAGTCAAAAACCGCGTGGCGCCGGTGCCAAATATGGTCCCGGTTATGGTCTGTATCCAGCATGGCGCATGGGGCCGCTTCGGACCGGCCGCCCGGGCGGCCGGGTTTACCCGGCAGGCAAGGGTTTTCGCGGGGTCGGACGGCAGTTTGGGCAGGGCGGCGCGGGCCGACATCGATTCGTCGCGTGGCGTCATGCCAGTTTTCGCGGACGGCGTTTACACTTCGGGCTGGTTTCGCCGCGCCGGTCCGGCGCGACTCGCGGCCCGGCGCGCGCCGCATGCCCGCCCCGGGCCCGGCGTCGGCCGCCGCGCGCCGCCGTGCGCGGCGAGCAAGCCCGCAACGTCACAGCACAGACAAGGAGCATCACGATGAAGACGAAAGCCGCGATCGCATGGAAGGCCGGTGCGCCGCTGACCATCGAGGAAGTGGATCTGGAAGGCCCGCGCGCGGGCGAGGTGCTGATCGAGGTGAAGGCCACGGGGATCTGCCATACCGACTACTACACGCTGTCGGGCGCCGATCCGGAAGGCATCTTCCCGGCGATCCTCGGCCACGAGGGCGCGGGCGTGGTGGTGGACGTCGGCCCCGGCGTGGGCACGCTCAGAAAGGGCGACCACGTGATTCCGCTCTACACGCCCGAATGCCGCGAGTGCAAGTTCTGCCTGTCGCGCAAGACCAACCTGTGCCAGAAGATCCGCGCCACGCAGGGCAAGGGCCTGATGCCGGACGCCACCTCGCGCTTCTCGCTCGACGGCAAGCCGATCTTCCACTACATGGGCACCTCGACGTTCTCGAACTACATCGTCGTGCCGGAGATCGCGGTGGCGAAGATCCGCGAGGATGCGCCGTTCGACAAGGTCTGCTACATCGGCTGCGGCGTGACGACGGGGGTGGGCGCCGTGGTCTACTCGGCGAAGGTCGAGGCCGGCGCGAACGTGGTGGTGTTCGGCCTCGGCGGGATCGGCCTGAACGTGATCCAGGGCGCGAAGATGGTGGGCGCCGACAAGATCATCGGCATCGATATCAACCCGGCGCGCGTCGAACTGGCGAAGCAGTTCGGCATGACGCACTTCATCAACCCGAAGGAGGTCGAGAACGTGGTCGACCAGATCGTGCAGCTGACCGACGGCGGCGCGGATTACTCCTTCGAGTGCATCGGCAACGTCACCACCATGCGTCAGGCGCTCGAATGCACCCACAAGGGCTGGGGCCAGTCCTTCATCATCGGCGTGGCGGCGGCCGGCCAGGAGATCAGCACGCGGCCGTTCCAGCTCGTCACGGGCCGCGAATGGAAGGGCTCGGCGTTCGGCGGCGCGCGCGGGCGCACCGACGTGCCGAAGATCGTCGACTGGTACATGGAAGGCAAGCTCAACATCGACGACCTGATCACGCACCGTCTGCCGCTCGAGCAGATCAACGACGGCTTCGACCTGATGAAGAAGGGCGAGTCGATCCGCTCGGTCGTGCTCTACTGATCCGGAGGCAGCGATCATGCTTGAACTGACTGCGTCGCATGCATGCTTCGGCGGCGAGCAGCGTTTCTATCGCCACGAATCGTCGATCATCGGCCTGCCGATGAAGTTCTCGGTGTTCCTGCCGCGGCAGGCGGTGCAGGGCGGCACGCGCGTGCCCGCGCTGTTCTTCCTGGCGGGGCTGACCTGCACCGAGGAAACCTTCATGATCAAGGCCGGCGCGCAGCGCTTCGCGGCCGAGCACGGCATCGCGCTGATCGCGCCCGACACGAGCCCGCGCGGCGCCGGCGTGCCGGGCGAGGCCGATGCCTGGGATTTCGGGGTGGGCGCGGGCTTCTATCTCGACGCCACCCAGGCGCCGTGGGCCACGCATTACCGGATGGAGTCGTACCTGATGGACGAGCTGCGCGCGCTGGTGCTCGGCGCGCTGCCGGTCGAGGGCACGCGGCTGGGCATCTTCGGCCATTCGATGGGCGGCCATGGCGCGCTGACGCTCGCGCTGCGGCACCCGGGCGTGTTCCGCTCGGTCTCGGCGTTCGCGCCGATCGCCGCGCCGATGCGCTGCGCGTGGGGCGAGAAGGCGTTCAGCGGCTATCTCGGCGAGGATCGCGAGGCCTGGAAGGCGCACGACGCGAGCGAGCTGGTCGCGCGCAGCGATGCGCCGCGCTATGCCGACGGGATCCTCATCGATCAGGGGCTGGCCGACCAGTTCCTGCCGACCCAGCTCAACCCCGAGGTGTTCGAGGCCGCCTGCCGCGAGGCCGGCCAGCCGCTCACGCTGCGCCGCCACGAAGGCTACGACCACGGCTATTATTTCATCTCGACGTTCATCGCCGACCACCTCGCGCATCACGCGCGCACGCTGCTCGCGTGACGGAGCGGGCGGCTGGCGCTGCCCGGCCCCGCCCGATGGCTCGGGCCAGGAAACGACGAAGCCCGCCGCCGCGCCCGCCAGCGCGCCGGCGGGCTTTTTCTAGCGCGCGGCGCGCGGCCGCCTCAGGCCGAGGCGCCCGCCGCGAGCCGGCGCCCGCCGAGGCTTGCGGCGTAGACGAGCGCGGACAGCGCGGTGATCCAGAAGCTGGTCGGCCAGTCGGTGTAGTAGGCGAGCGTGATGCCGAGCCAGGCCTCGCCGAGCGCGAACAGGGCGGCCAGCCAGACCCCGGTGGCAAGCCGCGTGGCGAGGTTCTGCGCGGCCGAGGCCGGCCCCACCAGCAGCGTGAACACCAGCAGCACGCCGACGATCTGCGTGCAGGCCGCTACCGCGAGCGCGCAGATCGCGAGGAACAGCACCGACACGAGCCGCAGCGATACGCCCTTGGCCTCGGCCAGTTCCGGCTGCAGCGAGGCGAACAGCAGCGGGCGCAGGATCGCCGCGAGCGCGAGCAGGCTGACCACGCCGATGCCGGCCAGCGCCATCAGCGTGGCGTGGCTCACGCCGAGTACGTTGCCGAACAGCAGCGCGGTGACCTGGGTCGCGTAGCTGGTGTAGAAATGCAGGAACAGCAGGCCCGCGCCGAGCGCCACCGAGAGGATCACGCCGATCGCGACGTCGCGGCCCGCGAGCCGTTCGCCGAGCGCGCCCATCGCGATGCCGGCCGCCAGCGTGAAGCCCACCATCCCC
Organism: Burkholderia glumae LMG 2196 = ATCC 33617; assembly: GCF_000960995.1. Taxonomy (NCBI): domain Bacteria; kingdom Pseudomonadati; phylum Pseudomonadota; class Betaproteobacteria; order Burkholderiales; family Burkholderiaceae; genus Burkholderia; species Burkholderia glumae. The sequence goes on along the minus strand of NZ_CP009435.1, from coordinate 430,751 downwards.
CAGATCGGCGAGAGGCCGAGCAGCACCGCGCCGGTGGCGCCGGTGAAGCCGACGTGCGAGAGCGCGTGGCCGGCGAAGGTCTGGCCGCGCAGCACCAGGAAGTAGCCGACCACGCCCGCCAGCACCGCGACGATCCCCGACGCGGCGAACGCGTTGACCATGAATTCGTATTCAAACATCGTGCGCCTACTCGTGCGAAGGGCCGTGCGGATGAGCGTGGCCGTGCGAATGCGGGTGGGCATGTCCGTGCCCGTGGTGGCCGTCGTCCTCGTGTTCGTGATCGTGCTTTTCCACCTCGACGTCGCCCGACATCACGAAGATCCGGCCGTTAACGCGCATCACGTCGATCGGCGAACCGTACAGGCGCGACAGCACCGGCCGGGTGATCACCTCGTCGACGGTGCCGAGCGCGGCGGTGCCGTTGCCGAGATAGAGCACGCGGTCCAGCGCGTTGAGCAGCGGGTTCAGTTCGTGCGCCGAGAACAGCACGGTGATGCCGAGCTCGCGCTGCACGCGCCGCACCAGCTCCACCACGCCGCGCTGGTGATGCGGGTCGAGGCTGATCAGCGGCTCGTCGAGCAGCAGCAGCTTCGGCGCGCCGAGCAGGCACTGCGCGAGCAGCAGGCGCTGGCGCTCGCCGCCCGACAGCTCGGACAACGGACGTCGGGCGAGCGCCGTGCCGCCCACCAGATCGAGCACGCGCGCCACGTCGGCGCGCACTGCCGGGTTCGCGCGCGGCAGCCCCCAGCGGTGGCCGTCGGCGGCCATCGCCACGAAGTCGTAGCCGCGCACGCGGCGCCCGGCCAGCGCGCTGCGGATCTGCGGCATGTAGCCGATCGCCGGATTGCCGCGCGAGACGGGCGCGCCCGCCACCGAGATGGCGCCGCGCGCAGCCGGCACGAGGCCCAGCACCGAGCGCATCAGGGTGGTCTTGCCGGCGCCGTTCGGGCCGAGCACGCCGACGAATTCGCCGGCCTCGACGGCCAGGCTGACGTCGCGCAGGATGGTGCGCCCGCCCAGTTCGAGCGTGACGCGTTCGAGCGCGAGCGCGGCGCAAGCAGCAGTGGTCATGGTCTCAGTGGCGGCCCAGCGCGGTGCCCAGCGCCTCGAGCTGCGCGAGCATCCACTGCTGGAAGGTCTTGCCGGCCGGCTCGGTCTCGGTGACGCTGACGGTCGGCACGGACGCGTCCTTCGCGATCTTGAGCATGCGCTTGGTCATCGGCTCCTCGGCCTGGCTGTTGTAGATCAGCACGCGCACCTGACGCGTGCGCAGATCGTTCTCGAACGCCGCGATGTCGCTCGCGCTCGCCTCGGTGTCGTTCATGGTCGCGAGCTGGAAGCTCAGGTTGCGCATCGTCAGGCCGATCGCGTCCGACATGTAGCCGAACACCGGCTCGGTGGCGGTGACCGGCACGCCGCGGTATTGCGCGCGCAGCGCGGCGATCTTCGCGTCGATCGGCTTGAGCGAGGCGAGGAAGCTCGCGAGGTTCGTCTCGTACTCGGCCCGATGCGCGGGATCGGCCGCCGCGAGGGCGGCGGCGATGGCTCGCGCGGCGGCCGGCATCGTGGCCGGATCGTACCAGAGATGCGGGTTGTCGCCGGGCTTTTTGCCGACCAGGTCGGCCACCACGATGGTCTTGCGCGCGGCGTTGTTCGAGGCCGCCAGCAGCTTGGCCATCCACGGATCATAGTCGGCGCCGTTGTAGACCACCAGGTTGGCATGCTGCAGCTCGCGCGCCGTCTTCGGGCTCGCCTCGAACAGGTGCGGGTCCTGGTCCGGGTTGCTGAGGATGCTCGACACCGCCACGTTGGCGCCGCCGATTTGCCTGACCACATCGCCATAGAAGTTCTCGGCGGCCACCACCTGCAGCTTCGCGGCCTGCGCGAGCGCCGGCGCGGCGAGTGCGAGCGCGGCGCAGCCGGCGGCGAGCCAGCGGCCCAGGCGGGAGCGGACGGAGCGGGGGGAGCGGGGGGAGCGGGGGGAGCGGGGGGAGCGGGCGCGCAGCGGCGCGCGCGACGTGGCGGCGAAAGTCATGCTGATTCCTCGACGGAGTGGGCGAGCCGCGCGCCCGCAACGGGCGCGCGGCGGGACGGGTCACGCGTTCGGCGCGCCCTTGGGATGAGTCTTGCATTCGCCGCAGAGGCCCGTCAGCTCGATCACCTGACGGTGCATCTCGAAGCCGTGGGCGGATTCGCTGGCGGAGAGCTGGCGCGCGAGTTCGGCGCCGGGAATCTCGACGGTGTCGCCGCATGATTCGCAGATCAGGAACTGCCCCTGGTGGGGCGGGCCGATCTCGCAGCAGGCGAAGAACGCGTTGCGCGATTCGATGCGATGAATGAAGCCGTGCTCGACGAGGAAATCGAGCGCACGATAGACGGTGGTGGGCGGCATGCGGCCGCGCTCGGGCGTGAGTTCGGCGATCAGGTCGTAGGCGCCGATCGGCTTCTGCGCGGCCAGCACCTTCTCGTACACCTGCCGCCGCAGCGGCGTCCAGGTCAGGCCGTGCTCGGCGGCGAACGCATCGGCACGGGCGAGGCGGGCATCCAGGGACGAGGTCGAGGCCATGACGGTGCACCAGCGGAGAACGAGAGATAGCGGATGATATAACGTATCCAGCCATCGTGCATCCGGCCGGTCTTGCGCGGCCCGCAGCGGCGCCCCGCGCCGGCCGCCGTCGCGGCCCGTGCGATGCGGCGGCGCATCATCGAAAGCGGCGTTTTCGCCTTGACAGTCCCGATGCGGTATCCGATTATTCGATCGCAATCTGAGCAAATGATCGTTTAATGAGCGTTAGCTCAGTCAATACCGGATCACAGACGGATAACGAATCGGAGACAGCCAGTGAGATTGCAGGACAAGGTCGCGATCCTGACGGGCGCCGCCAGCGGCATCGGCGAAGCGGTCGCGCAGCGATATCTGGAAGAGGGCGCGCGCTGCGTGCTGGTCGATCTGAAGCCGGCGGGCGGCTCGCTGGCGGCGTTGATCGCCGAGCACCCCGAGCGCGCGATCGCGCTCACCGCGGACGTGACGCGGCGCGAGGACATCGCGCGCATCGTCGCCACGGCGGTCGAGCGCTTCGGCGGCATCGACATCCTGTTCAACAACGCGGCGCTGTTCGACATGCGCCCGCTGCTCGACGAATCCTGGGACATCTTCGACCGCCTGTTCTCGGTCAACGTGAAGGGCATGTTCTTCCTGATGCAGGCGGTCGCGCAGCGGATGGTCGAGCAGGGCCGCGGCGGCAAGATCGTCAACATGTCGTCGCAGGCCGGCCGGCGCGGCGAGGCGCTGGTCTCGCACTACTGCGCGACCAAGGCCGCCGTGCTCAGCTACACGCAATCGGCCGCGCTGGCGCTCGCGCCGCACCGGATCAACGTCAACGGCATCGCGCCGGGCGTGGTGGACACGCCGATGTGGGAGCAGGTGGATGCCCTGTTCGCGCGCTACGAGAACCGTCCGCTCGGCGAGAAGAAGCGCCTGGTGGGCGAGGCGGTGCCGCTCGGCCGCATGGGCCTGCCCGCCGACCTGACGGGCGCCGCGCTGTTCCTTGCCTCGGCCGACGCCGACTACATCACCGCCCAGACGCTCAATGTCGACGGCGGCAACTGGATGAGCTGACGCCATGGCCGAGCTCGTCGTCGCGGGCGAACTGCTCGCCGAATTCGTCGCCGCGCAGCGCGGCCAGGGCTTCGCCGCGCCGGGCGAATTCAGCGGCCCGTTTCCGAGCGGCGCGCCGGCGATCTTCGCCGATCAGGCGGCGCGCATGGGCGTGTCGGTGGCCTACGCGGGCTGCGTGGGACGCGATGCGTTCGGCGACGCGATCGTGGCGCGGCTCGATTCGCACGGCGTGAGCACCGGCGCGATCCGCCGCGTGGCGCGTCCCACCGGGCTCGCGTTCGTGGCCTACCGCGACGACGGCAGCCGCCAGTTCGTCTACAGCATCGACGGCAGCGCCTCGGCGCTGCTCGAGGCGGCCGACATCGGGTCCGAGCTGTTCGAGGGCTGCCGCTATTACCATGTGATGGGCTCGTCGCTGACGAGCGAGAACGCGATCGCCGCGGTCAAGCGCGGCGTGAGCGAGGCCGCGCGCGCGGGCGCCAGGATCTCGTTCGATCCGAACGTGCGCGCCGAGATGCTGGCCGCGTTCGGGCCGATGCGCGCCGCGCTGGAGGAACTGCTCGACGCCTGCCATCTGTTCCTGCCGAGCGAGGCCGACCTGCCGTTCTTCTGCGGCCCGCAGCCGGCCGAGCGCGCGATCGCCGGGCTGCTCGCCACGCGGCCGCTGCTGGAGCGCGTGGTGCTCAAGCGCGGCGCGGCCGGCAGCGCCGCGTTCGACCGCGAGGGCCGGCTCGAGATCGGCGGCTACGAGACCACCGAGCTCGATCCGACCGGCGCCGGCGACTGCTTCGGCGGCACGCTGGTGGCGAGCCTGATCCAGGGCTGGCCGATCGACGCGGCGCTGTCGCGCGCCAACGCGGCCGGTGCGCTGGCGGTGGCCAGGCTCGGGCCGATGGAGGGCAACAGCTCGCCCGCCGAGATCGTCGAATTCCTGGCCCGCCGGGGGGTGGCATGCCCGGCCTGAGCCCCGCCGCCGAATGCAGCCAACGCAGCGAACGCCGCGACGCGCAGCCGGCGGCCGATGCCGGCCGCACCCTCGGCGCGATCTTCGATGCCAATCGCGCCGGCGCGCGGCGCGGCATCTATTCGGTCTGCAGCGCGCATGCGCTGGTGCTGGAGGCGGCCTTCGAGGCCGCGCGCGACGACGGCTCGCCGCTGCTGATCGAGGCGACCTGCAACCAGGTCAACCATCGGGGCGGCTACACCGGCGCCACGCCGGCCGATTTCCGCCGCGACGTGGAGGCGCTCGCCGTGCGCACGGGCTTTTCGCTCGACGCGCTGGTGCTGGGCGGCGATCACCTCGGCCCGAACCCGTGGCGCCACCTGCGCGCCAAGGAGGCGATGCGGGAGGCGGCGGCGATGGTGGCCGCCTACGTGGCGGCCGGCTTCACCAAGATCCATCTCGACGCCAGCATGGCCTGCGCCGACGACGCCGCACCGCTCACCGACACGCTCGTGGCCGAGCGCGCCGCGCAGCTCTGCGCGGCGGCCGAGGCCGCGGCCGAGGCGGCCGGCACGGCGCCCGTCTACGTGGTGGGTACCGAGGTGCCGGTGCCGGGCGGCGAAGCGGGCGGCGAAGCAGGCGGCGAGGCCGACGGTGGCGCCGGCCCGATGTCGCATATCAGGGTGACGCGCGCCGAGGCGATCCGCGCCACGCTCGACGCCCATGAGGACGCGTTCGCGCGCTACGGCCTCGAAGCGGCCTGGGCCCGCACGGTGGCGGTGGTGGCGCAGCCCGGCGTCGATTTCGACGAACGCCGGGTGCTCGACTACGCGCCGGCCCGGGCCGAGGCGCTGGCCGCCAGCATCCTCGAGGTGCCGCGCTTCGTGTTCGAGGCGCACTCGACCGACTACCAGACCGAGGCCGCGCTCGCCGCGCTGGTGCGCGACCATTTCGCGATTCTGAAGGTCGGCCCCGGCCTGACCTTCGCGCTGCGCGAGGCGCTGTTCGCCTTGAGCTTCGTCGAGGACGCGCTGTTCGACGAGCCTCAGCGCTCGCGGCTGCGCGACGTGGTGGACGAGGCGATGCTCGCGCGCCCCGAGCACTGGGCGCCCTACTACCGCGGCGACGCCGCCGCGCAGCGGCTCGCGCGCCAGTTCAGCTACAGCGACCGGATCCGCTACTACTGGCTGCAGCCGGCGGTGGCCGCCGCGGTCGCGCGCCTGTTCGCCAACCTGGCGCGCCGCGCGCCGCCCGAGACGCTGCTCGCGCAGTGGCTGCCCGACGTCTACGAGGCGCGGCGCGCGCACGCGCTCGGCGACGATCCGGCCGCCTGGGTCCGCTTCCGGATCCGCCACACGATTGCCCGCTATGCTCGCGCGTGCGGGATGCAGCAAGGCGGGTAAGGCGCGCGCACCACCGCGCGGCGCCCGCATCACGATGGACAGACCCCAGACGACAAGCCGATAACACAGGAGACATGCCATGCAACGACCGACGCTCATCGCCGCCGCCACGCGAATCCTCGCGGGCGCCGCGCTCGCGTCGTCGGCGCTGGCCGCGCAGGCGGCCACGCTGACGATCGCCACGCTGAACAACCCCGACATGATCGAGCTGAAGAAGCTCTCGCCGGCGTTCGAGAAGGCCAACCCGGACATCAAGCTGAACTGGGTGATTCTGGAAGAGAACGTGCTGCGCCAGCGCGCCACCACCGACATCACCACCGGCAGCGGCCAGTTCGACGTGATGGCGATCGGCACCTACGAGGCGCCGCAATGGGGCAGGCGCGGCTGGCTCTCGCCGATGACGGGCCTGCCCGCCGACTACGATCTGAACGACGTCGTGAAGACGGCGCGCGACAGCCTCTCGTACAACGGCCAGCTCTACGCGCTGCCGTTCTACGTCGAGAGCTCGATGACCTACTACCGCAAGGACCTGTTCGCAGCCAAGGGCCTGACGATGCCGGCCCAGCCGACTTACGACCAGATCCGGCAGTTCGCCGACAAGCTGACCGACAAGGCCAACGGCGTCTACGGCATCTGCCTGCGCGGCAAGGCCGGCTGGGGCGAGAACATGGCCTACGTGTCGACCGTGGTGAACACCTTCGGCGGCCGCTGGTTCGACGAGAACTGGAACGCCCAGCTCACCTCGCCGGAGTGGAAGAAGGCGGTCACCTTCTACGTGGACCTGCTGAAGGCCGACGGCCCCCCGGGAGCGAGCTCGAACGGCTTCAACGAGAACCTGACGCTGACCGCCTCGGGCAAGTGCGCGATGTGGATCGACGCCACGGTGGCGGCCGGCATGCTCTACAACAAGCAGCAATCGCAGGTGGCCGACAAGATCGGCTTCGCGGCCGCGCCGGTGGCCGTCACGCCGAAGGGTTCGCACTGGCTGTGGGCCTGGGCGCTGGCGATCCCCAAGACGTCCAAGCAGCAGGACGCCGCCAGGAAGTTCATCACCTGGGCGACCTCGAAGCAGTACGTGGAGGCGGTGGCCAAGGACGAGGGCTGGGCCTCGGTGCCGCCGGGCACGCGCCAGTCCACCTACGCGCGCCCCGAGTACAAGGCCGCCGCGCCGTTCTCGGACTTCGTGCTGAAGGCGATCGAGACGGCCGACGTCAACGATCCGTCGCTGAAGAAGGTGCCGTACACGGGCGTGCAATACGTCGGGATTCCTGAATTCCAGTCGTTCGGCACGGTCGTCGGCCAGTCGATCGCGGGCGCGTTGGCCGGCCAGATGACGGTCGACCAGGCGCTCGCCGCGGGCCAGGCCGCGGCCGACCGCGCGGTCCGTCAGGCCGGCTACAAGAAGTAAGCCGGGCCAGTCGCGCGACCCGTGCCGGCCAGGCGCGGGTCGCCTCGCCGCAAGGCGCACGCGCTGCCGCGCGGCATGCGGGTGCGCCAGTTTCAGGAGGTCCGAGCATGCGTCACTTACGTCTTCCCCTACATCATCCGGCGCCCATGACCGATTCGTCTCCCGCCTCCGCCGCGTCCTCGCGCGGCAAGCCCGCCCGCTGGCTCGTCGCGCCGTCGGTGGCGGTGCTGCTGCTGTGGATGTCGATCCCGCTCGCGATGACGATCTGGTATTCGTTCCGGCGCTACAACCTGCTCAATCCGGACGAGAAGGGCTTCACCGGCCTCGACAACTACCGCTATCTGGCCACCGACCCGTCGTTCCTGCCCGCGATCTGGCATACGCTGGTGCTGATCGTGGCGGTGCTCGCGATCACCGTGGTCGGCGGCGTGCTGATGGCCGTGCTGTTCGACCGCAAGTTCTATGGGCAGGGCATCGCGCGCCTGCTCGCGATCGCGCCGTTCTTCGTGATGCCCACCGTCTCGGCGCTGATCTGGAAGAACATGATCCTGAACCCGGTCTACGGCCTGATCGCCCACCTGATGCGCGGGCTCGGCATGACGCCGATCGACTGGTTCGCCGACTACCCGCTGAGCGCCGTGATCATGATCGTCGCCTGGCAATGGCTGCCGTTCGCGTTCCTGATCCTGTTTACCGCGATCCAGTCGCTCGACCAGGAGCAGAAGGAGGCCGCGCGCATCGACGGCGCCGGACCGTTCGCGATGTTCTTCTACATCACGCTGCCGCACCTCAAGCGCGCGATCGCCGTGGTGGTGATGATGGAAACCATCTTCCTGCTGTCGATCTTCGCCGAGATCTACACCACCACCGGCGGCGGCCCCGGCAACGCCACCACCAACCTGTCCTACCTGATCTATGCGCTCGGCCTGCAGCAGTTCGACGTGGGCCTTGCCTCGGCGGGCGGCATCCTCGCCGTCGTGCTCGCGAACGTCGTGTCGTTCTTCCTGGTGAGGATGCTCGCGAAAAACCTCAAAGGGGAGTACGAAGCATGAGCGACCTGACCGCAAACCGCGCCGCGGGCTCGCCGGGCGGCGCGTTCGGCACCGTGAAGCGCGCCATTCCCGGCGTGCTCGCCTGGCTGATCGCGCTGCTGCTGTTCTTCCCGATCTTCTGGATGGCGATCACCGCGTTCAAGACCGAGCAGCAGGCCTACTCGATGTCGCTGATCTTCACGCCGACGCTCGACAGCTTCCGCGAGGTGTTCGCACGCAGCAACTATTTCGGCTTCGCCTGGAACTCGATCCTGGTCTCGGTCGGCGTGACGCTGCTGTGCCTGCTGCTCGCGGTGCCGGCCGCCTACGCGATGGCGTTCTTCCCGAACCGCCGCACCCAGAAAGTGCTGCTGTGGATGCTGTCCACCAAGATGATGCCGTCGGTGGGCGTGCTGGTGCCGATCTACCTGCTCTGGAAGAACTCGGGCCTGCTCGACACCGTGAGCGGCCTCGTCATCGTCTACACGCTGATCAACCTGCCGATCGCCGTGTGGATGACCTTCACCTACTTCGCCGAGATCCCGCGCGACATCCTGGAGGCGGGCCGCATCGACGGCGCCACCACCTGGCAGGAGATCGTCTACCTGCTGATGCCGATGGCGCTGCCCGGCCTCGCGTCCACCGCGCTGCTGCTGGTGATCCTGTCGTGGAACGAGGCGTTCTGGAGCATCAACCTGACGAGCTCGAACGCCGCGCCGCTGACCGTGTTCATCGCCTCCTACTCGAGCCCCGAGGGGCTGTTCTGGGCCAAGCTGTCGGCGGCCTCGCTGCTGGCCGTGGCGCCGATCCTGATCGTCGGCTGGCTGTCGCAGAAGCAACTGGTGCGCGGCCTCACGTTCGGAGCGGTCAAATGAGCGCGAGCGACATGCGCCTGCCCGCCGGCGAGGGCCGCGACCGCCTGCTGATCTGCGATTGCGACGGCGTGCTGATCGACAGCGAGGCGGTGGCCGCGCGCGTGCTGGTGAGCGAGCTGGAGGCGCGCTGGCCCGGCGTGGACGTGCGCCCGGTGGTGCTGCCGCTGCTCGGGCTGCGCACCGAGTGCCTGCTCGAGCGCGCGGCCGGCCAGGTCGGCCGCGCGCTTGCGGGCGCCGAGATCGCGGCGATCCGCGCGGCGGTGGAGCGCGCGGCGGTGCTCGCGCCGGCCGTGGACGGCATCGACGCGGCGCTCGCCGCGATCGCGCTGCCGATGGCCTGCGCCAGCAACAGCAATCGCGCCTATGTGGAGGCGGCGCTCACGCGCACCGGCCTCAAGCCCTACTTCGGCGAGCGGCTGTTCTGCGCCGACGGCGTTGAACGGCCCAAGCCCGCGCCCGACGTCTATCTGGCCGCCGCCCACACGCTCGGCTTCGCGCCCGAGCACTGCCTGGTGGTGGAGGACAGCGCCACCGGCATCACCGCCGCGGCCGCGGCCGGGATGGCCGTGATCGGCTTCATCGGCGGCGGCCATGCCTCGCCGTCGCAGGTCGATGCGCTGCGCGCGGTCGGCGCGCGCCGCGTGTTCGACCGGATGGACGCCTTGCCCGGCCTGGCCGCGCAGTGGATCGAGACCGGCAGCGTGCCGTTGCAGTAGGCGAAACGAATCGCGTGCCGCGCCGGCGCCACCGGCCGCGCGGCGCGTCACGAAATCAGCGGTAAGGAAAGCGGAGACAAATCATGGCAAGCCTGCTTCTGCGCAACATCGGCAAGCGCTACGACGACAACGAAGTGCTCGGCAACGTCAACCTCGACATCGCGGACGGCGAGTTCGTGGTATTCGTCGGCCCGAGCGGCTGCGGCAAGTCCACCCTGATGCGGATGATCGCCGGGCTCGAGGACATTTCCAGCGGCGACCTGCTGATCGACGGCGTGCGCGTCAACGACCTGGCGAGCGCCAAGCGCGGCATCGCGATGGTGTTCCAGTCCTACGCGCTGTATCCGCACATGACGCTGTACGACAACATGGCGTTCGGCCTCAAGCTGGCCGGCGCGAAGAAGCCCGAGATCGACGCGGCGGTGCGCAACGCCGCGAAGATCCTGCACATCGACCATCTGCTCGACCGCAAGCCGAAGCAGCTCTCGGGCGGCCAGCGCCAGCGCGTCGCGATCGGCCGCGCGATCACGCGCAAGCCGAAGGTGTTCCTGTTCGACGAACCGCTGTCGAACCTCGACGCGGCGCTGCGCGTGAAGATGCGCCTCGAGTTCGCGCGGCTGCACGACGAGCTGAAGACCACCATGATCTACGTGACGCACGACCAGGTCGAGGCGATGACGCTGGCCGACAAGATCGTGGTGCTGTCGGCCGGCAGCGTGCAGCAGGTGGGCGCGCCCAACACGCTCTACCACGCGCCGGCCAACCGTTTCGTGGCCGGCTTCATCGGCTCGCCGAAGATGAACTTCCTGGAAGGCGTGGCGCAGGCCGTGACGGCCGACGAGGCGGTGGTGCGCTTCGAATCCGGCGAGGCGCAGCGCGTGGCGGTGCGCACCGGCGCCTTGAAGGTCGGCGACAAGGTGACGGTCGGCATCCGCCCCGAGCATCTGCTGGTGGGGGCCGCGCCCGACGGCGCGGGCGTGTCGGTGCGCACCATGGCGGTGGAGTCGCTCGGCGACGCCGCCTACCTGTACGCCGAAACGCCGGTCGCGCCGGACGGCATGATCGCGCGGATTGCGCCGCTCGAGACGCACCGGCCGGGCGAGATGCTGCGCGTGCATGCGCAGCCCGAGCACTGCCATCTGTTCGACGCCGGCGGCCTCGCGTTCGAGCGGCGCTCGCCGCACGCGCTGGCCGCGTGAGGCGGCGCACGGCAGCGCCGACTGCGCGGTAGGCCGCGCAGTCGGCCTGGCGGCCCGGTTCGGACTCAGCCGGCCAGCGCCGCCCGCGCGCAGGTCTCGTCGGTGACGAGTCCCGACAGCCAGCCGCCGCGCAGCGCGGCCAGCACGGCGGCCTGCTTGCGCGGCCCGCCCGCGAAGCCGATGGTCGGCCGGCGCGGCGGCGCCTCCATCGACACGCTCGTCACGCGCGCCGTGGACGGCGTGACCACGCGCCGGCCTTGCGCGTCGATCGGCAACCCGACCATCTCGGCCACCGCGCCGCACGCCATCATCTCGTTCAGCTCGTCGGGCGTGAGGAAGCCGTCCACGAACAGCGGACAGTCCGGCCCGACGTTGCCGATCCCGACGAACGCCACGTCGGCGTCGGCCGTCAGTTGCTCGACGATGCGGTAGAGCCGGTGGTTGCACCACTGCGCGCGTTCGGCGTCGTTGTCGGCGACGAGCGGCGCCGGCAGCAGGAAGTGCTTGCCACCCGTCTTCTCCGAGATGTGCTGCGCGACGTCGTAGGGGTTCGACGAGCCGTCGCGCGCGATCGCGCCCACCATCGACACCAGCCGGTGCTGGGGGCGATCGAGCTGCGCGATCTGCGCGACGGCCGCCTTCAGCGTGCGGCCGCTGCTGACCGCGATCACCATCGCGCGCTCCTCGTTCAGGTAACGCTCCATGACCTGCGCACCCGCCACCGCGAGCTTGCGGTCGACCGCGTCCGGGGTGTCCGAGTCGATCGGCACCACCTCGCACATCGACAGGCCGTAGCGCTTCGAGAGCTGCGCGGCCAGATCGAGGCAGTCGGCCACGCCGTGATCGACGCGCACGCGGATCAGGTTCTTCTCGACCGCGAACGCGACCAGCCGCTGCGCGACCGGTCGCGACACCCGCAGCTTTTCGGCGATCTCGTTCTGGGTGTTGCCGGCCACGTAGTAGAGCCAGGCGGCGCGTGTCGCGAGATCGAGTTTTTCAGAGGATTTGGACACGATGTGTGGACTGTCGGACGAGCGGCTGGACAAGGAGCGGATCGTAACGCAGGCGCCGTCAGGCGAGGCGTGCGCGCGACGGTTCGAACAGCGGCCGGACGTGGCGATACAGCGCGCGATAGGTCTCGAGTCGCTCGCGCAGCCACGCATGGCGGCCCGCGGCCGGCACGTACTCGGCCGACAGCGGCGGCTTCGTCAGCACCTGCGCCGGGTCGCCGCCGTCGGCGAGCCAGCCGAGCCGCGCCGCGCCGAGCGCCGCGCCGGTGGCGCCGCCGCCGAGCTGATGGGTGCGCACGTCGAGTGCGTCGGCCACCAGCTGGGCCCAGTACGCGCTGCGCGCGCCGCCGCCGATCAGCGCGAGCGAGCCGGCCGCCGAGCCCGCCGCGACGAGCGCGTCGTGGCCGTCGGCGAGCGCCAGCGTCACGCCCTCCAGCACCGCGTAGCCGAGCCGCGCGCGATCGGTGCCGTGCGTCATGCCGTAGAACACGCCCTGCGCATAGGGGTCGTTGTGCGGAGTGCGCTCGCCCGACAGGTAGGGCAGGAAAAGCGGCGCGTCGGCGAGCGCGGCCGGATCGAGCGCCTCGACCTCGCCGATCAGGGTCGGCTCGTCGGTGCCGGTCAGCTTGCAGACCCAGCGCAGGCAGCTCGCCGCCGACAGCACCACGCTCATCTGCTGCCAGCGGTCCGGGATCGCGTGGCAGAACGCGTGCAGCGCCGATTCGGGGTAGGGCATGAAGCGGTCGCCGACGATGCTGAGCACCCCCGAGGTGCCGAGCGAGACGAAGCCGTCGCCGGGCTGCGTCGCGCCGATGCCGAGCGCGCTGGTGGCGTTGTCGCCGCCGCCGCCCGCCACCACGATGCCCTCGCGCAGGCCCAGCTCGCGCGCCACCTCGGCGCGCAGCGTGCCGGACGGTGCGTTGCCCTCGACGACGCGCGGCATCTGCTCGCGCGTCATGCCCCCCGCCTCGAGCAGCGCGTCCGACCAGTCGCGGCGCGCCACGTCGAGCCACAGCGTGCCGGCCGCGTCCGACGGATCGGACACGCGGTTGCCGGTCAGCTGCAGCCGCAGGTAGTCCTTCGGCAGCAGCACGCAAGCGATCTGCGCGAACGTCTCGGGTTCGTGCGCGGCCACCCAGATCAGCTTGGGCGCGGTGAAGCCGGGCATCGCGAGGTTGCCGGCGAGCCGGTGCAGGTCCGGCGCGCGCCGCGTGAGCGCCGTGCATTCCTCGTCGCTGCGCATGTCGTTCCAGAGGATGGCGGGGCGCAGCACGCGGTCGTTGCGATCGAGCAGCACCGCGCCGTGCATCTGGCCCGACAGGCCGATGCCGCGCACCTGCGCATAGGCGGCGGGATGGCGTTCGCGCAGCGCGGCGAGTGCCTCGCGCGTGCCGCGCCACCAGTCTTCCGGATGCTGCTCCGCCCAGCGCGGATGCGGGCGCGACACGCTAAACGGCGTACCCGCCGTGCCGACGACCGCGCCGTCGGGGGAAAGCAGCAGCACCTTGACTTCCGAGGTGCCGAGATCGATGCCGAGATACATGGTGGGGGCGGGCCGTGGGTCGTCTGAGAGTCGCTAATGTAGCCGGGCGACGCGGCCCATGCCAATGCCGGTTGACCCGGAGCGGGCCGGGCTTGGCCGCCGCGCGCCCTGCGGGGCGCTCACGCGAGCCAGGCGTCGACGCGTGCGAGCCCGGCGCGCAGCGCCCGCACCAGCCGCTCGTCGCCGGCCAGCGAGCCCCACAGCGCGCGCTCGGCGGCCAGCGCGGCGACCGGATCGTCGGCCGCCACGATCGCGCGCGCGACGCCCGGGTCCATCACGCCGTCCTGGTATTCGTAGGGCAGCAGGCCTTGCGCCCAGCGGCCCAGGAAGCGCAGGAACAGCGCCGGCAGCACCGCGGTGGAGACCGGCTCGGCGCCGCGCGCGAAGCAGTCGGCGAAGGTCGGTGCGATGAAGCCGGGGATCTTCGAGAAGCCGTCGGCCGCGACACGCTGGTTGGTGTCGAGGACGTAAGGGTTGCCGAAGCGTTCGAGCACCACGTCGCGATAGCGCGCGAGATCGAGCGGGCTCGGCCTGAGCGAGTCGATCACGTCGTCGCTCACGTAGGCATGCGCGAGCGCGCGGATCGCCGGATCGTGGGTGCCTTCGTGGATGTAGGTCAGGCCCGCGAGCGTGCCGGCCCAGGCGATGCAGCTGTGGGTGGCGTTGAGGATGCGGATCTTCGCCTCCTCGTAGGGATGGACGTCGTCCACCAGCTCGGCGCCCGCCAGCTCCCAGCGCGGCCGGCCCGCCACGAAATCGTCTTCGATCACCCACTGGATGAACGCTTCGCCCATCACCGAGCAGGCGTCGTCCACGCCGGTGGCGGCCTTGACGCGCTCGCGCACGTCGGGGGTCGGGCGCGGCGTGATGCGGTCGACCATCGCGCTCGGGCACGACACGTGCGCGTCGAACCAGCCGAGCAGGCCGTTCAGGCCGCGCCGTTCGAGGAATTCGCGCATCCCGGCGCAAAACCGCGCGCCGTTGCTGCGCAGGTTATCGCAGCTTTGCAGCGTGAGCGGGCCGGCGCCGCGCGCCTGCCGCTCCGCCAGGAGCGCCGCGAGCGCGCCATAGATGGTGGTGCGCGCGCCCTGCAGGTCGGCCGCGAGGTCCGGGTTGCCGGCGTCGAGGCGGTTGTGTTCGTCGAGGTAGTAGCCGCCCTCGGTAACCGTGAACGAGACGATCCGACAGGCCGGATCGGCGCCCGCCTCGATCAGCGCGGCGAGGTCGATCGACCAAGGCAGCACGCGCGCGATCGAGCCGATCGTCTCGTAGGCGCGCTCGCCGTCGGGCGTGACCGTCTCGAGCGTGTAGCGGCCCTGTTGCGCGGCCAGCGCATCCATCGTCGCGCGCATGTCGTCGCGGATGTTGGCGACCACCAGCGACCAGCGGCTGGCCGGGTCATCCGGCGCGGCCTGTTCGTTGACGCGGTGCAGATACCACGCCTGATGCGCGCGATGGAACGAACCGGCGCCGATGTGGAGGATCACCGGCGCGGCGGTCGGCGGAGGATTCATCCCTTGTCTCCTTGCGGCCGGACATGGCCTCGTTAAGATCATTTGCTCTATTGGTGGGCGAATGATCGTATTCGGCTCCGCGAAAGTCAAGGCGGCCGCACGGGATTTCGATGCTGCACTGCGGCGCTCCGCCCGTCCGCTGGGCGTCTGCCCGCCCCGGGGCATCGAATCGGCCTATGATGCGCGGGCTCGTTCGCGGCCGCGGCGCCGCCGGGCGCGCGCGCCGCGCATCGCGGCAGGCCGCCTGCCATGATTCGGCGCGCGGAACGCGGCATCCCGAGGAGAGACCGACATGAACCGATTCGCGCCGCGCCGCGCGGCCCGCTGCCGATCGCCCGCCGCCCGGTTCGCAGCGGGCGCGGCCAGGCCGGCCCGCTTCGATGTCGGCGCGGCGCTCGACCATGGGCCGTTCACGCCGAGGCAGGCGCTCGCGGTGCTGCTCGCGGCGCTGTCGATCGTGCTCGACGGCTTCGACGGCCAGTTGATCGGCTTCGCGATTCCCGCCCTGATCCGCGAGTGGCATCTCACGCGCGCCGCGTTCGCACCGGCCGTGGCGGCCGGCCTCGTCGGGATGGGCATCGGCAGCGCCGGCGCGGGCCTGCTCGCCGACCGCTCCGGCCGCCGCCGCGCGGTGATCGCGAGCGTGTTCGTGTTCGGCGCGCTCGGCTGCGCGGTGGCGATCGCGCGCTTCGGCTCGCGCTGGCCGCTGCTGTCCTGCAGCCTAGGCGGCGCGGCGAGCGCGGCCTGGCTGCTCGGCATCGACGCAGCCGCAGCCGGCCAGCGCGGCTGGCTGCTGTTCGGGCTCGGCCTGCACGGCCTGTTCGTCAATGCGGTGCAGGCGAGCCTGTATGCACCGTGCGCCGGCCTGTATCCGACGCCGGTGCGCGCCACCGGCGCCGCCGGCGCGCTGCTGTTCGGGCGCCTCGGCGCCATCCTCGGCGCGTTCGCGGGCGCGTTCGTGATCACCTCGGGCGGTGCCGCCGGATACTGGGGCATGCTGGCCGCGGCGATGGCGGCCGCCGGCCTCGCGCTGGCGCTGCTGCGCGGCCATCTGCGGCCGTGGCGCGCGCAACCGGGCGCGGCGCCCGGCGGGCCGGCGGCACGGCGGCGCTGAGCCGCGCCGCGCGAGACGTGCCGGCGCGGCAAGGAAAGCAGAGGGAAAGCGAGCCGCGGCCGGCGCGTGGGCCGCGGCTGTCACTCACAGCGTCGTGCGCACGTGCCAGAGTTCCGGAAACAGCACCACGTCGAGCATCTTGCGCAGGTAGGGCGCGCCGTTGGTGCCGCCCGTGCCCTGCTTGAAGCCGATGATGCGCTCGACCGTCGTGACGTGGCGGAAGCGCCACTGGCGAAACGCATCCTCGAGATCGACCAGTTCCTCGGCCATCTCGTACAGATCCCAGTGCGCCGACGGCTCTCGGTAGACGGCGAGCCAGGCCGCCTCGACCGACACGTCGTGCGTGGTCGGCGCGCGCCAGTCGCGCGCGAGCCGCTCGGCCGCGATCGGGAAGCCGCGCCGCGCGAGCAGGCGCACCACCTCGTCGTACAGCGACGGCGCGTCGAGCGTGGCCTCCACTTCGGCCAGGATCTCGGGCCGGTGCGCGTGCGGCTTGAGCATCTGCGCGTTCTTGTTGCCGAGCAGGAACTCGAGCTGCCGGTACTGGTACGACTGGAAGCCCGACGACGCGCCCAGGTAGGGCCGCATCGCCGAGTACTCGGACGGCGTCATGGTGGCCAGCACGTTCCAGGCCTGCACCAGCTGCTCGAGGATGCGCGAGACGCGCGCGAGCATCTTGAAGGCGGGCGGCAGCGCGTCGCTGCCGATCGAGGCGAGCGCGGCGCGCAGCTCGTAGAGCGCGAGCTTCATCCAGAGTTCGCTGGTCTGATGCTGGATGATGAACAGCATCTCGTTGTGATCGGGCGAGAGCGGATGCTGGGCCGTGAGGATCGGGCCGAGCGAGAGGTAATCGCCGTAGCTCATCGACTTCGAGAAGTCGAGCTGCGCGTCGTGCCAGCCCTCGGGGCCGTCCGGTGCGGCGGCCGGGGCGCCCGAGAACGGGCAGCGCGCGGCGTCGGGCGCGCCCGCTTGCGGTTGATGGGAACTCATGATGGGGGACTCTCCGGCTGGTTTCGTTGCAACGGGTCGGCTCGGCGGGCGATGCGGCGCCGCGGCTCAGGTCACGGCGGTTCGCGCGGCGAATTCGGGCGCCTGCCAGGCCCGGGTCTCGAGGATCTCGCGCAGCACCTCCACGGCGTCCCAGACATCCGCGTAGCGCGTGTAGAGCGGCGTGAAGCCGAAGCGCAGGATGCGCGGCTCGCGGTAGTCGCCGATCACGCCGCGCGCGATCAGCGCGCGCATCACCTCGTAGCCGTGCGGGTGCTCGAAGCTGACCTGCGAGCCGCGTCGCGCATGCTCGCGCGGCGTGACGAGCGTCAGGTCGAGCCCGGCGCAGCGGCGCTCGACGAGCGCGATGAAGGCATCGGAGAGCGCGAGCGACTTGCGGCGGATCGTTTGCATGTCGGTCTCGTGGAAGATGTCGAGCCCGCACTCCACCATCGCCATCGAGACGATCGGCTGAGTGCCGCACTGGAAGCGCGCGATGCCGGCGTCGGGCGCGAAGCCGGGCTCCATCGCGAACGGCGCGCGGTGGCCCCACCATCCCGAGAGCGGCTGCTCGAACTGCGCGAGGTGGCGCTGCGGCACCCAGACGAAGGCCGGCGAGCCGGGGCCGCCGTTCAGGTACTTGTAGGTGCAGCCGACCGCGCCGTCCGCGCCGGCGCCGTTCAGGTCGACCGGCACCGCGCCGGCCGAATGCGCGAGATCCCACAGCATCAGCGCGCCGGCCTGCTGCGCGTGGCGCGTGACGGCCGGCATGTCGTGCAGGTAGCCGGTGCGGTAGTTCACGTGCGTGATCATGGCCACGGCCGTCTGCGCGTCGATCGCCGCTTCGAGTTCGGCCGGATCGTCGACGAGGCGCAGCGTGTAGCCGCGATCGAGCTGGGCGATGAGGCCCTGCGCGATGTAGAGATCGGTCGGGAAGTTCGAGCGCTCGGAGACGATCACGCGGCGTTCGGGCGCGCGCTTGGCCTGCTCGCGCAGCATCGCCGAGAGCAGCTTGAACAGGTTCACCGAGATCGTGTCGGTGATCGTCACCTCGCCGCTCGCCGCGCCGATCAGCGGGGCGAGGCGGTCGCCGAGGCGGCGCGGCAGTGCGAACCAGCCCGCGGTGTTCCAGCTGCGGATCAGGTCGCGGCCCCATTCGTCGGCGATCACGGCCTGCGCGCGCGCGGCTGCAGCGGCCGGCCGCGCGCCGAGCGAGTTGCCGTCGAGGTAGATCGTGTCGTCGGGCAGCAGGAAGCGGCCGCGCAGGGCGGCGAGGGGGTCGTCGCGATCGAGCGCGAGTGCGTCTTCACGTGAGTTCATGGCGAAATCCGGGTGAGGAAAGAACCAATCCTGATTCAGGCCGGCGGCCGCGGCCGGCAGGCGGATGACCGGGAGCGGGGGCGATCTGCGGCCCGAGCCGCCGCCGCGGCCCGCCGCCTACGGCGCGGCCGGTGCCGGCAGCGCGCGCAGCACCGCGCGCACCGGGCTTGCGTCGAGCGTCGTAAACTTCAGCGGCAGCGCGATCAGCTCGTAGTCGCCCGCCGCGACCTCGTCGAGCACCAGCCCTTCGAGGATCGCCATCGCATGCGCGCCGACGCGCCGGTGCGCGTCCATGGTCTTCGATTCCTGCGGGTCGAGCGACGGCGTGTCGATGCCCACCAGCCGCACGCCGTGCGCGGCGAGCAGGTCGATGGTTTCGGGCGCGACGGCGCAGAATGCGCTGTCCCAGGTCTCGCGCGGGGCGCGCGCGTAGGTGCGCAGCAGCACGCGCGGCGGCGCGCCGGCGAGCGAGGCGGCCAACTGCTCGGGCCGCACCAGCGGCGCGGCGCCCAGGCAGTGGATCACGCGGCACGCGCCGAGGTAGGTGTCCAGCGGCACGGCACCGATCGGCGCGCCATGCGCGTCGTAGTGCAGCGGCGCGTCGGCATGTGCGCCGGTATGCGGCGAGAGCGTCAGCCGGGCGACGTTGACGGGCGAGCCGGCCTCGATGCGCCAGACGCGATCGACCGACACACGCGTGTCACCCGGCCAGACCGGCGTATCGGCGAAAATGTCGGGGGAGATGTCCCAAAGCGTAGCCATCTGCGTGTGTTTTCGGGGTATCGATGCACACGATCATAAGCAAACGTCGCCGAAAGGTGCTTGCGAAATAAACATGGACATTCGGCAAATATCGCAGATAATTTGAACGATAGGTAAAACGGGGATCAGAAATGCACGCAATCTCGCTGGATGCTACCGATTGCCGTATTCTCGCCGTATTGCAGCAAGAGGGCCGGATCAGCAACCTCGATCTGGCCGAACGTATTTCGCTGTCGCCGTCGGCCTGCTTGAGGCGCATGCGCCTGCTCGAGGAGCAGGGCGTGATCGAGTGCTATCGCGCCTGTCTGAGCCGCGAGAAGCTCGGTTTCGAACTCGAGGCCTTCGTCCAGGTATCGATGCGCAATGACCAGGAGCAGTGGCACGAGCGCTTCGCCGAGGCGCTGAAGGCCTGGCCGGAGGTGGTGTCGGCGTTCGTCGTGACGGGCGAGACGCACTACCTGCTGCGGGTGCTCGCGCACAATCTGAAGCACTACTCGGATTTCGTGCTGAACCAGCTCTACAAGGCGCCGGGCGTGATGGACATCCGTTCGAACATCGTGCTGCAGACGCTGAAGGACGAGTCGGGCGCGCCCGTGTCGCTGGCGCGCACCGGCTCCGTCAGAGCGGACTGATACCGTGGAACGTGCCGCCGTGGAACACGAGCGGCGCGGCCGAACCGGGGCCGGCATGCCGGCCGCAGCGCTCGACCTCGCCCACGAAGATCACGTGGTCGCCTTCCTCGTAGCGGCTGCGGTTGTGGCACTCGAACCAGGCCAGCGCGTCGTCGAGCACCGGCATCCCCGACTGCCCCGCCGCGTGCGACACCCCCTCGAAGCGGTCGCCCTTGAGGGTCGCGAAGCGCTTGCACAGATCGAGCTGCGAGGCGGCCAGCACGTTGATCACGTAATGACTGTTGCCGCGGAACACCGGCAGCGAGGCCGAGCGCGTGGCGAGGCTCCACAGCACGAGCGGCGGGTCGAGCGATACCGAATTGAACGAACTGGCGGTGATGCCGACCAGCGCGCCCGACGGCGCGCGCGTCGTGATCACGGTGACGCCGGTGGCGAACTGGCCGAGCGCCTGGCGGAACGCGGCGGTATCGAAATCGGGGGGCGCGGCGTGCATCGTCATTGCGGCACCGCCTGCGTCGCCGCGGCGGCACGTGCCGGGGCCGGGAAGCGAGAAATCACGAAAAGAGAAGTCATCGGGCACTCGGAATAGGTGCTCCGATTCTAGCGGAATCGATCTCGGGCCGGCTCGTTCGTCACTGGGGCCGGCGCAACGCGCCGCCGGGCGCTCGCGCGTGGCGGGAGCGCGAAGGACCGGATTCCGGTGCACCTGACCCGGCGGCGCCGTCGAGCTTGCGCTTGCCGTGCCAGCCGCGGGGCCTGGGGAAAAGCACCGGATCGGCGACGTGGGCCGGACGCCCGGCCACGGCAACTGGGCTAAACTTGCCGCAGCGAGGCGGTCGCGGCGCTTGCCCCGGAGCGGCGCGTCGCGAAGGCGGCCGCCCGGGCCACGGCGATGCGCCCGGCCCCACTGCTTTATCGAGAGGACATGACATGGAAAATCAGGTTTCGACGGCCGTGCTCGGCGGCGGATGTTTCTGGTGCACCGAAGCGGTGTTCCTCGACGTCGTCGGCGTGCACTCGGTCGAGTCGGGCTATGCCGGCGGCAGCGTCCCCAACCCGACCTATGCCGCGGTCTGCGAAGGTGACACGGGCCACGCGGAAGTCGTGAAGATCACGTTCGATCCGGCGCGCGTCGGCTATCGCGACATTCTCGAGATCTTCTTCGCCACCCACGATCCGACCCAGCTGAACCGGCAGGGCGCCGACGTCGGCACGCAATACCGTTCGGTGGTGTTTGCCGAAAACGAGGAGCAGCGCGCGATCGCGCAAGAGGTGATCGATGCGCTCGAGCGCGACAAGGTGTTCGACGCGCCGATCGTCACGCGCGTCGAGAAACTCGACGGCAACTTCTGGCCGGCCGAGGAATACCATCGCGACTACTTCGCGCGCAATCCGCAGCAGGGCTATTGCGCGGCCGTGATCGGGCCGAAGATCGCGAAATTCCGCCAGAAGTTCGCGCATCGCCTGAAATCGAACCGCGGCTGAGCGGGCGGGGCGGCACGCGGCGCAGTAACCGGCGGCGGCACAGGAACGTGCCGCCGCTTGTCATTTTGTCGTCGGGTTCGCCGCAGGGCGGCGGCGCCCAAGGTGTCCGCTCAGGCCGGATCGGCGCGCAGCCGCTCGAGCGCCGCGCCGATCGCCTTGGCCAGCTCGATGCATGACAGCGGCGCCGAGCCTTCCGCCTTGTTGTTGATGGTGATGAGCACCGGCTGTCCGGCCAGCACGTAGCGCGCGGCCAGATCGGCGAGCGCGTGGCGCGTGTGCGGGTCCTCGTCGACGAGCCGGTCGAACGGATCGTATTTCGCCTTCGCCTGTTCGTACTTGAAGCCGCCGTGCAGGCTCCAGCGCACCACCAGCGGGCCCGGCGCGTCGCCGTCGAGCAGCGCGAGCGCCGCCGCCTGCCGCAGCGGGTCCGGCATCCGCGCGTGCAGGCCGACGCAGTAGCGCACGCCGGCCGCGGCGAGCGTGCGGATGAAGCGCGGCGTGAGCAGGCTCGCGTCGCGGATCTCGATCGCGTAGCGTGGGCCGTCGGCCTCGCCGCCTCCATCCGGCAGCGGCGGCAGCGCCGCGAAGAATGCCGCGAGCCGCTCGATCAGCGCGGCCGGGTCGGCCAGCAGAGCGTCGGGCAGCGGCGAGAACTGGAACACCAGCGCGCCGGCCTTGCGGCCGAGCCCGTCGAGACAGGGGCGCACGAAATCGTCGGTGGCGATGCGCGCGTCGAGGAACGCCGGATTCGGGCCGGCCGGCTCGCCGCGCGGGCCGCGCAC
This sequence comes from Burkholderia glumae LMG 2196 = ATCC 33617, assembly GCF_000960995.1. Classification (NCBI taxonomy): domain Bacteria; kingdom Pseudomonadati; phylum Pseudomonadota; class Betaproteobacteria; order Burkholderiales; family Burkholderiaceae; genus Burkholderia; species Burkholderia glumae. The sequence goes on along the minus strand of NZ_CP009435.1, from coordinate 408,408 downwards.
GACGGCATCGGTGACCGAGGCCGGCGCCTTCACGACGAAGCGGAAATCGTCGGGTACCTGCTGCGCATAGCGCAGATAGTCGGCCATCGGCAGCGGCGCGTAGAACGAGCGGTCGATGCTGACGCTCCTGAGCAGCGGATGCGCGCCGTAGGCATCGAGCCCGTCGCGTGAAAGCTTCTGCGCCGAATAGTCGTCGCCATAGACGATGCCGTTCCAGCCCGGAAACGACCAAGTCGAGGTTCCGAGCCGCAGGTTCGGCGGCAGCGCGGCCGCGATCGCGGCAAGCTCGTCGCTGATCGCGGCGCGCGCCACGGCGCGCTTGCGCGAACGGCGCGGCGCCGCGGCAGGGCCGGCGGCGGTATCGGCGGCCATGGACTGGGGGGGCAGTGCCTCGTCGCCCCAAAGCGAGGCGGGCGCCGCCGTGTCGTTGCCGACGGGCGCGGTATGGCGCGAGGCGGCGCCGGGCGTGGACGAACCGGCCGCGGCGCAAGGCGCGGCGTCCGCATGACCGGCATGGCCGCGAGCGACCGGGGCGGGCGGCCCGCCGTCGGCGGCGGGCTCGGCCACGGGCCCGGGCGGCGGCGCGCCGAACAGGTCGAACTGTTCGGCCTCGTGCGCCGCCCGGTCGTGCTTGATGGTGCGCGCGGCGTCGCGCTGCGTGCTGCCGTCAGCCATGCCTGCTCATTGCGTCGTCGGGCGCCGCCGTCAGCGCGGCAGCGGGTTTTCGTACATGTAGCGTCGCGACCACGGCAGCGTTGTCGCGCTGCGGCCGGCCTTGCGGCAGACGAGCTGATAGATCGACACGTCGTCGTTCTCGAACGCATAGGCACAGCCGGCGAGATAGACGCGCCAGATCCGGAACTTCTCGTCGTCGACGAGCTGTCTCGCCGCCTCGGCCTTCGCCTCGAAGTTGTCGGTCCAGATCGCGAGCGTGCGCGCATAGTGCCGGCGCAGGCTTTCGACGTCAACCACTTCCAGGCCGCCGCGCTGCGCCGATTCGAGCGCGAGGCTGATGTGCGGCAGCTCGCCTTCCGGGAACACGTAGCGGTCGATGAACTCGCCGCCGCCGAGCGAGGTTTCGCCGCTGTCGGCGTCGGTCGACGTGATGCCGTGGTTCATCGCGACGCCGTCGTCGGCCAGCAGTTCGCGTACCTTGGTGAAGTAGGCCGGCAGGTTCTTGCGGCCGACGTGCTCGAACATGCCGACGCTGGTGATGCGGTCGAACTGGCCGTCCACGTCGCGGTAGTCCTGCAGGCGGATCTCGATCTGGTTCTCGAGGCCGGCTTGCCTGACGCGCTCGGTGGCGAGGTCGAACTGGTTCTGCGAGAGCGTGACGCCCACGCAGTGCGCGCCGAACTTCTGTGCGGCGCGCAGCACCAGCGCGCCCCAGCCGCAGCCGATGTCGAGCAGGCGCTGGCCCGGCTGCAGCTGGATCTTGGTCAGGATGTGGTCGATCTTCTTGAGCTGCGCGGTGGCCAGATCCTCGTCGCCGTTCTCGAAGTAGGCGCAGGAATAGACCATGTTCTCGTCGAGCCACAGCTTGTAGAACGCGTTCGAGACGTCGTAGTGATACTGGATCGACTTCTTGTCGGAACTCTTGGTGTGGCTGAAGTAGCGCGTCACGCGGGCCAGCTTGCTCGCGTTCGTGACGGTGTTGCGCGCGAGCGAATAGCCGATGTCGATGATGTCGGGCAGCCGCCCGTCGATGTCGATCTTGCCCTTCACGTAGGCCTCGCCGAGGTTGTCGAGGCTCGGCTCGAGCAGCAGCGGCAGCGCCGAGGCGCTGTTGACCTTCAGCGTGACGGCCGGCGCGCTGAAGGTGCCGAAATCATGCTGTTCCCCATTCCAGAGCACGAGGCGCGCCGGCAGATTCGCCTTTTTCCGCACTTCGTCCGCCCACTGTGACAGCTTCTTTTCCCAGAACATTTGGATTCTCCGTTGCCCGTTGAAATGAATACAGCCAAGTCATGGTTCCGGCGCTGCCGCGGCGAGGCGGCGGGCCGTGTTGCAAAACGAAACTCGGAAGGTCGCGGACGAACCCGGGGCGGACCGGTAAGGCGGTGCCGGCCCGGACGATCAGGGCGAGAGGCGTTCGATCACCCAGCGATCGGGCAGGCCCTCGTCGCGCCGGTAGCGCAGGCGGTCATGCAGCCGCGACGGCCGGCCCTGCCAGAACTCGATCGATTCCGGCACGACCCGGAAGCCGCCCCAATGCGGCGGACGCGGCGGATTCTCGCCGTAGCGCTCGCGGGCCTCGCGCTCGCGCGCTTCCAGCACGGCGCGATCGGCAATCACGGTGCTCTGCGCCGAGGCCCAGGCACCGAGCCGCGAGCCGAGCGGACGCGACGCGTAGTAGGTATCGCTTTGCTCGGCGGCGATCTTTTCGAGACGCCCTTCGATGCGCACCTGGCGTTCCAGCTCGATCCAGTAGAACAGCAGCGCGGCGTGCGGGTTCGCCTCGATTTCGCGGCCCTTGCGGCTCTCGTAGTTCGTGAAGAACACGAAGCCGCGCTCGTCCACGCCCTTGATCAGCATGATGCGCGCGGATGGCCGCCCGGCGGCGTCGGCGGTCGCGAGCGTCATCGAGTTCGGTTCGGGCAGCTTGGCGTCGAGTGCCTCGTTGAGCCACTTGTCGAATTGCCGGAAAGGATCGGAGGCCACGTCGTGCTCGTCGAGCGACGCGCGGGAATAATTGATACGGAGATCTGCGAGAGACGTCATGTTCATGCGAACCCTTCAATATGGGGCCAGTATAGCCAAGGATGCGAAATCATGCGTCGGAGCGGGGTGCCCGGCCGACACCGCGCCGATCAGGCAGAATAGGTGCTTTCGCGGCCAGGCCGCTTTCACTTCTCTTACTTTCAGCATGGCCCGAATCGACGTCGTCACGACGCAAGCCGATCTTACTCCTGGCTCGGCGAGACATTTTGACCCGGATCGGGCGAGGCGCTTTGGCGGCGTCTCGCGCCTGTACGGGCCCGACGCGCTGGCGGCGTTCGAGCGTGCGCACGTGGCCGTGATCGGCATCGGCGGCGTCGGCTCGTGGACGGCCGAGGCGCTCGCGCGCAGCGCGATCGGCAACCTGACCCTGATCGATCTCGACAATGTCGCGCAAAGCAATACGAACCGCCAGATCCACGCGCTCGACGGCAATTACGGCAAGGCCAAGGTGGACGCGATGGCCGAGCGGATCGCGCTGATCGATCCGGCCTGCCGCGTGCACCGCGTCGAGGATTTCGTCGAGGCCGAGAACTTCGACGCGCTGCTGGGCGGCGGCTTCGACTACGTGGTCGACGCGATCGACAGCGTGCGCACCAAGGTGGCGCTGATCGCCTGGTGCGTCGCGCGCGGCCAGCCGCTCGTGACGGTGGGCGGCGCGGGCGGCCAGCTCGACCCGACGCGGATTCGCATCGACGACCTGGCCCTGACGATCCAGGACCCGCTGCTCTCGAAAGTGCGCGCGCAGTTGCGCAAGCAGCACGGTTTCCCGCGTGGACCGAAGGCGAAGTTCAAGGTCAGCGCCGTCTATTCGGACGAGCCGCTGATCTACCCGGAGGCGGCCGCCTGCGAGGTCGACGACGCCACGGCCGGCGAGGTGTCCGGCACGGGCGGCCCGGCCGGGCTCAACTGCGCGGGCTTCGGCTCGAGCGTGTGCGTGACGGCGAGCTTCGGGTTCGCCGCCGCCGCGCACGCCCTGCGCGCGCTCGCGGTGGGCGCGCCGCGGTAGGCGCCGGCCGCCCGCGCCGCGGCCTCAGTAGAGCAGCGCGCTGAGCTTGCGGCGCCACGCGGCGACCAGGTTCGGCTGGTCGGCCGCCAGCTCGAACACCGACACCATGGTCTTGCGGCCGACGTCGTCCTTGAACGTCCGGTCGCGCTTGACGATCTCGAGCAACTGTTCGAGCGCACCTTCGTAGACGCGGTGCGCGATCAGCAGCTGGGCGAGATCGAAGCGCGCCTCGAGATCGTTGCCGTCGGCGGCGATGCGGGCCTCCAGCGCATCGGTCGGCGGCAGCTCGACGGCGGCGTCGAGCGAATCGAAGCGCGTCTTGATCGCCTGGTAGCGCGGGTCCACGCCGTTTACGGTCTGCGGCGAGAGCCGCGTGGCCTCGTCGCGCGCGGCGTCGACGCGATCGACGGCCAGCAGCAGTTCGATCAGGTCCAGGCGAATGTCGTCCTGGCCCGGGTTCAGCGCGAGCGCGGCCTGCAGATGCTTGATGGCGTCGTCGTAGCGCTCCTCGGCCAGCGCGATCTGCGCGGCGCGGCGCTCGGCATCGTCGGGCGACGGCAGCAGGCGGTCGATGAAGGCGCGGATCTGGCCTTCGGGCAGCACGCCGACGAACTGGTCGACGGCGCGGCCGTCGGCGAACGCGATCACGTGCGGGATGCTGCGGGTCTGGAAATGCGCGGAGAGTTCCGGGTTCTCGTCGACGTTGACCTTGACGAGTTTCCAGCGCCCCGCGTAGTCGGCCTCGATGCGTTCGAGCAGCGGACCGAGCGTCTTGCACGGGCCGCACCAGGGCGCCCAGAAGTCGACGAGTACCGGGACGTCGAGCGATGCTTCGATGACGTCGCGTTCGAAGGTGGCGAGCGTGGTTTCCATGGGGGTCCTCGTGGATCGGAATAATCACGTAGATGGGGCCGAAGCCGGGTCTTTCAATGCGGGCGCGCCGGCCGCCGCAGGCCGCCGGCGCGCCCCCGGGTTCAATGCGCGCGGCGCTCGGGCAGCGCAATCCAGTCGGTCTCGCCCGGTACGCCGCCCATTGCCTGCCTGGTCCAGGCCGCCTTCGCGCGTTCGATCGCCTCGCGGCTGCTGGCCACGAAATTCCACTCGATGAAGCGCTCGCCGGCCAGCTTCGCGCCGCCCAGCAGCATCAGGCGTGCGCCGCCGCGGCTCGCGAGCGACACCGCCGCGCCGGGCGCGAGCACTGCCATCCGTTCGGCCTCGAGCGGCGTGCCGTCGATCGTCAGGTCGCCCGCCACCAGGTAGACGGCGCGCTCCTCGTGGTCGGCGTCGAACCGAAGCGTCGCGCCGGCCGCGAACTCGGCGGCCGCGTAGAGCGTGCGCGAGAACGTGTTGACCGGCGAGACGAGGCCGAACGCGTCGCCGGCGATCACGGTCAGCGCCACGCCGTCGCGCGCCAGCTTGGGCAGCGTCGCGGCCGGATGGTGCTCGAAGGCGGGCTCGGTGGTCTCGTGCTCGAGCGGCAGCGCCACCCAGGTCTGGATGCCGTGGAGGGTCTGGCCGCGCTCGCGGATCTCGGCGGGCGTGCGCTCGGAATGGACGATGCCGCGCCCGGCCGTCATCCAGTTCACGTCGCCGGGCAGGATGGTCTGCACCGAGCCGAGGCTGTCGCGGTGCAGGATCGCGCCGTCGAACAGGTAGGTGACCGTGGCGAGGCCGATGTGCGGGTGCGGGCGCACGTCCAGGCCGCTGCCGGGCGGCAGCGCGGCCGGCCCCATGTGATCGAAGAAGATGAACGGGCCGACGAGGCGCGCGGCCATCGCGGGCAGCGAGCGGCGCACCTGCAGGTTGCCGATGTCGCTGACATGCGGTTTCAGGACCGCTCGGATCGAGTCGCTCATGGTGGTCGTGGGGCTGGCTTGGGGCGGGCTGCAATTGCGCTCATTGTATCGGGCTCGCGGAAAGCGCGGCGACGGGTTGTCACAGCCGTTACACTGCCGGTTTGGTTCGGTCGGGATCACGGAGGGCATGACGCGATGATGGCCATGAAGGACCTGTTGCTCGCGTTGGTGGTGATCGTCGCGTGGGGCGTCAACTTCGTCGTGATCAAGCTGGGCCTGCACGGCGTGCCGCCGATGCTGCTCGGCGCGCTGCGCTTCGCGCTGGCGGCGCTGCCGGCCGTGTTTTTCGTGCCGCGGCCGCGCATCCCGCTGCGCATGCTGGTGCTGTACGGCGCGACCATCCTGCTCGCGCAGTTCGTGTTCCTGTTTACCGCGATGAACGTCGGCATGCCGGCCGGGGTCGCCTCGCTGGTGCTGCAGGCGCAGGCGTTCTTCACGCTCGGCTTCGCGCGGCTGTTCCTCGGCGAGCGCGTGCGCGCCTGGAACCTGGCGGGCCTCGCGATCGCCGCGCTCGGGCTCGTGACGATCGCCGCGCGCAGCGGCGGAGCGATGACGCTGGCCGGCTTCGCGCTGACGCTCTGCGCGGCCGCGTCGTGGGCGCTCGGCAACATCGTCACGAAGCGGATCGGCAAGGTGGAGCTGGTGCCGCTGGTGGTGTGGGGCAGCCTGGTGCCGCCGCTGCCGTTCCTTGCGCTGTCGTTCGCGCTCGAAGGCCCGGCGCGGATCGAGGCCGCGCTCGGCGCGCTGTCGGGCGCGTCGGTGTTCGCGATCGTCTACCTCGCGTGGGTCGCCACGCTGGTCGGCTACGCGCTGTGGGGCCGGCTGCTGTCGCGCTATCCGGCCGCGCAGGTCGCGCCGCTCTCGCTGGTGGTGCCGGTGGTCGGCATTGCCTCCTCGGCGCTGCTGCTCGGCGAACGCATGAGCGGCGCCGAATACCTGGGCACCGCGCTGGTGATGGCCGGGCTCGTGGTCAACGTATTCGGCGGGCGGCTCGTGCGGCGCACGGCCTGAACACGGCCCGCGCCGCGCGAGGCCTTTTGCGTTGGACGGCGTGGCGGTGCGGCGAAGGCGTCAGCAAACCGCCGCGGACCGGCGGCCGGGCTTTAGGCCATCCGGTTCTTCGCGAGCGGCGGATTGGCCGCGAAATAGCGCTTGATGCCGCGAAAGATCGCGTCGGCCATCTGTTCGCGATAGGTTTCGTCGTTCAGGCGACGCTCTTCCTCGGGATTGCTGATGAAGGCCGTCTCGACCAGGATCGACGGAATGTCGGGCGCCTTCAGCACCGCGAAGCCGGCCTGCTCGACCGAGCCCTTGTGCAGCTTGTTGATGGTGCCGACTTCCTTCAGCACGAAGTTGCCGTAGCGCAGCGAGTCGCGGATCTGCGCCGTGGTCGACATGTCGAACAGCGCGCGGTTGACCGACACGTCCTGGGTCTTCACGTTGATCCCGCCGATGGTGTCCGACGAGTTCTCCTTGTTGGCCATCCAGCGTGCCGCGGCGCTGGTCGCGCCGTGATCGGACAGCGCGAACACCGACGAGCCGTGCGCCTGCGGCGTCGTGAACGCGTCGGCATGGATCGACACGAACAGGTCGGCGCCGACGCGCCGCGCCTTCTGCACGCGCACGTTCAGCGGCACGAAGAAGTCGTTGTCGCGCGTCATCATCGAGCGCATGTTGGGCGTGCCGTCGATCTTCGCGCGCAGCCGCTTGGCGATGTCGAGCGCGATGTGCTTCTCGTAGGTGCCGGCGCCGCCGATCGCGCCCGGGTCCTCGCCGCCGTGGCCCGGGTCGATCGCGACCGTGAGCAGCCGCACCGTGCCGTTCCTGCCCTTCGGCGCCGTGAACGCATAGGACGAATCGCCGTCGTCGTCGTCCTGCTTCGCGATGACGGGCGGCGGCTTGATGGCGGGCCTGGCCGGGTTCGACGGCGCGGAGGGCGAGGGCCGCGCCGCAGGCGCCGGGTTCTGCGCGAAGCGCTGGAAGAACGCGTCGCTGTTGTCGCCGCCCGCGGGCGGCGGCGTGCCGGGGCCGTTCAGCGTCGCCTGCGGCGGCTGCGCTTGCTGCGCGCGCACCGAATCGTTCAGCTGCTGTTCCTTGCGCTCGGTCTGCGCGATCAGCTCCGACAGCGGATCGGGCGCGACGGCCGGATACAGGTCGAACACCAGCCGGTAGCGATACGAGCCGACCGGCGGCAGCGTGAACATCTGCGGCTTCACCGAGCCTTTCAGATCGAACACCATGCGTACCACGTGCGGCTGGTACTGGCCGACGCGCACCGACTGGATCTGCGGATCGTTCGGCGTGATCTTCGAGACGAGTTCGCGCAGTGCCTGGTCGAGATCGAGCCCGTCGAGGTCGACCACCAGCCGATCGGGGCCTTGCAGCAACTGCTGGGCGGCCTGCAGCGGCTGATCGGATTCGATCGTCACGCGCGTGTAGTCGCGCGCGGGCCAGACCCGCACGCCGAGCACCGACGAGGCGCGCGCCAGACTCGGCGCGACCAGCCCGAGCACGAGCGTCGAGGCGCCCGCGACGAGCACCTGCCGACGCCGCCAGTTGTGGGTGACGGTGGCAGCCGATTCGATCGACCGGAACGGCTTGATCAACATCTTTCGAGACATGCGTATCCTGAAGCGCTGTAGGCCCGCGCGTCGAGCCGGCGGCCGTCGCCGTCGATGTCGAGCGCGAACACGAGATCCGGCACGCCGAGCAGCGTGCCGGCCTGCTGCGGCCATTCGACGAGGCAGATCGCACCGGCGTTGAAATATTCGCGAAAGCCCGCGTCCGCCCATTCGGCCGGATCACTGAATCGATAGAGATCGAAATGATGGACCATGAGTTCCCCGCCGTCACGCGCGAGCACGTAGGGCTCGACGAGCGTATAGGTGGGGCTCCTCACGCGGCCGGCGTGGCCGAGCCCGCGCAGGATCGCGCGCACCAGCGTGGTCTTGCCGGCGCCGAGGTCGCCCGCGAGCTGAATTTGCAGGCCGGCGAACGCGTGCCGCGCGACGGCCTGGGCGCGCACCGCCTCGAGCGCGTGCGCGAAGCGCTCGCCGAACGCGGCGGTCGCGGCCTCGTCGGGCAGCGCGAAGCGGCGCTCCGCGAGCGGTGCGGCGGAAACGGACACGGCATGCGGATGGCTGGGCTGCGCGGGCATTCTCGTAAAATAGCGCGATGAACCGTAAACCGGAACTCGCCGTGATCGACGCGCCCGCTTCGCCAAGCGACGGCGCCGCGTGGCGCTGCCTCGACGAGGCGGCGCTGGAGGCGCTTGCGCGGCGCATCCGGGCCTGGGGGCGCGAACTGGGTTTCGGGGCGATCGGCATCAGCGACGCCGATCTCTCGGAGGCCGAAGCGGGGCTCGCCGCCTGGCTGGAAGCCGGTTGCCACGGCGAGATGGATTATATGGCCAAACACGGCATGAAACGCGCGCGCCCGGCCGAACTTGTGGCCGGTACGCGACGTGTGATCTCGGTGCGGCTCGCCTATCTGCCGGCCGCCACGGCGGCGGCCGGCGCCGCGTCCAACGCGTCGGGCTGGCGCGCGCACGAGCTCGCGCGGCTCGAGGACCCGGCCGCTGCGGTGGTGTCGATCTATGCGCGCGGCCGCGATTATCACAAGGTGCTGCGCAGCCGGCTGCAGACGCTGGCCGAGCGCATCGAGGCCGAGATCGGGCCGTTCGGCTATCGCGTGTTCACCGATTCGGCGCCGGTGCTCGAGGTCGAACTCGCCCAGAAGGCCGGCACCGGCTGGCGCGGCAAGCACACGCTGCTGCTGCAGCGCGACGCCGGCTCGCTGTTCTTCCTGGGCGAGATCTTCGTCGACGTGCCGCTGCCGACCGACGCCGAGCTGCATCCCGAGGCCGCGCCCGAAACGCCGGGCTCGCACTGCGGCAGCTGCACGCGCTGCCTCGACGCCTGCCCGACGGCGGCGATCGTCGCGCCGTTTCGCGTCGATGCGCGGCGCTGCATCTCGTACCTGACGATCGAATTGAAAGGCAGTATTCCGGAAGCGCTGCGCCCGCTGATCGGCAATCGCGTGTATGGCTGCGACGACTGCCAGCTCGTCTGCCCGTGGAACAAGTTTGCGCAGGCCGCGCCGGTGGCCGATTTCGACGTGCGCCACGGGCTCGACCGGGCCTCGCTCGTCGAGCTGTTCGGCTGGAGCGCGACGGAGTTCGACGAGCGCATGCAGGGCAGCGCGATCCGGCGCATCGGCCACGAACGCTGGCTGCGCAACCTCGCGGTCGGGCTCGGCAACGCGTTGCGCGCGCCGGCCGGGCGCCTGACGGGCGACGCGCGCGCGGCGATCGTGGCGGCCCTCGAGTCACGCGCCGGCGATGCCTCCGCGCTCGTGCGCGAACATGTGGAGTGGGCGCTGCGGGCCGCCTGACGGCGGCAAGGCGACGATCAAGGCTGTTTCCTGAAGACCAAGCGCTGGTTGCTCGCGCATGAAGGGATCGATTACTGATGACGAGGCAGATCGACGAACCCGCCGCCATGCCGGCGGACCCGCCGCGCGCCGCACCGGCACGCGGCGCCGGCCAGGCGCTGCCTGACGGTGACGGCGCGCCGGTGGCGGCCGGCGCGCCGATGGAGCGCGCGAAGCGGCTGACGGGTATCAAGGGCGCGAGGACCATGAAGGATGCGAAGAACTTGAAGGCCGCCGCGGCGCCGGCCGCGGCCGGCAAGCCGCGTGGCGCGGCGGGCCGCAAACCGCGCACGGCGGCCGGCTCGGCCAACGGGGCAGAGCCGCTCGGCGCAAGCCCGGAGCGCGAGGCGAGCCGGACCTCGATCGAGCTGTTCTGCGATGCGCTCTGGCTCGAACATGGCCTGTCGCAGAACACGCTCGATGCCTACCGGCGCGACCTGACGCTGTTCGCGCAATGGCTCGCGACCGTCCACGGCGCGAGCATCGACGCCGTGGACGAGGCGATGCTGACGGGCTACATCGCCGCGCGCAGCGACGGCAAGGCCACCTCGTCGAACCGGCGCCTGTCGGTGTTCCGGCGCTACTACGGCTGGGCGCTGCGCGAGCACCGCGCCGCGCTCGATCCGACGCTGCGCCTCCTCTCCGCGAAGCAGCCGGCGCGGTTTCCGGCGACGCTCTCGGAGGCGCAGGTCGAGGCGCTGCTCGCGGCGCCCGAGGTCGGGACCGCGCTCGGGCTGCGCGACCGCACCATGCTCGAGCTGATGTATGCGAGCGGGCTGCGCGTGAGCGAACTCGTGATGCTGAAGACCGTCGAGGTCGGGCTCAACGACGGCGTGGTGCGCGTGATGGGCAAGGGCTCGAAGGAGCGGCTGGTGCCGTTCGGCGAGGTCGCGCACGGCTGGATCGAGCGCTACCTGCGCGAGGCGCGCCCGGCGCTGCTCGGCGCGCGCACCTCGGACGCGTTGTTCGTGACCGCGCGCGGCGAAGGCATGACGCGCCAGCAGTTCTGGAACATCATCAAGCGCCACGCGATGCGAGCCGAGATCCGGGCGCACCTGTCGCCGCACACGCTGCGGCACGCGTTCGCCACGCACCTGCTCAATCACGGCGCCGACCTGCGCGTCGTGCAGATGCTGCTCGGCCACAGCGACATCTCGACGACGCAGATCTACACGCACGTCGCGCGTGAACGGCTCAGGACGCTGCACGCCGCGCACCATCCGCGCGGTTGAGGCCGCCCGCGCGCCGGCGGCGATGCCGCGGCGGCGACTGGCGCGCGGCCCCGTGCGCCTTACTCGCCGTAGGCCGGGTGCTCGCGCAGCCGGTGCTTGAGTACCTTGCCCGTCGAGGCGGCCGGCAGCGCATCGACGGCGACGATGCGCGCCGGCCGCTTGTAGGGCGCGAGCCGCGCCGCGCACCAGGCCGCGAGTTCGTCGGACGCGAGGGCCGCGCCCGGCGTCAGCTCGACGAAGGCCATCACTTCCTCGTTGCCCGCCACCGGCCGGCCGATCACGGCCGACTGCACGACGGCCGGATGTGCGTTGAGCGCATGTTCGACCTCGGCCGGATAGACGTTGAACCCCGAGCGGATGATCAATTCCTTGCTGCGGCCGACGAGGGTCAGCGAGCCGTCGTCGGCCGCGCTCGCGAGGTCGCCCGTCTTCAGCCAGCCGTCGGCCGTCACGGCCGCGCGCGTCGCTTCCGGGTCGCGGTAATAGCCGAGCATCACGTTGGGGCCGCGCACGAGGATTTCGCCGACCTCGCCGGGCGCGGCGTCGCATCCGTCCACGCCGGCCAGGCGCACCTCGATGCCGGGAATCGGCGTGCCGACCGAGCAGTCGGCGCGCGGCGCGTCGAGCGAGGTTTGCGCGACGGTCGGGCTGCTCTCGGTCATGCCGTAGCCGTTGTGGATCGGCAGGCCGTAGATGCGCTCGACGCGCGCCTTCAGGTCGGCGTCGAGCGGCGAGCCGCCCGAATAGACGAAACGCAGGTGCGGCGCGTGCCACGCGTGGCCGTGCGCCTGCAGATGGTCGAGCAGCTTCGCGTGCATCGCCGGCACGCCCTGGAAGATCGTCACGCGTTCGTCGGCGAGCGCGCGGCGCAGGGCCTCGGGCGTGAAGCGCTGCACCAGCCGCAGCGTGGCACCGGCATAGAGGCTGCCGAGGCAGACCGAGGTCAGGCCATAGACGTGCGATACCGGCAGCGCCGCATAGACGACGTCGTCGGGACTCACGCGCCGCAGCGTGCTCGACATCGCGGCGACGAACAGCAGGTTGCGGTGCGACAGCATCACGCCTTTCGGCGCGCCGGTGGTGCCGGTGGTATAGATCAGCGCCGCGCACTGCCGGGCGGCGCCGGACTCCACCGGCTCGGCGCCGGCATCGGGATCGAGCGCGACGGCCCAGGTGCCGATGCCGGGCTCGCCCTCGGCGGCGTGCAGCGCGCGGTGGCGCGCCGCGTGGGCGGCCGCGTCGGACGAGGTGGCGGTGACGAACGCGATCGCGCGCGGCCGGGCGTGCGCCGCGATCGCATCGAGTTCGGCCGCCGACAGCCGCGCGTTCGCGAGGCAGGCCCAGGCATCGAGCGAGGCGGTCGCGAACAGCAGCACGATCTGCGCGATGCTGTTCTCGGCGACGATCATCACGCGGTCGCCGCCGCGCACGCCGAGCGCGCGCAACTGGCCGGCCGTCGCCTCGATCGCCGCCGCGAGCTGCCGGTAGTTGAGCCGGCGCGCGTCCTCGACGAGCGCCGGATGGTCGGGCTGGCGCGCCGCGATCCGCGCGGGGATCGCAGTGATCCGCTCGGGCAGCGCGGCGAGCAGCGCCGCCACGTCGAGGCCCGGGGCGGGCGGTGAAAGTGACATCGGGCCTCCGGAAATGAGGCCGTCGCGGGCGCGGCGCGGCCTTTCGCAGGAAAACGTGCCGATCGTGCCATGCCCGCCCGGGCGCGGCAATCCGCCGAACGGACAATAGTGCTTCGCGGCGCGCGCAATTAAAATGCGCGCATGAGCAAATCCCGACACGTATCCGAAACGCCGGCGACGCAGTGGCTGCGCCGCCACGGCATCGCCTTCGGCGAGCACACCTACGATTACGTCGAGCACGGCGGCACCGGCGAATCGGCGCGGCAGCTCGGCGTGGACGAGCACGCCGTCGTCAAGACGCTGGTGATGGAGGACGAGCACGCCAGGCCGCTGGTGATCCTGATGCACGGCGACCGCACGGTGTCGACCAAGAACCTGGCTCGGCAAATCGGCGCCAAGCGCGTCGAACCCTGCAAGCCCGAGGTCGCCAACCGCCACTCCGGCTACCTGGTCGGCGGCACCTCGCCGTTCGGCACGAAGAAGGCGATGCCGGTCTACGTCGAGGCGAGCGTGCTCGACCTGCCGTCGATCTTCGTCAACGGCGGCCGGCGCGGCTACCTCGTGAGCCTCGCGCCGGCGGTGCTGACCGCGGTGCTCGGCGCGACGCCCGTGCAGTGCGCGAGCGTCGACTGAGGGTTTCACCGGCGGCCCGGGCCGGCGCGCTTCGGTAGAATGGGCGCCGCCGCGGCCCGGCGCACGGCGCCGCTTTCCCATTCCTTCGTCGAAATCACGTTCCCATGCAGATTCTGATCGCTACCGTCGCTGCCTACCTGATCGGCTCGGTGTCGTTCGCCGTCGTCGTCAGCGCGTTGATGGGCCTCGCCGATCCCCGCTCGTATGGCTCGAAGAACCCCGGCGCGACCAACGTGCTGCGCAGCGGCAACCGCAAGGCCGCGATCCTGACGCTGCTTGGCGATGCGTTCAAGGGCTGGCTGGCCGTCTGGCTGGTGCGGCACTTCGGGATCGGCGGCGAGACCGGCGTCGCGCTGGCCGCCATCGCGGTATTCCTCGGCCACCTGTATCCGGTTTTCTTTCGCTTCCAGGGCGGCAAGGGCGTGGCGACGGCGGCCGGCGTGCTGCTCGCGATCTCGCCCGTGCTCGGCATCGCCACGCTCTTGAGCTGGCTCGTGATCGCGTTCTGCTTCCGTTATTCGTCGTTCGCCGCGCTGGTGGCCGCCGGGTTCGCGCCGTTGTTCGACGTCTACCTGTTCGGCACGCACGACAATCCGGTCGGCTGGGCCGTGCTGGCGATGAGCGTGCTGCTGGTCTGGCGGCACCGCAGCAATATTTCGAAGCTGCTGAAGGGGCAGGAAAGCCGGATCGGCGAGAAGAAGAAAGCCGCGCCGGCGCCGCGCGCGGAGTGAGCCGGCGCGCGGCGGGCGGCGAACGCCGCCCATGCCAGCGCCGCGGTCAGTCGCGGAAGTTGTTGAAGTCGAGCGGCGTGTCGGAGATTTCCTTGCGCAGCAGCGCGATCACGCTTTGCAGGTCGTCGCGCTTGGTGCCCGACACGCGCACGGCGTCGCCCTGAATGCTGGCCTGCACCTTGATCTTGCTGTCCTTCACGGTGCGCACGACGCGCTTGGCCAGATCGCCCGTCACGCCCTTCTTGATCGTGACGACCTGCTTGAGCTTGTCGCCGCCGATCTTCTCGACCTTGCCGTAGTCGAGGAAGCGCACGTCCACGCCGCGCTTGGCCATCTTGCCGATCAGCACGTCCTTCACCTGGCCGAGCTTGAAGTCGTCGTCGGCAAACATCGTCAGCTCCTGGTCCTTGTGCTCGACGCGCGCGTCGGAGCCCTTGAAGTCGAAGCGCGTCGAAATCTCCTTGTTCGACTGCTCGATGGCGTTTTTCACTTCAATCATGTTCGCTTCGGAAACGACGTCGAACGATGGCATGCGATTCTCCCTGTAAAACGCGCGTCCCGCGCGGAGCGCGGCGCGCTCACTCGCTATAATTGCGGACCTATCGTCATTTTACCGATGCCCCCGCGTTTGCCCAAGGCCGCCCGCCCGCCGCACCGGCGCGGGTTGCGCGAACCGCGCGCCGTCGCCCTCTGCCTGCCGCCGATGTCCGAAGCCCCGATGCCGTCCGATCCCGCCCAGCCGCCCGTCGCCGCCGCGCCGCCGTCGCCCGCGCCTTTGCGTCCCGCGCCTTTGCGTCCCGATTACCCGCTACGCGAGCACAACACGTTCGGCTTCGACGTGCGGGCGCGTTTCGCGGCGACCATCGCCACGCCGGCCGGGTTCGCCGCCGCAGCGCGCGACCCGCGCGCGTCCGGGCTGCCGGTGCTGGTGCTCGGCGGCGGCAGCAACGTGGTGTTCACCGGCGACGTGGACGCGCTGGTGCTGATCAACGACGTGCGCGGCCGCGCGCTGGTGGGCGAGGACGACGAGGCCTGGTACGTGGAGGCGGGCGGCGGCGAGAACTGGCACGCCTTCGTCGACTGGACGCTCGCGGCCGGCATGCCGGGCCTCGAGAATCTCGCGCTGATCCCCGGCACGGTCGGCGCCGCGCCGATCCAGAACATCGGTGCCTACGGCATCGAGATGTGCGAGCGCTTCGTCGCGCTGAAGGCCGTCGACCTGGCCAGCGGCGAGCCGGCCGAGTTCGACGCCGCGGCCTGCGCGTTTGGCTATCGCGACAGCGTGTTCAAGCGCGAGGCGCGCGAGCGTTTCGCGATCGTGTCAGTCACGTTCCGGCTGCCGAAGCGCTGGGCGCCGCGCACCGGCTACGCGGACGTCGCCCGCGAGTTCGCGGCGCGCGGCATCGAGCCGGCCGCCGCGACCCCGCGCGACGTGTTCGACGCGGTGGTCGCGATCCGGCGCGCGAAGCTGCCCGACCCGCGCGTACACGGCAACGCGGGCAGCTTCTTCAAGAATCCGGTGATCGACGCGGCGCAATGGGCGGCGCTGCGCGAACGCGAGCCCGACCTGGTCTCGTATCCGCAGGCCGACGGGCGCGTCAAGCTCGCGGCCGGTTGGCTGATCGATCGCTGCGGCTGGAAGGGGCGCGCGCTCGGCGCGGCGGCGGTCCACGAGCGCCAGGCGCTGGTGCTGGTCAATCGCGGCGGCGCGACGGGTGCCGACGTGCTCGCGCTCGCGCGCGCGATCCAGGCCGACGTGGAGGCCCGCTTCGGCGTGCGGCTCGAGATGGAGCCGGTCGCGATCTGAGGCCGGCCGCGCCGGGCCGCCCAGCCGGGCGCCCAGGAAAAAGCCCCGCTCGGGCGGGGCTTTTTCCTGTCAGCTGCGGTGCAACGCTCAGTGGTTGAGCTTGCCGAGCAGCAGGAATTCCATCAGCGCCTTCTGCACGTGCAGGCGGTTTTCCGCCTCGTCCCAGACCACGCTCTGCGGGCCGTCGATCACGCCGGCCGACACTTCCTCGCCGCGGTGGGCGGGCAGGCAGTGCATGAAGAGGGCGTCGGGGTTCGCGCCGGCCATCATCTCCTCGTCGACGCACCAGTCGGCGAAGGCCTGCTTGCGGACCTCGTTCTCGGCCTCGAAGCCCATGCTGGTCCACACGTCGGTCGTCACGAGATCGGCGCCGCGGCAGGCTTCGTTCGGATCCTCGACCACTTCGTAGGCCGACGCGCTGGCGGCGTCGACGAGCGCCATGTCGAGCGCGTAGCCGGGCGGCGTGGACAGGCGCAGCTTGAAGCCGAGGATCTGCGCGGCCTGGATCCAGGTGTAGAGCATGTTGTTGGCGTCGCCGACCCAGGCGACCGTCTTGCCGCGGATCGGGCCGCGGTGTTCGTAGTACGTGAAGATGTCCGCCAGCACCTGGCAGGGGTGGAACTCGTTGGTCAGGCCGTTGATCACCGGCACGCGCGAATTGTCGGCGAAGCGCTGGATGATCTCCTGCTCGAAGGTGCGGATCATGATGATGTCGACCATCCGCGAGATCACCTGTGCCGAATCCTCCACCGGCTCGCCGCGGCCGAGCTGCGTGTCGCGCGTGCTCATGAACACCGCGTGGCCGCCGAGCTGGAAGATGCCGGCCTCGAACGAGAGCCGCGTGCGCGTCGAGTTCTTCTCGAAGATCATCGCGAGCGTGCGGTCGTGCAGCGGATGGTAGGTTTCGTAGCTCTTGAACTTGCGTTTCAGGATACCCGTGCGTTCGAGCACGTACTCGTAGTCTTCCAGCGAGAAATCCTTGAACTGCAGGTAGTGACGAATGGTTTTGGCGGTCATGAAACGAGACGCGGCGGGGGGCAGGCGGCGCTCGCGCGCCGTGCGGCGCCCGCCGTCGGAGTGTTGTAATCCGGTCGAGCATAAAGGATTTTGCCGGCTTTGACGAGCCGGGGCGCCCTGGCGCGTCCCCGCGCGATGGAGCGGCCGGCGCCGTGCGAAGCGGGCGCGGGCCGGCACGGGCGGCGGTGCGCGGATCGCGCGGCGGCCGCGGCATCGGGGCGCCGCAGCATGCGGCGGTGCGGTATAATTTCGCGGTTTTCCGAAGCCCGGCAGATCGCGCTGCCGGAGACGGGCAGCGCCCACGCTCGCGCGTGGCTGCGTATACCGGTGTGCCTGCGGGCAGCGTCCAGCGAGGGCGGCGGCAAGGCGTCGCGCAGCCGGCATCGCAAGCCGCCGTTCCCCGTTTCCGTCGCGGCCGCCTCATGCCGTCGGCCCATCATCTGGGACCCTTCATGGCAGAAACACCCCCGACCGAATTCTTCATTCAAGGCGTCACGAAAGACGGCAAGACGTTTCGTCCGAGCGACTGGTCGGAACGGCTTGCCGGCGTGATGGCCCAGTTCGGACCGGGCGCGAGCGGCCGCAATGCGTACATGAAATATTCGCTGTACGTGCGGCCGACGATCGTCAGCGGCATCAAGTGCGTGATCGTCGACACGCGCCTGCGCGATATCGAGCCGATGGCCTTCGATTTCGTGATGAACTTCGCGCGCGACAACGACCTGGTCGTCACCGAGGCCTGCGAGCTGCCGCTCGGCAAGCATCCTTGAGCGATGCCGCGCGGGCGGATGGCAGGGCCGCCCCGCCGGCGCCATCCGTCCCGCATCCTGCCCGTCTCCGGCACGCGCCGCCATGCGCAGCGGCACGGCGCGTGAACCGACAGGCACGACAAAAAGCCCGCCGAAGCGGGCTTTTTGCGATCGCGGGAAACAGGGGCCCGCGCGAGGCGGGCACACCGGATTCGAGTTACTGCGCGGCGGCCTGCAGGCCCTTGATCGCTGCCGACAGGCGGCTCTTGTGGCGAGCGGCCTTGTTCTTGTGCACGATCTTCTTGTCGGCGATCGTGTCGATCGTCTTGGTGGCGGCCTTGTACAGCTCGGCAGCCTTGGCCTGATCGCCGGCGTCGATCGCCTTGCGAACCGACTTGATCGCGGTGCGGAATTTCGAGCGCAGCGCCGAGTTGTGCGAGTTAGCCTTCGCTGCCTGGCGGGCGCGCTTGCGTGCTTGTGCGGAATTAGCCATGACGGTTCCTTATCCTGTCCTGTTCCCAGAGCTTGGAGCCTGACGGCCAAGCGCTGCTTTTCGATCCGACCCTCGAGAGCGATTGCCCGGGGCGCAAAAAAACATTGGTTTCACCGAAGTCGGCAACGTGCTCGATGATAGGCGCAGCGCGAATGCAGACTCAGAAACGGGCGATTATAGCAACAAAATCAAGGCAGTGACAAGCTTGCCGATATCGAGTCCTGTCGGGCGATATCGATCCGTATGGCGACAGCCGGGCGGCGCGTGCGGCGCCTTTTTCCGCCGAAGGGGCGGACCGCGACGGGGCTTCCGTATAATAGGCGCCCCA
The DNA here is from genome assembly GCF_000960995.1 of Burkholderia glumae LMG 2196 = ATCC 33617. Taxonomy (NCBI): domain Bacteria; kingdom Pseudomonadati; phylum Pseudomonadota; class Betaproteobacteria; order Burkholderiales; family Burkholderiaceae; genus Burkholderia; species Burkholderia glumae. The sequence continues at coordinate 389,773 of NZ_CP009435.1, read as the reverse complement.
TGAATCTATTCCGAGCCCTGCTGACGGTCAGCGGCTTCACGCTGTTGTCACGCGTGACCGGCCTGGCCCGCGAAACGCTGATCGCCCGTGCGTTCGGCGCCAGTCAATACACCGACGCGTTCTACGTCGCCTTCCGGATTCCGAACCTGCTGCGCCGGCTGTCGGCCGAGGGCGCGTTTTCGCAGGCGTTCGTGCCGATCCTGGCCGAGTTCAAGAACCAGCAGGGCCACGACGCCACCAAGGCGCTCGTCGACGCGATGTCGACCGTGCTCGCCTGGGCGCTCGCGCTGCTCTCGCTGGCGGGCATGGCGGGTGCGTCGTGGGTGGTCTACGCGGTGGCTTCGGGCCTGAGCAACGACGGCCATGCCTATCCGCTCGCGGTCACGATGACGCGGATCATGTTCCCTTACATCATCTTCATCTCGCTGACCACGCTCGCCTCGGGCGTGCTGAACACCTACAAGAACTTCTCGCTGCCGGCGTTCGCGCCGGTGCTGCTGAACGTGGCGTTCATCGTGGCCGCGGCGTTCGTCGCGCCGCACCTGACAATGCCGGTCTTCGCGCTGGCCTGGGCCGTGATCGTCGGCGGGCTGCTGCAATTCGCGGTGCAGTGGCCGGGGCTCAAGCGCATCGACATGATGCCGCGCATCGGGCTCGATCCGCTGCGCGCGCTCGCCCATCCGGGCGTCAAGCGCGTGCTCGCGAAGATGGTGCCGGCCACCTTCGCCGTCTCGGTCGCGCAGCTCTCGCTGATCATCAATACCAACATCGCGTCGCGGCTCGGGCAGGGCGCCGTGTCATGGATCAACTATGCCGACCGGCTAATGGAGTTCCCCACCGCGCTGCTCGGCGTCGCGCTCGGCACGATCCTGCTGCCGAGCCTGTCGAAGGCGCACGTCGACGCGGATTCGGCCGAGTATTCGGCACTGCTCGACTGGGGCCTGCGCGTGACCTTCCTGCTCGCGGTGCCGAGCGCGCTCGGGCTGCTGCTGTTCGCCACGCCGCTCACGGCCACGCTGTTCAACTACGGCAAGTTCGACGCGCACACGGTGCAGATGGTCGCGCGCGCGCTGGCCGCCTACGGTGTCGGTCTGATCGGCATCATCCTGATCAAGATCCTCGCGCCGGGCTTCTACGCGAAGCAGGACATCAAGACGCCGGTGAAGATCGCCATCGGCGTGCTGATCGTCACCCAGCTGTCGAACTATCTGTTCGTGCCGATGCTCGGCACCGCGGGCCTCACGCTCAGCATCGGCGTGGGCGCGTCGCTGAATTCGCTGCTGCTGTTCCTGGGGCTGCGCCGCCGCGGCATCTACCGGCCGTCGCCGGGCTGGCCGCGCTTTCTCGCCCAGCTCACCGGCGCCTCGCTGGTGCTGGCCGGCACGATCCACTGGTTCGCGATCAATTTCGACTGGATCGGGCTGCGCGCGCAGCCGCTCGCGCGCATCGCGCTGACGGCCGCCAGCCTGGTCCTGTTCGCCGCACTATATTTCGGTATGTTGTGGTTGATGGGATTCAAATACGCGTATTTCCGCCGCCGCGCCAAATGACGAGCACCATGACCCGCGTTCTCGATTTCTTCAGCGCCCTCGTCGCCGAGGACGACAGCCTGCCTCTGACCGAGGCCGCGCTCTCGCTCGCCCAGGACGCCTATCCCGACCTCGACATGCAGGCGGCGCTCGCCGAACTCGACACGCTGGTCGTGCGTTTTCGGCGGCGCGTGCGGACCGAACTGCCGAAGCGCGAGATGGTGGACGCGCTCAACGATTATTTCTTTCGCGAGCTCGGCTTCGCCTGCAACCACAACGACTATTACGATCCCGACAACAGCTATCTGAACATGGTGCTCAAGCGCCGCCGCGGCATCCCGATCTCGCTCGCGGTGCTGTACCTGGAGCTGGCCGGCCAGCTCGGGCTGGCGGTGCGCGGCGTGTCGTTCCCCGGCCACTTCCTGCTGCGCGCGACGCTGGCCGACGGCGACGCGATGATCGACCCGACCACCGGGCGCTCGCTGTCGGAGACCGATCTGGTCGACATGCTGGAGCCGTATGTCGCGCATCCCGAGGAAACCATGTCGAGCACGCTGCGCGCGCTGCTGCAACCGGCCACCGGCCGCGAGGTGCTCGCGCGCATGCTCAACAACCTGAAGTCGATCTACCTGCAGACCGAGCGCTGGCAACGGCTGCTGGCCGTGCAGCAGCGGCTCGTGATCCTGCTGCCGGGGCAGCCCGACGAGGTGCGCGACCGAGGCTTCGCCTATGCGCGGCTCGACTACCTGCGCCCGGCGCTCGAGGATCTCGAGTCGTATCTCGACGAATGCCCCGAGGCGGTCGACGCGACCATCGTGGAGGCGCAACTGACCGAGCTGCGGCAGCGCATGCGGCGCGGCGGCGACTGACGCCCCGGCCGCCTTCCGCAGTCCCGTACGACGACGCCCGCCCGCTGCGCCGCCCACGCCGCGGGCGGCGCGGCGCGCGGCTCGCTAGGCCGCGCCGGCGCTCATTTCGGCTGCATGCGGATCGCGCCGTCCAGGCGGATCACCTCGCCGTTCAACATCGGATTCTCGATGATCTGGCGCACCAGCATCGCGTATTCGTCGGGCTTGCCGAGGCGCGGCGGGAACGGCACCATCGCGCCGAGCGCGTCCTGCACCTCCTGCGGCATGCCGAGCAGCATCGGCGTCTCGAAGATGCCCGGCGCGATCGTCATCACGCGGATCGCGTTGCGCGACAGGTCGCGTGCGAGCGGCAGCGTCATGCCGGCCACGCCGGCCTTCGAGGCGGAATAGGCGGCCTGGCCGATCTGGCCGTCGAACGCGGCCACCGAGGCGGTATTGACGATCACGCCGCGCTCGCCGGTTTCGATCGGCGCGTTCGCGGCCATCGCGGCCGCGGCCAGGCGCGCCATGTTGAAGCTGCCGACGAGGTTGATCGACACGACCTTCGCGAACAGCTCGAGCGAATGCGGACCGTCCTTGCCGACCGTCTTCGCGGCCGGCGCGATGCCGGCGCAGTTGACGAGGCCGCGCAGCGTGCCGAGCCCGGTGGCCGCCTCGACGGCGGCCTGCGCGTCGGCTTCGCGTGTGACGTCGCAGCTGACGAAGCGTGCGCCGAGCTCGGCCGCGAGCGCTTCGCCCGCCTCGCGGTTCAGGTCCGCGAGCACCACCTTCGCGCCCGCGCCGGTGAGCATGCGCGCCGTGCCGGCGCCGAGGCCCGATGCGCCTCCCGTGATCAGAAAGACGTTGCCGCGTAATTCCATCTTCGCTCCTTGGTTGTCGCGATCCGCCGCCGTGATCGGCCGGCGCGATCCATTGCCGGACGATTGTACGAAACCGCGCGCGGTGACGGCAAAAAATGAACGATCGTGCGATTTATGGCGCGAGGCGAAAAAAAACCGCTCCGGGGAGCGGCGTGTTGCGGCTCGCGGGCCTTACTTCAGGGCCTCGAACGCGCGCTGGCGGATTTCCTCGACGCTGCCGAGGCCCGAGATCTTGCGATAGGCGGGCGCCTGCAGGCCGTTTTCGGCGCCGCGCGCGGCCCAGTCGCCGTAATACGAGATAAGCGGCTTGGTTTGTGCCTCGTAAACGTCGAGACGCTTCTTCACCGTCTCTTCCTTGTCGTCGTCGCGCTGAATCAGCGGCTCGCCCGTCACGTCGTCCTTGCCCTCGACCTTCGGCGGGTTGAACGTCACGTGGTAGGTGCGGCCCGAGGCCGGATGGGTGCGGCGGCCGCTGATGCGCTCGATGATTGCCGAGAACGGCACGTCGATCTCGAGCACGTAGTCGATCGCGACGCCGGCATCCTTCATCGCGTCGGCCTGCGCGATGGTGCGCGGGAAGCCGTCGAACAGATAGCCGTTGGCGCAGTCCGCTTCCTTCAGGCGCTCCTTGACGAGCCCGATGATCAGCGAATCCGGCACCAGCTTGCCCTCGTCCATATAGCCCTTGGCCTCGACGCCGAGCGGCGTGCCGGCCTTCACGGCCGCGCGCAGCATGTCGCCCGTCGAGATCTGCGGAATGCCGAACTTTTCCTTGATGAACGTGGCCTGGGTGCCCTTGCCGGCGCCGGGAGCGCCCAACAGGATCAAACGCATGGTGATATCTCCAAGTTTCGTGAATGTGTGGCGCGAGGGGATGACATCGGCGCGCGGCCCGGCGGTCGGCTTCCACACGGCTCCGGCCGGTCTGACGGCGGCGCGGGCGGGTAAGCCCGCGCGGCTGCCGGCGGGGGAGCTGGCGAGCGCGACTCAACGTGGGCGGCGCCTGACGGCTCGCACAGTCGCCCGATTATGCCATGGGTTATTTTTGTGACGTCTGAAAAAGGGCCTGCACGCGCGCGAGATCGGCCGGCGTGTCGACGCCCGGCGCCGGCGCGGCGTCGGTCACGAGCACGGCGATCCGCTCGCCATGCCACATCGCGCGCAACTGTTCGAGTTGCTCGGCCTGCTCGATCGGTGCCTGTGCGAGCGAGGGATAGCTGCGCAGGAAACGCGCGCGATAGGCGTACAGCCCGATGTGCCGATATACCGGGAAGGCCGGCGCCGGCATGGCTTCGACGGCGGGCCAGTGCGGCTGCCAGGCATCGCGCGACCACGGGATCGGCGCGCGCGAGAAATACAGCGCCACGCTCTTGGCATCGAGCGCGACCTTCACGACGTTCGGGTTGAACACGTCGGCGGCATCGTGGATCGGATGCGCGGCGGTGGCGATGGCGCAGGCCGGATGGGTGGCAAGGTGCGACGCTACGTCGCGGATTAGTGCCGGGTCGATCAAGGGCTCATCGCCTTGAACGTTGACGACGATCGTTTCGTCCGGCAATTCGAGCAGCGTCGCGACTTCGGCGAGGCGGTCCGTGCCCGACGGTTGGTCGGCGCGCGTGAGCAGCGCGTCGAAGCCGGCCGCGCGCGCGGCGTCGAGCACGCTCTGCGCGTCCGAGGCGACCAGCACGCGCGCGGCGCCCGCGTCGCGCGCGCGCTCGGCCACCCGCACCACCATCGGCTTGCCGCCGAGATCGGCGAGCGGCTTGTTCGGCAGACGCGTCGAGGCGAGGCGGGCGGGAACGACGGCGATGAAGGGCGACGGGATGGGCATCGGAGTTTCGGCGGCGAGCGGGTATGGAGTCGGGGGAGCGTGGGGCGAGGGCGCCGGAGCGCCCGGAACCGGGGCGCCGCGCGCCCGCCGCGAGGCGCGGGCGCGAACCGATGCCGGACGCAGTACCGGTGCCGCGGCCGCGGCGCTGGCCGCGGTCAGTGCGTGGCGGCGGGGCCGGCCGGATCGACCGGCGTGCCTTCCACGGTCTGGCGCGCCTCGTCGACCAGCATCACGGGGATGCCGTCGCGGATCGGGTAGGCGAGCTTGTCGGCGTGGCAGATCAGTTCCTGCGCGGCGCGGTCATGGTGGAGCGGGCCTTTGCAGATAGGGCACACGATGATTTCAAGCAGGCGAGCGTCCACGGAGTTTCTCCACAACGAGAGCGATAAGGCGGGGATCGAGCGCGGCCTCGACAGGGACCACCCAGAGTCGGGCATCGCGCCAGGAAGCGCCCAATTTTACTGCATCCTTCTCGGTGATCAGGATCACCTCGGCATCGTCGGCCGCGAACGGATTCTCGGCGAACGCGTAATGATCCGGCAGCGCGCGCGTGGCGGGCGCGAGGCCGGCCGCGCGCAGCGTCGCGAAGAAGCGCTCGGGCGCGCCGATGCCTGCCGCGGCCAGCACGCGCTCGCCGGCGAACTGCGCGAGCGGGCGGCGCCGCGACGGCTCGTCGAGATGCCAGGCGTCGCCGGGCGTGAGCCGCAGCGCATAGGTGTCGGGCCACGGCGGCAGCGCGCGGCTGTAAGGATCATTGACGAGCGTGGCGTCGCGCTGCCGCGTGAGCGGCTCGCGCAGCGGGCCGGCCGGCAGCAGGAAGCCGTTGCCGCCGAGCCGGTGATCGAACACCACCAGCTCGACGCGGCGCGCCATCCGGTAATGCTGCAGGCCGTCGTCGCTGACCACCACGTCCACCTCGGGATGCGCGCGCGCGAGCGCCCGGACCGCGGCCACGCGGTCCGGGCAGACCATCACCGGCGCCTGGGTGCGGCGCGCGATCAGCAGCGGCTCGTCGCCGGCGCGCGCCGCAGGCGAATCGGGGCGGACCTCGGTCGGCTCGCGAATCTCGGCGCCGTAGCCGCGCGAGACCACACCGGGCTGGAAGCCGTTCGCGCGCAGCGCGTCGACCAGCGCGATCACGGTCGGCGTCTTGCCGGTGCCGCCTACCGTGACGTTGCCGACCACCACCACCGGCAGGCCGGCGTCGACGGTTTCCTTCCAGCCGGCCGCGAAGGCGGCGCGGCGCAGGGCGGCACCGGCGCCGAACAGCGCGGCGAGCGGCGTGAGGGCCCAGGCGAGCAGGCCGCGCCGCTGCCATTCGCGGGCGAGCGCCGCCTCGACGCGCGCGAGCGGGCCGCCGCTCATCGGGCGAGGGCGCCGGCGAGGCGCGAAGCGGACCACGGATCGATCAAGCGGATTCTCCAGGACAGCGGGACCGGGGCGACGCGGCCGGGACGGCGCGCGGGATTCCCCTTGGAAGGCGGCACTCTAGCGCGGCGGCGCCGTGCGCGGCAAGTCGAGCCGCGCCGGTGGGCGGCACCGGCGCGTCGCTCTCACGGGGCCAGACGTCGAAGCGCCTGTGGATAACTCTGTGAAGAACTGCCAGGGGGATCGGCGCAGACGCCCGTCTGGCGGGCGTCGGATCGGTGGCAAGACACAATATGTCATAAATATATTGTGTTAAATCAAAAGCTTATTGGAATTTGTGCGGATTTTTCAAGGGGGTGGCGCAACCTCGGCGCGCGCCGGGGCGCATGTGGACACTTCGGGCCGGGTGCGCGCAGGCCGGCTGCGGGGCGGCCGCCCCGCAGGCCGACGCCGAGCACGACGCTTGCCGACGCGGCGCGACGAGGCTATCGTGTGCGCGCCTTCATTCCTCCCTACGCGATGCCATCCGATTCCTTTCCGTCCGGCCCGGGCGGCGCCACTTTCGGCCGTGCCGGCGACACCGGCGACGGCGTGATTCCCGTTTCCGCGCTGAACCGCGCGATCGGCTCGATGCTGGAGCGGTCGTTTCCGCTCTGCTGGGTGTCGGGCGAGGTGTCGAACTTCACGCGCGCGGCAAGCGGCCATTGGTACTTCTCGATCAAGGACAAGGACGCGCAGATGCGCTGCGTGATGTTTCGCGGCCGGGCCCAGCATGCGCCGTTCACGCCGCGCGAGGGCGATCGCATCGAAGTGCGCGCGCTGGTCAGCATGTACGAGCCGCGCGGCGAGGTGCAGCTCAACGTCGAAGCGGTGCGGCGCACCGGGCAGGGCAAGCTGTTCGAGGCATTCCTGCGGCTCAAGGCGCAGCTCGAGTCCGAGGGCCTGTTCGACCCGCAGCGCAAGCGGCCGCTGCCCGCCCATCCGCGCGCGATCGGCATCGTCACCTCGCTGCAGGCCGCCGCGCTGCGCGACGTGCTGACCACGCTCGCGCGCCGCGCGCCGCATCTGCCGGTGATCGTCTATCCGGCGCCGGTACAGGGCTCGGGCGCGGCCGAGAAGCTCGCGGCGATGGTCGAGACGGCCAATGCGCGGCGCGAGGTGGACGTGCTGATCGTGTGCCGCGGCGGCGGCTCGATCGAGGATCTCTGGTCGTTCAACGACGAGGCGCTGGCGCGCGCGATCGCCGCCAGCGCGCTGCCGGTGGTGAGCGGGGTCGGCCACGAAACCGATTTCACGATCGCCGATTTCGCCGCCGACCTGCGCGCGCCGACACCGACCGGCGCGGCCGAGCTGGTCAGTCCGCAGCGCGCGCTGCTGCTGCGCGAGCTGGCCGAGCGCCAGGCGGCGCTCGCGCGCGGCCTGCGGCGCGGGCTCGACGCGCGGGCCCAGCAGCTCGACTGGCTGGCGCGGCGCCTGGTGAGCCCGGCCGAACGGCTCGCCAGGCAGCGCACCCATCTGCAGCAGCTCGCGCTGCGGCTCGCCTCGGCCGGCGCGCGGCCGGTGCGCGATGCGCGGGCGCGCTTCGCGCTGGTGATGCTGCGCTGGCAGCGCGTCCGGCCCGACGCCGCCGCCGCGCGCCAGGCGCTCGCCGGCTGGTCGCAACGGCTCGCCACGGCGCTGCGGCATCGGCACGAGCGCGCCGCGGCGCGCGTGTCCGGCTGCGCGGCGCGCCTCGAGGTGCTGAGCCCGCAGCGCACGCTGGAGCGCGGCTACGCGGCGCTGATCGACACCCAGACGGGCCGCGCCGTGCGCGCGCCGGGCGCGCTCGCGCCGCAGCGCCGGCTCACCGTGCATCTCGCCGAAGGCACGGCGGACGTGTCGATCGCCGACGTCCAGCCGCGCCTCGATGAAACGTTCTGATCGATCGTTTCGCGGGGCCGCGGCGGGACCGGAATCTGCTGAGGCAGGCGGGCGTGCCGCGGGCGCACTGCGGGCTTGCCCTCATCGGGCTTGATCTCGATGTCGGCTATCACGTCGGGGCCGCTGGTCCAACGGAGGCGAGCCGGTCCGAAGACCCGCGAGTTTGCGGGGTTATTCGGTCTCGCCTACAATCGGACGCTTCGCAGGCCCTAGTCCCACACATACACTTCAAAGGAATCCGTCATGGCTCATACGCTCCCGCCGCTGCCCTATGCTGAAGACGCGCTTGCTCCGCACATCTCGCAGGAAACGATCCAGTTCCACTACGGCAAGCACCACCAGACGTATGTGACGAACCTGAACAATCTGATCCCGGGTACGGAATTCGAAAACCTGTCGCTCGAAGAGATCGTGAAGAAGTCGTCGGGCGGTATTTTCAACAACGCCGCGCAAATCTGGAATCACACGTTCTTCTGGAACAGCCTGTCGCCGAACGGCGGCGGCGCGCCGACGGGCGCGCTGGGCGACGCGATCAACGCCAAGTGGGGCTCGTTCGACGCGTTCAAGGAAGCGTTCACGAAGACCGCGGTCGGCACGTTCGGCTCGGGCTGGGCATGGCTCGTGAAGAAGGCTGACGGCTCGCTCGACCTGGTCTCGACCAGCAACGCCGCCACGCCGCTGACGACTGACGCGAAGCCGCTGCTGACGATCGACGTGTGGGAACACGCGTACTACATCGACTACCGCAACGCGCGTCCGAAGTTCGTCGAAGCGTTCTGGAACATCGTGAACTGGGACTTCGCCGCGAAGAACTTCGCGTAAGGTCCGCCGAACCGCCGGCCGGCTGGCCGGCGCGCCTGCCGATGCCCTCCTCGCGAGGGCATCGTCGCTTCGGGCCTATCGGCTTCGGCTGTCGCGTCAGGCGCCGCTGGCGCGCCGTCGCGCCTTTTCATGACGCCGTGCCGGCCCAGGCCGGCCGATCGATCGCCGCGCGCGTCACGGTCGCCGCGCTCGCTTCGACGGTTTGCCCTAGCGCGCCTCGCACCGCGCGCGCCGGCTCAGATCGCGCGGCCGACCTCGCCGCTCGCGGCCCGCAGCGCGTCGATATCGAGGATCTCGATGGCTCCCGCCTGCACGCGCAGCACGCCGCGCGCGGCCAGTGCCTTCAGCAGCTGGTTGGTGGTCTGCCGGGTCAGCGAGGCGAGCGCGGCGAGCCGGTCCTGCGAGAGCCGGATGCGCGTGCGGCCGGTGCTGATGCCGCCGTAGCCCTCGGCGATCATCAGCAGCCGCGCGGCCAGCCGCTGCGCCGCCGGCATCAGGCTGATGGCCTCCACGGTGATGAACGACAGTCTAAGCTTCTGCGCCATCAGGATGCCGAAATATTGCCAATAGCGCGGCTCCTCGTCGAGCAGTTGCTGCAATGCAGCTTGCGTGAAATGCAAAACTCGTGTGTTCTCCACGGCAATCGCATCGTGCGTGCGCGGCTGGCCGTCGAACAGCGAGATCTCGCCGAACCAGGTGGTGGGCTCCAGCACGCTCAGCAGCGCTTCGCGGCCGTCCGAGTCGACCGCGCCGATGCTGAGCGCGCCGGACAGCACCGCGTAGAGTCCGCAGGGCGGATCGCCGCGCCGGAACAGCGTGGCGCCGGCCGAGAGCGTCCGCACGGTGGCGCTGGCGAGCAGCCGGGCCCGCAGCGCGTCCGGCAGGGTCTGGAACCAGGGGCTCGCGTCGAGTTGCGACGCAACGAGGTCGGGCGGCGTGGGCATGGGGATGTCGGGTAGCTGACAGCGCGGGCCTGGGGCAACGCGCATGATAGCGCTCGTCAAAGGAGGCGAACACGATGAAAACACTGATCGATCAACTCGCGAACTACGCCGCATATCACCGCGATACACGCAATATCGTCACTCACCTGTTCGGCATCCCGATGATCGTCGTCGCAGTTGCCGTGCTGCTGTCGCGGCCCGCGGCGGGCCATGCGGCGGGCGTCGCGCTGTCGCCGGCGCTGGTGCTGGCGGTGGCCGCCGCGATCTACTACCTGCGGCTCGACGCGCGCTTCGGCGCGGCGATGAGCGCGCTGCTCGCGCTGGCGATGTGGGCCGGCCAGTCGCTCGCGGCGCAATCCACCGCCTGCTGGCTCGCCTGGGGCGTCGGGCTGTTCCTGGTCGGCTGGGTGATCCAGTTCGTCGGCCACGCGTTCGAGGGGCGCAAGCCCGCGTTCGTCGACGACGTGATCGGCCTGGCGATCGGGCCGCTGTTCGTGGTCGCCGAGGTGGCGTTCTTCGCCGGCCTGCGCCGCGAAGTGCGCGACGAGGTGGAACGGCGCGCGGGGCCGCCGCGCCACCGGCCGCACGGCGCGCGGATCTGAGCGACGGTGGCGATGCTCGCGATCTTCGGCGCGGGCACCATCGGCTGCTATCTCGGCGGCCGGCTGGCACTCGCCGGTGCCGAGGTGGGGTTCGTCGGGCGCGCGGCGACGGGCGAGATGCTGCGCCGGCACGGTCTGACCCTGACCGACTACCAGGGCCGCGAGGCGCAGGTGGCCGCCTCGCGGATCGTCTTCGACACCGATGCGCGGGCGCTCGCCCAGGCCGACGCGGTGCTCGTCACGGTCAAGTGCGCGGCCACGCCTGCCGCGGCTGCCGCGCTCGAACCGATGCTGCGCCCCGGCACGGTGGTGATCAGCTTCCAGAACGGCGTGCGCCAGGCCGATGCGCTGCGCATCGCGTTGCCGGGCCGCACCGTGCTGGCCGGCATGGTGCCGTTCAACGTGATCGCGCGCGGCGACGGGGTGTTTCATCAGGGATCGGCGGGCGTGCTCGCGGTGGAGGCGTCGCCGCGGCTCGCGCCGGTGGCCGCGGCCTTCGAGCGGGCCGGGCTGCCGCTGCAGGCGCGCGAGGACATCGTCGCCGTGCAGTGGGCCAAGCTGCTGTTCAATCTCAACAACGCGATCAACGCGCTGGCCGCGATGCCGCTGCGCGAGCAGCTCGGCACGCGTGACTACCGGCGCTGCCTCGCGCTCGCGCAGGCCGAGGCGCTGCGCGTGATGCGCCGCGCCGGCATCCGCCCCGCGCGGCTCACGCCGCTGCCGGCCAGTTGGCTGCCGAGCGTGCTGTCGCTGCCCGACGCGCTGTTCATGCGGCTCGCGGGCGCGATGCTGGCCATCGATCCGCTCGCGCGCTCGTCGATGGCCGACGACGTCGCGGCCGGCCGCGCGACCGAGGTGGACTGGCTCAACGGCGAGATCGTGCGGCTTGCCGCCGAGTTCGGGCTCACCGCGCCGATCAACGCCCGGCTGTGCGAACTCGTGCGGCTCGCCACGCGCGACCACGCGCGCACGCGCTGGCGCGCCGACGTGCTGCTGCACACGCTGCGCGATTCGGTTCACGATCTGCCGGTGATCGCCGACGAATCCTGAGCGGCCGCCGCGCACGGCACGGCGTCGGGCACGGCGCCCGCGCTCACCAGTTGATGTCGACGCAGAGCACCTGCATGCCGCTCGCGCGCGGCACCGCTATCGAGGCGGTCACGCACAGATGCGCCTCGTTGATCGACAGATAGGGCGCGGTCACGCGCACGCGCCCCGGCGCGCGCATCGCCTCGATGAAGTACGGGCGCCGCTCCCAGCTCGCGCCTTCCGAGTGCAGCAGCGGCCGGAAGCGCTTCGCGCGCTGCGAGGCGCGCGTGCGCGGCAGCACGTTGTCGCCGATCTGGCGGCCCGAGGAATCGAGCACGAAGCAGCGCGCGGTGTCGGCGAGCGCAAGCAGCTCGCCGGTGGCGCTGTCCACGTCGTCGCCGGCGGCGAGCCGCGCGCCGGACTGCTGGAGCGCGATCACATAGGGCGCGAGCCGCGCCTGCTGGCCCCGCTCGCGCTCGGCCACGCGCAGCCGCAGCGCGGCCGACAGCGTGTCCATCGCGCCCGCGGCCGCCTGCGGCTGGACCGGCTCGACGCTCGGCCCCGAGAAATACTGGCCCTGCACGAAATCGACGTTGCATTCGAGCGCGATCAGCGCGTCGCGCTCGGTGGACAGGCCGCCCATCATCACGAGCTGCCCCGATTCGTGCAGCAGCGAGACGAGCCCTGGCAGCACGCGTTCGAGGTGCGAGTGCTCGCTTGCCTGCGCGAGGATGCCGCGATCGAGCGCGACGATGTCGGGATGCAGATGCCAGACCCGGTCGATGTTCGAGTGCTTTGCGCCGAAGCCGCCCAACGCGATCAGGAAGCCTGCCTTGCGCAGCCCGTCGACGATCGCGCCGAAGCGCGGGGTCTCGCCGCCTGCCTGCTCCGGCACTTCCAGCACGACGCGCTGCGGCGGCAGGCCGAGCGCCTTCAGGTTGGCGAGCAGCGCGTCGCCGTAGATGGTGTCCATCAGCGCGGCCGGATGCAGGCTCAGGAAAAGCCATTCGTCGTGGCTGTCGAAGGCATGGAAGTTGCCGAGGTGCAGCGATTCGGCGAGCCGGCCGAGTTCGAGCAGGTCCCCGCGCCGCGCCGCCTGCGTGAACACCTCGTGCGACGGCACCGGCTGGCCGTCGGCGCCGCGCGCGCGCAGCGAGGCGTGATAGCCGATCGCGCGCCGGTGCGAGACCGAGAACACGGGCTGGAACACGCTGAACACGGTGTAGTCGCCGTACAGCACGGTGCGCCGGTTGCCGTCGTCGCCGGCGATGGGGCGCGGCGGCTGGAAGCCGGGGGGATCGATGTCGATCATGGTCATCATGATGTCGGCCGGGAAGAGTATGACAGTTTACCTACCCGGTGTGACCGAGCAAGAAACATGCGCGCCGCCGGCCGGGCCCGACGGCGCGGGCCGCGGCGGCGCCCGGCACGATCGGGCGGCGCGGGCGCATCGATCACAGGCAGCGTCGGTGCGGACCGGGGCCGAGTCGCGCACCGCGTTGGTGCGCCCGGCGCACACGCCGGTGCGCCGGCGGCGGCGCGTCGTTGCCGCCGCCCCGTGCCGCCTGCGCGCTAGGTGCGCTCGGACGGATCGGTCTTTTTCGTGCTGGCGCGCACGTCCGGCGCGAGCTGCGCGAAGATCCACGCCGAGCCGGCCGTGATGATGCCGACGCAGAAGAAGGTCGCGTGGAACGCCGGCAGCGTGTGGGTGGGCGTCACGCTGCGGATCACGCCGGTGAAGGTGGTGAGCAGCGCGCCCGCCACCGTCACGCCGAGGCTCATCGACAGCATCTGCACCAGCGAGAACAGGCTGTTGCCGCTGCTCGCGCCGCCGGTGCCGAGGTCCTTCAGCGTGAGCGTGTTCATCGCCGTGAACTGCATCGAATTGAAGCCGCCGAACACGGCCAGCTGCAGCACCTGCACCCACACCGGCACGTTGTCGCGCATCAGCGCGAAGCTCGCCATCAGCAGCCCGACCATCACGGTGTTGACGAGCAGCACCTGGCGATAGCCGTGACGCTGGATCAGATGCGTGATGAGCCGTTTCGAGAACATCCCCACCACCGCCACCGGCAGCATCATCAGGCCGGCCTCGAATGCCGAATAGCCGAGGCTCACCTGCAGCAGCAGCGGAACCAGGTAAGGCATCGCGCCGCTGCCGATGCGCGCGAACAGGTTGCCGAGCAGGCCGACACTGAAGGTGTGGATGCGGAACAGTTCGAGCGAAAAGATCGGGCTCGGCGCGCGCACCGCGTAGAGCCCGTACGCGACGAACGAGGCGAGGCCGAGGATCATCAGCACCAGCACGGCGGCGTGGTCCATGCCGAGGTCGGCGAGGCCGTCGAGCGACAGCGACACCGCGACCATGCCGACCGTCAGCAGCAGGTAGCCTTTCAGGTCGAAGCGGCCGGCTGCCGGGTTGCGCGAATCGGGCATCGAGTAGAACGTGGCGAGGCAGCCCGCCACGCCCACCGGCACGTTGATCAGGAAGATCCAGTGCCACGACGCGATCTTGACGAGCCAGCCGCCGAGCGTCGGCCCGATCAGCGGGCCGATCAGGCCCGGTATCGCTACGAACGACAGCGCCGGCAGGTAGCGTTCGGCCGGGAACGTGCGCAGCACGGCCAGCCGTCCGACCGGCAGCAGCATCGCGCCGCCCACGCCCTGTGCCACGCGCGAGGCCACCAGCTGCGGCAGCGTGTGCGAGCTCGCGCAGAGCAGGGAGCTGGCCGAGAAGATGAGGATCGCGCTGAAGAACACGCGCCGCGTGCCCAAGGTATCGGCCAGCCAGCCCGAGACGGGGATCATCACCGCCATCGTCAGCGAGTAGGCGATCACCACCGACTGCATGCGCAGCGGCGATTCGCCGAGGCTCGCGGCCATCGACGGCAACGCCGTGTTGACGATGGTCGCATCGAGCGTCTGCATGAAGAAGCCGGTCGCGACGACCCACAGCATCACGGTCAGGGACGATTCGCTCGGGGTGGGGGCGGCAGGACGGGACATGGGCGGGGGCGTGGGCGCGAAACAGCCGACATTGTAAGAAAATCAGGCGGCGCGCGCAGGACAGGTGGGCACGGAGGAGTGCGCGGGATCAGCCCGCGCGCGTCGGACGCCGCGGCGCGATCAGGGCGGCGGCGGTGCGCGCTACTTGCGCAACTCGACCACGAAGTCGTAGTAGTCGTTGCGGCAGTAGGTATCCGTCAGCTCGATCGCGCGCTGGTCGCTGGTATAGCCGATGCGCGTGATCAGCAGCAGCGCGTCATGCGGCGCGATGCCCATCTGCTGCGCGATCTCCTCGCTCGCGTTGACGGCGCGGAAATGCTGCAGCGCGCGCACGATCGGCGTGCCGCGCTGCTCGAGCCAGCTGTAGAGCGAATCGCCGATGGCGCCCGGATCGGGGATCAGCGTGGCCGGGAACGTCGAGTTCTCGACCGCCATCACGATGCCGTCGGCCAGCCGCAGCCGCTTGAGCCGCGTGACGGATGCGGCGGGCGAGAGCCCCAGCTGGATCACCTCGTCCCGGTTGGCGGGCTGCACGCTGCGCGCGATCCAGCGCGAGCTCGGCGTGAAGCCGCGGCGGCGCAACATCTCGCTGAAGCTCGACAGCCGCGAGAGCGGGTCTTTGTAGCGCGGCTGGATGAAATTGCCGGCACCGTGGGTGCGGCGGATCAGCCCTTGCTCGACCAGCAGCGAAATCGCCTTGCGCGCGGTGATGCGCGACACGCCGAGCGCCTCCGACAGCACGCGCTCGGACGGCAGCGCCTCCCCGGCCGTCCAGCGGTTCTGGTGGATCGCGTCGCCGAGCTTGCGCGCGAGTTGCAGGTACAGCGGCGTGTCGTGGTCCGGGTCGGGGCGCAGATCGTGCCAGCGGTCTTCCGTCGATGGCTTCATGAGGGCGGCGTGAAACAGGGTGGGGTCATTTTATGACATTCGCGCGCCGCGGTTGCAGCCGGCCGCGACAGCGGGCGGGCCAGGGCGGCCCCGGCGCCGTGCGCGACTCGCTACACTGATGGCTCGGCATGGTGCCGGACTACTGGCGAGGACGAGATGGCAAACACGATCGAGACGATTGCGCTGCCCGACGGCGAGCGGGTGGCGAAGCTCGGGCAGGGCACCTGGGAGATGGGCGAGCGGCCCGCGCGTCGCGCCGCCGAGATCGCGGCGCTGCGCGCCGGCATCGAGCTGGGGCTCACGCTGATCGATACGGCCGAGATGTACGGCGACGGCGCGACCGAGGAGCTCGTCGGCGAGGCGATCCAGGGCCTGCGCGACGGGCTGTTCCTGGTCAGCAAGGTCTATCCGCACCATGCCGACCGCCGGCAGATGATCGCCTCGTGCGAGGCGAGCCTGCGCCGGCTCGGCACCGACCGGCTCGACCTCTACCTGCTGCACTGGCGCGGCGAGGTTCCGCTCGACGAGACGCTGGAAGCGTTCGAGCGCCTGCGCGCGGCGGGCAAGATCCGACACTGGGGCGTGAGCAATTTCGACACCGACGACATGGAGGAACTCGTCGCCGCGGGCGGCGCCGGTTGCGCGACCAACCAGATCCTCTACAACCTGGCGCGGCGCGGGCCGGAGTTCGACCTGCTGCCGTGGCAGGCGACGCGGCACATTCCGGCCATGGCGTACAGCCCGATCGACCATCTGCGCCTGCCGAAAGGCACCGTGCTCGACGAGATCGCGCGCGAGCGCGACGCCACGCCCCAGCAGGTCGCGCTGGCCTGGGTGCTGCGCCGCGACGACATGATCGCGATCCCGAAGGCGGGCGACGTCGAGCACGTGCGGGCGAACCGCGCGGCGCTCGACCTGGTGATCGACGACGCGGCGCTGGCCCGGCTCGACGTGGCGTTTCGTCCGCCGCGCGAGAAGCAGGCGCTGGAAATGCTGTAGGCGCGGGCGCGCGCCGAGGTGGCGCCGCGCCTGGTCAGACGGGCTGCGTCAGACGAGCTGCGTCAGACGAGCTGCGTCAGACGAGTTGCGAGCTGGCGCGGCGCCAGCGGTGGAACAGGATCGAGCCGACCCAGCAGGCCAGGAACAGCGCGACGATGGCGTAGCCGATCGTGCCGAAGCGATCGTTGATCGCGCCGATCAGGTCCCAGACGCCGCCGGCCAGGCCGAGCCGGTCGGCGACGAGGCCGAGCGCCTCGACGCCGCCGATCACGAGCGCGACCGCGGCCGAGACGAAGGTGATGCTGAGGTTGTAGGCGAGCTTGCGCCGCGGGTCGTCCATCGCCCAGCCGTAGGCGTGGACCATCAGCACGTTGTCGGTCGAATCGATCAGCGTCATGCCGGCCGTAAACAGCGCCGGAAACACCAGCACCGCGTGTAGCGGCAGCCCCTGGTTGGCCTGCGCGGCGGCGATCGCGAGCAGCCCGATCTCGGTGGCCGTGTCGAAGCCGAGTCCGAACAGCAGGCCCACCGGGTACATGTGGGCGCTTTTCGTGACGAGCCGGAACAGCGGGCGCAGCAGGCGCGTGAGCAGGCCGCCCGCCGCGTGATGGTGGCCCGGATGGCCCGCGTGCGCGTCGGCGGCGGGATGGGCGCCGGCCGCGTCGGCTTTGCGCGCGTGCCGGTAGCGGCGCCAGATGTCGCGCAGGATCACGAGATTGATGATCGCGAGCACCAGCAGGAAGCCGGCCGACACCGCCGTGCCGATCGTGCCGCCCACCGCCTTGAAGCCGTCGAGGCGCGTGCGCAGCGCGAGCGCGGTGATCGCGATGCCGAGCGTGGCGACGATCACGATCGTCGAGTGGCCGAGCGAGAAGAACAGGCCGACCGAGAACGGCCGCTGGCCTTCCTGCATCAGCTTGCGCGTGACCGTATCGATCGCGGCGATGTGGTCGGCGTCCACCGCGTGACGCAGGCCGAAGCCGTAGGCGAGCGCGGCCGTGCCGAGCAGCAGCGGATGGCCGTGCAGCGCGACGAGCGCCCAGCTCCAGGCGGCGAGGTTCGCGCCGATGAGCGCGGCGTAGAGCATCAACAACTGGCGGCGGGGCGAGACGGGCATGGCGTGGGGCGGGGCGGTCTGCGGGATTCGCGGATTCTGACACGAGCAAAATTCCAGCGGTATGAGCGGAGCCGCCAGCCGGCGGCAGCAAGATATACAGATTAACTGTACAGTTTTCCTGTAAAAATGATAACGTGTGCGGATGCTTGATATTCCTCATTCCTCCGATCCCGACGATTTGCCCGGCGAGGCCGAGCCGGCCGCGCTGGCCGGAGAGTTGCGGATCGCGCTCGGCAAGCTGATGCGGCGCCTGCGCGAGCAGGGGCGCAGCGGTGACTTCACGCCCTCGCAGCGCTCGGTGCTGCTGCGGCTCGAACGCGACGGGCCGGCGACCGTATCGGCGCTCGCGCGTGCCGAGAGCGTGCGTCCGCAGTCGATGCGGGCCACCGTCGCCGCGCTCGAGGCGCAGGGCGCGGTGCTCGCCTCGCCCGATCCGGCGGACGGCCGGCAGACGCTGATGGCGCTCGCCGAGCCGTTTCGCGAGCGCCTGCGGGCGAGCCGCTCGGCGCGCGAGGATTGGCTCGGGCGCGCGCTGGACGCGCAGCTGTCGGCGCGCGAGCGGCGCGAGCTGGCGGCCGCCGTCGCGTTGCTGCAGCGGCTCGCGGAGTTCTGAGGCATGGGCGCGCCGGCCGGTCCGGCCCGGGCCGTCGTTCCCGCGCGGGCCGCCGGGTCGGATGTGCCGGCCCGCGCCTGCCGGCCCGAGGGCCGCTGGTGCAGCGGGGCGCGGCAATGAGCCTGGCGCGCTCGTTCCGTTCGCTACGTCATTCGAACTACCGGCTGTGGGCGGCCGGCGCGCTCGTCTCGAACGTCGGCACCTGGGTGCAGCGCACCGCGCAGAGCTGGCTCGTGCTCACGCAACTGACGCGTCACGACGCCTCGGCGGTCGGCATCGTGATGGCGCTGCAATATGCGCCGCAGATGCTGCTGCTGCCGTGGACCGGCTACGCGGCCGACCATTTCGACCAGCGCAAGCTGCTGCGCGCGACCCAGGCGCTGATGGGCGCGCTCGCGTTCGGGCTCGGTGTGATCGTGGTGGCGGGCGTGGCGCGGCTCTGGCATGTATACCTGTTCGCGCTGCTGTTCGGCAGCGTGGCCGCGTTCGATGCGCCGGTGCGGCAGACCTTCGTCACCTCGCTCGTCGGCGACGCGGATCTCGCCAACGCGGTCGCGCTCAACTCCACCGTGTTCAACGCGGCGCGCATGATCGGCCCCGCCGTGGCGGGACTCCTGATCTCGTCGGTCGGCACCGGCTGGGCGTTCGTCGCGAACGGCCTGTCGTTCGGCGCGGTGCTGGTGTCGCTGTCGCGGCTGCGCGTCTCGCCGCAGCACCCGGGGGCGCAGTCGCGGCGCGCGCGGGGCGGCCTCGCGGCGGGCGCGCGCTACGTGCGCGGCCGGCCCGACCTGCTTGCGATCCTCGCGATGCTGTTCCTGATCGGCACCTTTGGGCTCAATTTCCAGATCTACCTCTCGACGATGGCCGTCGACGTGTTCCACACCGGCGCGAGCGGTTTCGGGCTGCTGTCGTCGATCATGGCGATCGGCACCATCGCGGGCGCGCTGGTGGCCGCCGGCCGCGACCGTCCCACGCTGCGCACGCTGCTCGGCGGTTGCGCGGCGTTCGGCATCGGCTGCGCCTGCGCGGCGCTGGCGCCGGGCTTCTGGAGCTTCGGCGCGATGCTGGTGGTGGTCGGCGTCGCCGCGCTGACCATCACCAATTCCTCGAACAGCCTGATGCAGCTGTCCACCGAGCCGGGCATGCGCGGGCGTGTGACGGCGTTGCGCGTGGCGATCGTGATGGGCGGCACGCCGCTCGGCGCACCGATCGCCGGCTGGGTGGCGGACCGCTTCGGGCCGCGCTGGTCGCTCGGCGTGGGCGCGGCGGCCGGCGCCGCAGCCGCCGTGGTGGCGCTGCGCGCGATGCGGCGGCAGGCGCGCGAGGCGCGGGCCGCGGCCGAGGGAAGTGACGAGGCCGTCGCGCGCGAGGCGGACCAGAGGGCATCGCGCGCGGTGCGGCGCCGCTGAACGCGGCACGCCGGGAGCGTGCCGCGCAATGAAAAAGCCCGCCCGGAGCGGCCTCCGGGCGGGCTGGCTGGCAGGCGCGCCGCGTCGCGACGAGGCGCGCCCGTTCGCGGGCCTCAGCGCCCCTTCGCGCTGATCACCGCTTCCGACACGTTGGCCGGCGTTTCCGCGTAGTGCTTGAACTCCATCGTGTAGGTCGCGCGGCCCTGCGTGGCCGAACGCAGCGAGGTCGAGTAGCCGAACATCTCCGAGAGCGGCACCTCGGCGCGCACCACCTTGCCGCCGCCGCCGGCGATGTCGTCCATGCCCTGCACGATGCCGCGGCGGCTCGACAGGTCGCCCATCACATTGCCCATGAAGTCCTCGGGCGTCTCGACTTCCACCGCCATCATCGGTTCGAGCAGCACCGGCTTGGCGCGGCGCATGGCTTCCTTGAACGCCATCGAGCCGGCCATGCGGAACGCGTTTTCGTTCGAATCGACGTCATGGTAAGAGCCGAACGTCAGGTGAACCTTCACGTCGACGATCGGGTAGCCGGCCAGCACGCCGCTCTTGAGCGTGTCCTGGATGCCCTTGTCGACGGCCGGGATGTACTCGCGCGGAATCACGCCGCCCTTGATCTCGTCGATGAACTCGTAGCCCTTGCCCGGGTTCGGCTCGAGCGTGACCACCGCGTGGCCGTACTGGCCGCGCCCGCCCGATTGCTTGACGAACTTGCCCTCGACGTCCTTGGCCGTGGTGCGGATCGTCTCGCGGTACGCCACCTGCGGCTTGCCGACCGTGGCCTCCACGCCGAACTCGCGCTTCATGCGGTCCACCAGGATTTCGAGGTGCAGCTCGCCCATGCCCGAGATGATCGTCTGCCCCGACTCCTCGTCGGTCTGCACGCGGAACGACGGGTCTTCCTGCGCGAGGCGGTTCAGCGCCAGGCCCATCTTCTCCTGGTCGGCCTTGGTCTTCGGTTCGACCGCCTGGGAAATCACCGGCTCGGGGAATTCCATGCGCTCGAGGATGATCGGCGCGTTCACCGCGCAGAGCGTGTCGCCGGTGGTGGCGTCCTTCAGGCCGACCGCCGCGGCGATGTCGCCGGCGCGCACTTCCTTGATTTCCTTGCGCTCGTTGGCGTGCATCTGCAGGATCCGGCCGAGGCGCTCCTTCTTGTCCTTGGTCGCGTTGAGCAGCGTGTCGCCCGATTCCACCACGCCCGAATAGACGCGGAAGAAGATCAGCTGGCCGACGAACGGGTCGGTCATGATCTTGAAGGCGAGCGCAGAGAACGGCTCGTCGTCGCTCGGGTGGCGCTCGGCCTGCTTTTCCGGGTCCTGGAAGTCGTGGCCGAGGATCGCCGGCACGTCGACGGGCGACGGCAGGTAGTCGATCACGGCGTCGAGCATCGCCTGCACGCCCTTGTTCTTGAACGCGCTGCCGCACAGCATCGGCACGATCTCGTTGGCGATGGTGCGCTGACGCAGCGCCGCCTTGATCTCCGCCTCGGTCAGCGAATCGTGGTCGGTCAGGTATTTGTCGAGCAGTTCCTCGCTCGCTTCCGCGGCCGCCTCCACCATCTTCTCGCGCCATTCGTGCGCGAGTGCGACGAGATTCGCCGGAATCTCCTCGTAGGTGAATTTCACGCCCTGGCTTTCGTCGTCCCAGAGGATCGCCTTCATCTTGACGAGATCGACCACGCCCTGGAAATGATCCTCCGCGCCGATCGGAATCTGGATCGGCACGGCCACGCCCTTCAGGCGGTCGCCGATCTGCTTTTGCACGCGGAAGAAGTCCGCGCCGATGCGGTCCATCTTGTTGACGAACGCGATGCGCGGCACCTTGTACTTGTTGGCCTGGCGCCAGACCGTCTCGGACTGCGGCTGCACGCCGCCCACCGAGTCGTACACCATGCAGGCGCCGTCGAGCACGCGCATCGAGCGTTCCACCTCGATCGTGAAGTCGACGTGCCCGGGGGTGTCGATGATGTTGATCCGATGCTCCGGATAGTTGCCGGCCATGCCTTTCCAGAACGCGGTCGTCGCAGCCGACGTGATCGTGATGCCGCGCTCCTGCTCCTGCTCCATCCAGTCCATCGTGGCCGCACCGTCATGCACTTCGCCGATCTTGTGGCTCACGCCGGTGTAGAACAGGATGCGCTCGGTCGTCGTGGTCTTGCCGGCGTCGATGTGAGCGCTGATCCCGATGTTTCTATAGCGCTCGATGGGGGTTTTGCGGGGCACGTGAACCTCCTGTGGTTCCTGGACAGATCGAACCGGCCGACATGACCGGTCCGCTACGGCACTTCCGAGATTTCAAGCATAGCCTGTACACGTTGCTTTTGCAGGTGGGGGCGCCGGGCCGGGAAACAAGCGGGGCGGGGCAGGGGCGCTCGGGCGGCCGGAACGGCGGGCGCGGCCCCGGAGGTGGGGCGTTGCGGAGGATGCCGCGGCGAGGGCGGCGAGGGCGGCGAGGGCGGCGAGCGGGCCCGCGGCTGAGACCGGTTCGGCCCGCGCTGCGGCGCCTGGATGGGCGGGACGCCCGTGCGCGCGGCGCTGATTCGCCATGCGGGGCCGGATCGGCCGCGCTTGCGCGCGTGCCGGATATCAAGTGCCGTCAGCCACGGGCGGCGCGCGTTCCGTCGGGCCGCTTACTGCGGTGCCGGCAGCCCGTCGATCTTCATGCCGGGCTTGATGCCCTTGGCCTGGAACCAGCCCTTGCTCATTTCTAGCGCGTAGACGCCATTGTTGCGCGGACAATGATTGTCGGTGGTCTCGGCGCGCATTTCGTCGATGTCGGTGATCGTGCCGTCGGCGCGCATGAATGCGATCGACAGCGGGATCAGCGTGTTCTTCATCCAGAAGCAATGCACGGCGTTCTCGCCGAATACGAACAGCATGCCCTCGTTCGGCGCGAGCTGGCTGCGATACATGAGCCCCTGCTCGCGGTCCGCGTCGTTGGCGGCGATCGCCGCGTCGATCACGTACATGCCCACGCGCAGCTTGGTGTGCGCAAACTCGCTCGGCTGCTTGGCGCCCGGCGGGATGCCGTTCGATTGCTCGAACGCGGGCGCGAGGCCGCCCGCGGCAAGCGCGAGCGCGACGGGGAACACGGCGGTCCGCACGAGGCGGGCGAGCGTGGGGCGCGGAAAGAGTCGCACGACGAAGCTCCTGATCGGGTAATCGAGGGCTGCATGGTACGCGATGCGCGCGCTCCGGTGCAGCAAGGCAATGACGGCCGGATGACGGGGCAAAAAGAAAAGGCAGATCGCCTTGCGGTGATCTGCCTTTCAACGGCGCGGAAACCGGACTGCAGGTTCCCTGCGTTTCTTACAGTCTGCTTGCTTAGTTCGAAGCAGCTGCCGGTGCTGCTGCCTCGCTGGCAGCGGCCTTCTTATGTGCATGCTTCTTCGCTGCGTGCTTCTTGTGCGTGGCCTTCTTCGCCGGTGCCGAAGCGGCTTCCGGAGCGGCAGCCGGTGCCGAAGCTTGTGCGAATGCAGCCGTTGCGAACAGGCCAGCGACCAGAGCGGCGATCAGTTTGTTCATCTTGTGTTTCCTCAGCTTTAGTTAATTAACCAAATGACCCGGCATAGGAGTCAGTTCGTCTAACGAGGCCATCCACCTTTCGGTTGACAGACGCGGCAAGAAAAAAAAATTCCTTGGCGCTGCGGACACTTGGCTGCGAGTCAGGCGTCGCGGACGACACCGGTTTCGCGGCTTGGCGCCAATGCCGGATAGCTTCGGTCGGCATCTTCGTGAAATAACGGACGGTCGAGTCGATTGGTTGACGCGAGTCATGAAACTTTCATTCGATCGGCGCAAAACCGTCCCAGGGCGCGCGCGGCGGCAGCTCGATGGTCTCGCCGGGCGCGAGGCCGAGCGCGAACAGGTCGAGCGCGCCGATGCCGACGCGCACCAGCCGCAGCGTCGGAAAACCGACCGCGGCCGTCATCCGGCGCACCTGGCGGTTCTTGCCTTCGCTGATCGCGAGTTCGATCCAGGTGGTGGGGATCGCAGCGCGAAAGCGCACCGGCGGGGTACGCGGCCAGAGCGTGGCGGGCGGCTCGACCAACGACGCGCGGCACGGGCGCGTGACGTAGTCGCCGAGGTCGACGCCGCGCGCGAGCGCCTTCAGTGCGGCCGCGTCGGGTGCGCCCTCGACCTGGGCCCAGTAGCGCTTGACGAGCTTGTGGCGCGGCTCGGCGATGCGCGCCTGCAGCGCGCCGTCGTCGGTCAGCAGCAGCAGGCCCTCGCTGTCCGCGTCGAGCCGGCCAGCCGGATAGACGCCCGGGGCGCGTACCCAGTCGCCGAGCGAAGGCCGGGTTTCGTGCGGCGAGAACTGGCAGATCGTGCCGAACGGTTTGTTGAGGGCGACCAGAGGCATCGGGCGGGCTGCGCGGCTCGCGCCGCGTCGTATGGCAAATGGCGAAATCTTAATGCATAATACGGAACGGCAGGTCTTTTGTCTTATATAAGACTTGATGGCGGGCGGCGGCACGGCCGTTACGGGCGCTAGAATAGCGGCAACGTTTCTGTGCATCAGCCAGGCAAGCCCCCGCTTTCCATCAGCCCAGCCATATCACTGGAGTCGACCATGCCGTATCAGCACATCGTGGTGCCGGACGGCGGTGACAAGATCACCGTCAACAAGGACTTTACGCTCAACGTCTCGGACCAGCCCATCATCCCGTACATCGAGGGCGACGGCACGGGGGCCGACATCACGCCGGTGATGCTGAAAGTGGTCGACGCGGCCGTCGAGAAGGCCTACGGCGGCCGGCGCCGGATCCACTGGATGGAGATCTTCGCCGGCGAGAAGGCCACGCGCGTCTACGGCCCCGACGTCTGGCTGCCCGACGAGACGCTGCAGGCGGTGAAGGACTACGTCGTGTCGATCAAGGGGCCGCTGACCACCCCGGTCGGCGGCGGCATCCGCTCGCTCAACGTTACGCTGCGCCAGGAACTCGATCTCTACGTCTGCCTGCGCCCGGTGCGCTATTTCAAGGGCGTGCCTTCGCCGGTGCGTGCGCCGGAGAAGACCGACATGGTGATCTTCCGAGAGAACTCCGAAGACATCTATGCCGGCATCGAGTGGCCTGCCGGCTCGGAGAAGGCCAAGCGCGTGATCCGCTTCCTGCAGGAAGAGATGGGCGTGAAGTCGATCCGCTTTCCCGACAGCTCGGCGCTCGGCGTCAAGCCGGTGTCGCGCGAAGGCACCGAGCGCCTGGTGCGCAAGGCGATCCAGTACGCGCTCGATCACGAGCGCAAGTCGGTCACGCTGGTCCACAAGGGCAACATCATGAAGTACACCGAGGGCGCGTTCCGTGACTACGGCTACGCGCTCGCGCAGAAGGAATTCGGCGCCGAGCTGATCGACGGCGGCCCATGGATGCGCGTGAAGAACCCGAAGACGGGCGGCGAGATCGTCATCAAGGATTCGATCGCCGACGCGTTCCTGCAGCAGATCCTGCTGCGGCCCGCCGAATACGACGTGATCGCCACGCTGAACCTGAACGGCGACTACATCTCCGATGCGCTCGCCGCGCAGGTCGGCGGGATCGGCATCGCGCCGGGCGCCAACCAGTCCGATTCGGTCGCGATGTTCGAGGCGACCCACGGTACGGCGCCGAAGTACGCGGGCAAGGATTACGTGAACCCCGGTTCCGAAATCCTGTCTGCCGAGATGATGCTGCGCCACCTCGGCTGGACCGAGGCGGCCGACCTCATCATTTCGTCGATGGAGAAATCGATCCAGCAGAAGCGCGTGACGTATGACTTCGCGCGGCTGATGGAGGGCGCGACGCAGGTGTCGTGCTCGGGTTTCGGCAACGTGCTGATCGAGAACATGTAGGCACGATGCGGTAATGCCGGATCCGTTCCGGCCACCCCGGCGCCAGGCCGATGTCGCCGGGGTGGGAGCTAAGGTTCGTCGGCGCTTGTTCGCGGTCGGTTCGATCGCGGCCCGTTGGGTTCGCTGTCAGCGATCTTCTGTCAATTTTCTCGTAGCAACGCATCAACCATGTCCACCTCGTCCAAGATCATCTACACCCTTACCGACGAAGCTCCGGCGCTGGCGACCTATTCGCTGCTGCCGATCGTCAAGGCCTTCACGCGCTCGTCGGGCGTGGCCGTCGAAACCCGCGACATCTCGCTCGCCGGCCGTATCATCGCCGCGTTTCCCGAGGCGCTCACTCCCGAGCAGAAGATCAGCGACGATCTCGCCGAGCTTGGCCAGCTGACCTTGCGTCCCGAAGCGAACATCATCAAGCTGCCGAACATCAGCGCCTCGGTGCCGCAGCTGAAGGCCGCGATCGCCGAGCTGCAGGCGCAGGGCTACAAGCTGCCGAACTATCCCGACGAAGCGAGCAGCGACGCCGAGAAGGACGCCAAGGCCCGCTACGACAAGATCAAGGGCAGCGCCGTGAACCCGGTGCTGCGCGAAGGCAACTCGGACCGCCGCGCGCCGCTGTCGGTCAAGAGCTACGCCCGCAAGCACCCGCACAAGATGGGAGCCTGGACCGCCGATTCGAAATCGCACGTCGCGCACATGAGCGAGGGCGACTTCTACGGCAGCGAGAAGTCGGCGCTGATCGACGCGGCCGGCAGCGTCAGGATCGAACTGACCACGGCCGATGGTACGAAGAAGGTGCTGAAGGAAAAGACCGTCGTCAAGGCCGGTGAAATCATCGACGCCTCGGTGATGAGCCGCACCGCGCTGCGCAGCTTCATCGAGGCGCAGATCGCCGACGCGAAGGCCCGCGGCGTGCTGTTCTCGGTCCACCTGAAGGCGACCATGATGAAGGTCTCCGATCCGATCCTGTTCGGCCAGTTCGTGTCGGTGTTCTACGAGGACGTGCTGACCAAGCACGCCGAGACGCTCGTCAAGATCGGCTTCAACCCGAACAACGGCATCGGCGACCTGTACGCACGCCTGAAGGACCTGCCGGCCGAGAAGCGCGCCGAGATCGAAGCCGACATCAAGGCCCAGTATGAAAAGCGCCCGTCCCTCGCGATGGTCAATTCGGACAAGGGCATCACGAACCTGCACGTGCCGAGCGACGTGATCGTCGACGCCTCGATGCCGGCCATGATCCGCGATTCGGGCGGCATGTGGGGCGCGGACGGCAAGCTGCACGACGCCAAGGCCGTGATTCCGGACCGCTGCTACGCGGGCGTCTACCAGGCCGTGATCGACGACTGCAAGCAGCACGGCGCGTTCGATCCCGTCACCATGGGCAGCGTGCCGAACGTGGGCCTGATGGCGCAGGCGGCCGAGGAATACGGTTCGCACGACAAGACCTTCCAGATCACGGCCGACGGCGTGGTGCGCGTGACCGACGAGGCCGGCCGCGTGCTGCTCGAGCATGAAGTGAAGTCGGGCGACATCTGGCGCATGTGCCAGACCAAGGACGCGCCGGTGCAGGACTGGGTCAAGCTGGCCGTGAAGCGCGCGCGCGCCTCGAACACGCCCGCCGTGTTCTGGCTCGACGCCGCGCGTGCCCACGACGCGCAGATCATCAAGAAGGTCGAGCGGTATCTGAAGGATCACGACACCAACGGTCTCGACATCCGGATCCTGCCGCCCGTCGAGGCGACGCGCTTCTCGCTCGAGCGCATCCGCGCCGGCAAGGACACCATCTCGGTGACCGGCAACGTGCTGCGCGACTACCTGACCGATCTGTTCCCGATCATGGAACTGGGCACCAGCGCGAAGATGCTGTCGATCGTGCCGCTGATGGCGGGCGGCGGCATGTTCGAAACCGGCGCGGGCGGCTCGGCGCCGAAGCACGTGCAGCAGTTCAACGAGGAAGGCTTCCTGCGCTGGGATTCGCTCGGCGAATTCCTCGCGCTGGCCGCTTCGCTCGAGCACCTCGGCAACGCCTATCACAACCCCAAGGCACTGGTGCTCGCGAAGACGCTCGACCAGGCCACCGGCAAGTTCCTCGACGAGAACCGTTCGCCGGCACGCAAGGTGGGCGGCATCGACAACCGCGGCAGCCATTTCTACCTGTGCCTGTTCTGGGCGCAGGCGCTGGCCGCGCAGACCGAGGACGCGGAACTGGCCGCGCAATTCGCCGGTGTCGCCAAGACGCTGACGGAAAACGAGGCACGCATCGTGGCGGAACTGGGCGCGGCGCAGGGCAAGCCGGTCGACATCGGCGGCTACTACCGTCCGGACGCCGCGCTGACTAGCCGGGCCATGCGTCCGAGCGCGACGCTCAACGGCGTGATCGACGCACTGGCGTAAGCCGTGCGGGCGGTGCCGAGTCCGGCGTTCAACGCGCGAGCGCGCGGCGGCGGCAAGGTGCCCGCTCCAACGCGGCGCAGGCGGCGAACGTCACCGCCTGTACCGCGCCGCCGCGCGCGTCCGATCTGGCGCGTGCGGCGGCACATCACATAAGCAATGGCGCAAACAACGGCGCACGCGCGAGGCAAGGCACGCGTGCGCCGTTTCCCGTTTACACGTGGACGATTTCCCAATCGTCGATCTGTCCGGGGATCTCGAGCGTCGAGGTGTCGATCTCGTCGAGCGCCGCGCAGTGCGCGCCGCGCGCCAGGTGATCGACTGCATGCTCCGGGCTCTTGAACTCGCCCAGCGATGCGTTGCCGAACGTCGCCTCCCAGCCGTCGTTGCCCGGCAGGATGTAGAACGACCCCTGGTCCGATCCATAGCGAAATCCCTTCATGTCAGCCTCCGTTCACCATTCAAGAAAGAAATCGGTTGCGCTCCCGCCGCGCGGCGGGAGCCGGCTCGTCGACGTCCGCGCCGGTGGCGGGCGAGGGGCCGGCGGATCGTGGCCCTCGCGTTGCGTCGATCCATGGAAATCAGTCTACGTGGGCGACGCGCCGCGATCGAGGGCGTAGAGCGTCTGCTCGAAACAAAAATAATCTTGTTAAAACAATGGTTTGGAATTGCATTTTCAGACTGCGGAACGCGTTGCAACATCGCGAAAACGCGTTTTGGTGCTGCGCATCATGATTTTTTACGACGCGCGTTGACGTTCCGTATCATGAAAAATGACGGATTTCGGCGGCGGGCGGGCAGGTGGGGCGGCACGGCGCGGGCATCGGGCGCGTGGCACGAGCACGTCTTCGCCCCGACGAGCGGCCCGCAATTAACGGCCGTCGGTCTTCAAACTTGAGGCGTCGCACGCGAGGCGGCAGCGAAATACAGCATTTCGGATTCGATGCCCGACGGGTCATCGTGAAGTCATACGCCGGCAGCCATAATGCGCCCGCCCGGCGATTCGTCCGACTTTCCAAGTCGATCGGACGGGCGGGCCGGACTCACACACATGGCTGCTACGGGGATTCACATGACCATCCGACATCGCATTACGTTGCTTGTGGCGCTGATGTTCGTCGCGCTCGCGGCGATCGGCGGCTATGCCGTCTATCAGGCGCAGCGCAGCGCGGCAAGCGTTCGTCAGGTGACGCAGGGCGTCGTACCGAGCGCACTCGCTTCCTCCGATCTGGTTGCCGACCTGAAGGACGTGCAGATCGCGATGATGACGTTCGTCTACGCCCCCGACGCGACCATGGCGTCGCAGGCGCTCACGGAACTGAATACCAAGGAGGCGTCGCTGCGTGCGGCGCTCGACGCGCAGAGCCGCTCGGCGAAGGGCCAGGCGCAGACCGGGCTGATCTCGCAGGCGCGCGACAGCCTGAGCAACTACTTCGATGCGATCCACGACACCGCGAAGATGAAGTCGGAGGGCAAGAACGAACTGGCGCAGGCCTACCTGTTCGCCAACGTCGCGCAGTACCGCGACGAGCTCGAAGGCATCATCGAAACGCTGCGCATCGAGAAGAACCGCCAGAAGGACGAGGCGATCGCCACGCTGAACGGCATGCTGGCCACCACCACGATGACGATCGCGATCGTCGCGGGCATCGTGAGCGTGGTGCTGATCGGCGTCGGCCTGATGCTCTACCGCCAGATCGTGCGTCCGCTCGGCCGGATGCAGCACATGATGAGCGAGATCGCGTCGAGCCAGGACTTCACGCGCCGCGTGCCGGTGGGCCGCATGGACGAAATCGGCCGCTCGATCGTTGCGTTCAACGGCATGATCGAGACCATCCAGCGCAACGCCGCCCAGCTCAAGCAGCGCACCGCCGACATCCAGGCGATGCTGCAGAACATGCAGCAGGGCATCCTGACGATCGTGCCGGGCGGCACCGTGCATCGCGAATACTCGGCGTTCCTCGAGCGCATCTTCGAGACCGACGACATCGCCGGCCGGTCGGCCATGGAGCTCGTGTTCGCCGACTCGGACGTCGGCTCGGACGGACGCGCGCAGATCGAGGCGGCGATCGACGCGTGCCTCGGCGAGGACGGCATCAACTTCGAATTCAACCAGCACCTGCTCGTCAACGAGATCGGCAAGCGCATGCCGAACGGCGCCGAGAAGCGTCTCGATCTGTCGTGGTCGGCGATCACCGACGAGACCGGCACCATCGTGCGCCTGATGCTGTGCGTGCGCGACGTGACCGAACTGCGCGCGCTGTCGGCGCAGGCCAACGAGCAGCGCCGCCGCCTGGAGATGATCGGCGAGATTCTCGCGGTCAGCCAGGACAAGTTCCACGATTTCGTGGAGAGCGCCACCGGCTTCCTGCATGAGAACGAGCGCATCATCCGCCAGCACGAGCGCGCCGACAGCTCCGCGCTCGCCGCGCTGTTCCGCAACATGCACACCATCAAGGGCAACGCGCGGACCTACAGCCTCCAGCATCTGACCAACATCGTGCACGAGGCCGAGCAGGTCTACGACGAGCTGCGCAGCGCGGACGCGGCGCGCGAGTGGGACCAGCACGAGCTGATGAGCGATCTGGCGCGCGTGCGCGAGGCGCTCGACCACTACGCGACCATCAACAACGTGAGCCTCGGGCGTCGCGGCCCGGCCACGGGCGCGGAGCCGGACCGCTACCTGGTGGTCGAGCGCGCGCGGATTCGCGAAAGCCTGCGCCTGCTCGACGCGGCCGATCCGGCCGACCCGCACAACTGGCTGTCGATGCGCGATTCGGTGCGCGACACGCTGCGCCTGCTCGGCACCGAAACGCTCGGCGGCATGATCGCCGGCGTGACCGAATCGCTGCCGGCGCTTGCCGCCGATCTCGGCAAGGCCGCACCGGTGGTGCGCATCGACGACAACGGCTATCGCGTGCGCAGCGAAGTGGCGACGGTGGTCAAGGACGTCTTCATGCACCTGCTGCGCAACGCGCTCGACCATGGCATCGAGGCGCCCGAGGCGCGCCGCGCCGCAGGCAAGCCGGACGCGGGCACGATCGACATCGAGGTCGGCGTCGATGCCGGCATGCTGCAGATCACCGTCAGCGACGACGGCCGCGGCCTCGCGCTGGAGCGGATCCGGACGATCGCCGGCGAGCGCGGCTGGCTCGACGACGCGGCGGTGGCCAACGACGACGAGGCCGTGGCCGCGTTGATCTTCCGCCCAGGTTTCTCGACCGCGAGCGCCGTCACCGACGTGTCGGGCCGCGGCGTCGGCATGGATGCGGTGCGCAGCTTCGTGGTGCGCGTCGGCGGCAGCATCGCGCTGCGCTTCACGGACGATCGTCAGGGGGCCGCGTTCCGGCGCTTCCAGACCATCGTCAGCCTGCCGGACCACTACGCCGTCGACAGCGTCGGCATCGAGGTCGCGAGCGCCGAGGCAGCGGCACGCGACGACCAGGCGATCGATCGGGCGTAACGCGATGTCGATGACGGGTGGACTCTGGGCAGCAGGGCTGGGGGTGGTCGCGATCGCGGCCGTCGTATTCGGCTGCGTCATGTATCTGCGCGCGACGCGCGCGCTGGCCGAGGTGGGCCGGCTCGAGGCCGGGCAGGCGGCGGCCGAGGCGCATGCCGCGGCGGCGCAGGCCGACTGGGCGGCGCGCAGCGCCGACCAGGCCCGGCAGGCGGCCGCGCGCGAGCACGCGCTCGACGCCTCGCTCGAGCAGGCGAGCGCGCAGATCGCCGCGGCGCGTGCCTCGCTCGCGAAGGCCGAGGGCGAGCGCGACGCCGCGCATGCACTGGCCGGGCGGATCGCCACCGAGGCGGCGCGGCTGCGCGGCCTGGCCGGCACGTTCGAGCGCTGGCACGAGCAGATGATCTCGCTGATGACGCAGAACCAGGACATGCATGCGAAGAATCGCGAGCTTTCGTCGATCGTCGCGCACGTGCTGATCGTCTCGCTGAACGCCTCGATCGAGGCCGCGCGCGCCGGCACGGCGGGGCGCGGCTTCTCGATCGTGGCCAGCGAGGTGCGCTCGCTCGCCTCGCGCTCGCAGGAGCTTTCCAAGAGCTACCAGAACAGCCTGGACCGCAACGACCTGGTGACCGCCGCCACGTTCCAGGACATCCAGGCGGGCGGCAAGATGATCACCGCCTCGCTCGGCAACGTCGACCTGCTGGCCACCCAGTTGCGCGACCGGCTCGAACGGAGCGAATCGTGATCGGCGCGAACGCGCGCGAGAGCTTCGAGCGGATCTTCTTCGGCGCGGCGCAGGCGCGGCTCGCGACCGACGGCGTCTGCGAGATCACGCCGCGCGAGGCGCCGGATGTGTCGCGCGGCATCGAGGCGATCGTGCTGACCATCTCGTCGCTGCGCTTTCGCCTGCTGCTGCTGCTGCACTACCGCGACGACCCCGCCACGCGCGCCTATTACATCGGCACCGGCGGCACGGCCGGACAGCGGCCGCTGCGCGAGGCGTTCCTGGAAGTCGCGAACCTCTGCTGCGGCGCGATCAACCAGGCGCTCGTCGAGCATTTCCCCGATCTCGGGATGTCGACGCCGTATGGCCTGAACGGCGCGAGCGCCGCGCATCTCGTCGAGCTGAGGCCCGACCACGTGAGCGCCTATGACCTGATGGTGGGCGGCACGGTGCGGCTCGGCGCGACGCTCTGCGTCTGCGCGAACGCGCCCGTCGATTTCGTGGCGCAGACGCTCGATGTCGATGCGGGCGCGGGCGAGCTCGAATTGTTTTGATGGAAGAACCGAATCACCCCTCGGCAGGAGAAGGCATGACGACTCACGACACGCCCGTCAGCAAGGTGCTGGTGCTCGACGACAGCGCGACCCACCTCGACGCGATCCGCCAGTTCTGCGACGAGCACAACCTGGTCGGCCTCAAGGCGCGCCGCAACCGGCTGCTGAAGGTGCTGCGCTCGAACATCGATCTCGGCGCGGTGCTGCTCGCGTTCGACTACGGCGGCTCGACCGACGAGGCTGCCGCGGTGGCCGCGCAGATCGACGCGCTGCGCCCCGAACTGCCGATCATCGTGCGGCGTCCCGACGGCAGCGCCGCCGACGGCCTGCCCGAGGCGCTCAGGCGCGTGGCCTGCGCCAGCTACGCGCTGCCCGACCTCGCGCCGCTGCGCCGCGCCGTCGACGAATACTTGTTCAGCCTCGCCTACCCGAACGCACTGGTGCGCGGCATCGAGGAGATCACCGAGGCGCGCCTCGCCACGATCTTCCGCGGCATGACGATCGGCTGCGAGACGCCCTGCATCGTGCGCGACCAGATCATCTACGGCGAGGTGTTCAGCCTGATCGCGCTGGAAAGCGCGTGGTGCCGCGGCTACATGATGATGCAGACCGACGAGCAGCCGATGCTCGACTTCGTCGCGGCGATGCATCCGGACGAGCGGGCACCGGATTTCCGCGACCTGAACGGGGTGCTCGGCGAGCTGACGAACCTGGTGTGGGGCGCCTTCAAGGATCGCTTCCTGGGCAGCAGCCAGATACCGGCCGCGAGTTCGGTGCAGGTGCCGCTGCTCGTGAACCACAAGCACAAGTACATTTCGTTCGGCTCCGAGAACCCGCAACTGTGTTTCAAGTACCGGGTGACCGACGACAAGTCGGGCCGCACCGTGACGCTGCATCAGCGTTTCGTGTTCAGCCTGCAATGGTCGCCGGAGTCGTTCGACGATCACGCGCAGGCGGTCGGCGACATGGTCGACGCCGGCGAGCTGGACTGGTTTTAAGCAACCGACAAGGGACGACGAACATGGCAAAGATTCTGGTGGTGGACGATTCGAGCACGGTGCGCGACGAAGTGGCGGGCTTCCTGCGCAAGAACGGGCTCGAGGTGGAAACGGCGGTGGACGGCAAGGACGGTCTGGCGAAGCTGAAGACGAGTCCGGCCATCCGCCTGGTGGTCAGCGACGTGAACATGCCGAACATGGACGGCCTGACGATGGTCGAGAAGATCCGCAGCGAACTCGGCAACGCCTCGGTCAACGTCGTGATGCTGACCACCGAAAGCAGCCCCGCGATGAAGGAGCGCGGCAAGGCGGCCGGCGTGCGCGGCTGGATCGTCAAGCCGTTCCGCGGCGAAGCGGTGCTCGAAACGTTCCGCAAGCTCGCCGTCTGACGCGAAACGGCGCGTGCGCCGCTGCAGCGGTGCACGCGCCGGTGTATCGTCATCGCTTCGCTGACAGGGGAGTCGATCGATGATACGCAGGCAATTTCTCCGCCGCGCGCTCGGCGCGGCGGCTTCGCTCGCCTTCGCGCGCGGCGCGCTCGCGAAGGTGCCGGCGGCGGAGGCGCCGCATGCCATGGAGCAGATGAGCGGCATGGCGGGCATGCATGCGGCGCCGGACGCGGCGGGGCCCGCCGGTGGCGGCACGCTCGCGGCTGCCGACGCGCTGCCGGCCGGCGCGCCGCTCGCGCCGCTGCGCGTGCTCGCCAACGAGAGCACGACGCCGGGGCAATTCCGCGCGACGCTCGTGGCGCAGCCGGTCGCGCGGCAGCTATTGCCCGGCGCGGCACCCACCGGCATGTGGCTCTACGGCGACGCGGCGACGGGTGCCGTGGTGGGGCCGCTGATCGAGCTGCACGAGGGCGACGCCGTCGAGATCCGTGTCGTCAACCACCTGCCGCAGCCGACCACGGTCCACTGGCATGGCCTGCCGGTGCCGCCCGACCAGGACGGCAACCCGCTCGCGCTGATCGCGCCCGGCGCTTCGCGCACCTATCGCTTCACGTTGCCGAAAGGCAGCGCCGGCACCTACTGGTATCACCCTCATCCGCACATGATGACGGCCGAGCAGGTGTTTCGCGGCCTGGCCGGGCCGCTCGTGGTGCGCGCGGCCGACGATCCGCTCGCCGGCTGGCCCGAGCGCCAGCTGTTCGTGTCGGACCTGAAGCTGGCGGCCGATGGCGCGATCGCCCCGAACGACATGATGGACTGGATGAACGGCCGCGAAGGCCAGTTCGTGCTGGTCAACGGCGCGCGCCGCCCGCGCCTGGAGGTGGCAGGCGACGAGCGCTGGCGTGTCTGGAACGGCTGCAGCGCGCGCTTCCTGAACCTGTGCTTCGACGACGGCCGCGCCTTCGAACAGGTCGGCACCGACGGTGGCCTGTTCGAGCGGCCGCGCCGCGTGACCGCGCTGCTGCTCGCGCCGGGCGAGCGCGCCGAATTGCTGGTGCGCGCCGGCGAGCATGCCTCGCGCGCGGTGCTGCGCGCGGCCACCTACGACCGCAGCAAGATGGCCATGGCCATGTCGGCCGACGAGGATGCCTCGCTGCCGCCCGATCCGCCGCTTCCGCTCGCGGACCTCAGCTTCGCGCCGGCGCCGGCGCGCGAGGTGCCCGCCGCGCTGCGCGCGGTGCCGGCGCTCGGCACGCCGGTGGCGCGCAAGTCGGTTACGTTCGGCGAGGCGATGGACATGGACGCGATGATGGCCTCGGCGCCGGGCACCCGCCCGGCCGGCATGCGCTTCCTCGTGAACGGGCAGACCTGGTCGCCGCATCGCGCGACGCTCACGAGCCGGCGCGGCGAGGTCGAACTGTGGACCATCACCAACACCACCGACATGGACCACCCGTTCCATCTGCACGGCACGCAGTTCCAGGTGCTCGAGCGCGAACTGCGCGGGCAGCGCACGCCGGAGCCGTTCCGCGCCTGGCGCGACACCGTCAACGTCAGGAAGGGCGAGACGGTGCGGATCGCCACGGTCCAGCACCAGGCCGGCGAGCGGATGTTCCACTGCCATATCCTCGAACACGAGGATCTCGGCATGATGGGCACCTTGAAGGTCGTCTGAGGCGCGGCGGCCGAGCATGGCCGCCGCCGAACGGCGAAGAGGCCGACGCCGATGGGGCCGGCGAAAAAAAACCCGGCTCGGAGCCGGGTTTTTATCGAGAATCCAATGCGCTCAGGCTGCCTGGATGTTCGAAGCCTGCTTGCCCTTCGGGCCTTGAACCACCTCGAAGCTCACTTTCTGGCCTTCTTTCAGGGTCTTGAAACCCTGCATGTTGATGGCCGAGAAATGTGCAAACAGATCTTCGCCGCCTTCATCGGGCGTAATGAAACCGAAGCCCTTCGCGTCATTGAACCACTTGACGATACCAGTTGCCATACCTACTTCCCCTGTCACTCAGTCGTTACCACGAGCACGCTCGAAAAGCTAAACGACCGGCAAATGCAGCCGTTCCCCCCTCACAAGCTCACCTCGGCCCATTCTCCGTCGTCAACACAGACAAAAAGAAAAAAGTGCCAGCTTGATTGTTGGCGCTCTTTATTTGGGTGTCAAGGGGAATTTGTGGGCGGTTTGAGGGCCGTTGTAAAGAATCCATTTTCAGGGTTTATCCCGCTTTTCAGCGCCGGTCGCGTGCCGAGCAGCAATGCTTGAAAAGCCCCATAATCGGCTCATATACCCGACGCGGGTGACGGGCCTTCGAGCTCGCCGGGAATATGGGATACTGATCCGAGCGTCGCGTCACGGTAGCGGTTCCGTGGTCGCATGCGCGACGGGGGCCGGTGCCGCGAGCCGGATGCCGCGTCGCGCCTACCACGCAGATCTGCGAGCATGCAGTCAGAACGGTGCCGGCCGCAAGGCTGGTTAATGACAGGATTGCGGGCCTGTCCGAGTTGTTTAGAATGGGTGTATGGCGATCATCCCGGACAAGCAGGACAACACCGTCCTGGAACGCAGCGAGCAGAAGCTGAAGCCGCCTTCGATGTACAAGGTGGTGCTGCTCAACGACGATTTCACCCCGATGGAATTCGTCGTGATGGTGGTGCAGGAGTATTTCAAGAAAGACCGCGAAACCGCGACGCAGATTATGCTGAGGGTACATCGCGAGGGGCGGGGGGTATGTGGGGTCTATACGCGGGACATCGCGTCGACCAAAGTTGAGCAAGTCGTTACCCATGCGCGGCAGGCAGGGCATCCGCTGCAGTGCGTGATGGAGGAAGCATGATTGCCCAGGAATTGGAAGTCAGCCTGCACATGGCGTTCATGGAAGCGCGCCAGGCGCGGCACGAATTCATAACGGTCGAACACCTGTTGCTCGCGCTGCTGGACAACCCGACGGCGGCCGAAGTGTTGCGCGCATGCGCGGCCAACATCGAGGATCTGCGCCAGAACCTGCGCAACTTCATCCACGACAACACACCGACAGTGCCGGGTACCGACGACGTCGACACGCAGCCGACGCTCGGTTTCCAGCGCGTGATCCAGCGCGCGATCATGCACGTGCAGTCGACCTCGAACGGCAAGAAGGAAGTCACGGGCGCGAACGTGCTGGTGGCGATCTTCGGCGAGAAGGATTCGCATGCTGTCTACTATTTGCAACAGCAGGGCGTGACGCGGCTCGACGTCGTGAACTTCATTTCGCATGGCATCGCCAAGACGGGCAGCTCCGACGCGGCGAAGGCCGGTGACGGCACGCCGGAGTCGGAGGACGCGAACGCGCAGAAGGAAACGCCGCTCGCGCAGTTCACGCAGAACCTGAACCAGATGGCCAAGGACGGCCGCATCGATCCGCTCATCGGTCGCGAGACCGAGGTCGAGCGCGTCGTGCAGGTGCTCTGCCGCCGTCGCAAGAACAACCCGCTGCTGGTCGGCGAGGCCGGAGTGGGCAAGACCGCGATCGCCGAGGGCCTGGCATGGCGCATCACGCGCGGCGAGGTGCCCGACATCCTCGCGAACGCACAGGTGTTCTCGCTCGACATGGGCGCATTGCTCGCGGGCACGAAATATCGGGGCGATTTCGAGCAGCGTCTGAAGACGGTGCTGAAGGAACTGAAGGAGCGTCCGCACGCGATCCTCTTCATCGACGAGATCCACACGCTGATCGGCGCGGGCGCGGCCTCGGGCGGTACGCTCGACGCCTCCAACCTGCTCAAGCCGGCGCTCTCGTCGGGCAATCTGAAGTGCATCGGCGCGACCACCTTCACCGAATATCGCGGCATATTCGAGAAGGATGCGGCGCTGTCGCGGCGCTTCCAGAAGGTCGACGTGAACGAGCCGAGCGTCGAGCAGACGGTGGCGATCCTGCGCGGGCTGAAGTCGCGCTTCGAGGAGCACCACGGCGTCAAGTATTCGTCTGGCGCGCTGTCGGCGGCCGCCGAGCTGTCGTCACGCTTCATCACCGACCGGCACCTGCCGGACAAGGCGATCGACGTGATCGACGAGGCCGGCGCGGCGCAGCGGATCCTGCCGAAGTCGAAGCAGAAGAAGACGATCGGCAAGGCCGAGATCGAGGAAATCATCTCGAAGATCGCGCGCGTCCCGCCGCAAAGCGTGTCGCAGGACGATCGCAGCAAGCTGCAGACGCTCGATCGCGACCTCAAGAGCGTGGTGTTCGGCCAGGATCCGGCGATCGACGCGCTGGCGGCCTCGATCAAGATGGCGCGGGCCGGCCTCGGCAAGCTCGACAAGCCGATCGGCGCGTTCCTGTTCTCCGGCCCGACCGGCGTCGGCAAGACCGAAGTGGCGCGTCAGCTCGCGTTCACGCTGGGCATCGAGCTGATCCGCTTCGACATGTCGGAGTACATGGAGCGTCACGCGGTGAGCCGGCTGATCGGCGCGCCGCCGGGCTATGTCGGTTTCGACCAGGGCGGGCTGCTGACCGAGGCCGTCACCAAGAAGCCGCACTGCGTGCTGCTGCTCGACGAAATCGAAAAGGCGCATCCGGACATCTTCAACGTGCTGCTGCAGGTGATGGACCACGGCACGCTGACCGACAACAACGGTCGCAAGGCCGATT
The DNA here is from genome assembly GCF_000960995.1 of Burkholderia glumae LMG 2196 = ATCC 33617. Lineage (NCBI taxonomy): Bacteria > Pseudomonadati > Pseudomonadota > Betaproteobacteria > Burkholderiales > Burkholderiaceae > Burkholderia > Burkholderia glumae. Next base: position 350,988 of record NZ_CP009435.1, on the reverse strand, counting down.
TCCGCAACGTCATCATCATCATGACGACCAACGCGGGCGCCGAGTCGATGCAAAAGGGCACGATCGGGTTCACGACGCGCCGCGAAACCGGCGACGAAATGGCCGAGATCAAGCGCCTGTTCACGCCGGAATTCCGCAACCGACTCGACTCGACCATCAGCTTCCGCTCGCTCGATGAGGAAATCATCATGCGCGTGGTCGACAAGTTCCTGATCCAGCTGGAAGATCAGCTGCACGAGAAGAAGGTGGATGCGCTCTTCACCGACGCGCTGCGCAAGTATCTGTCGAAGCACGGCTTCGATCCGCTGATGGGTGCGCGGCCGATGCAGCGTCTGATCCAGGACACGATCCGCCGTGCGCTGGCCGACGAACTGCTGTTCGGCAAGCTCGTCAGCGGTGGCCGCGTGACGGTGGACGTCGACGAGAACGACGCGGTCCAACTGTCGTTCGACAACTCGGCCGAGCCGCCGAAGCCGAGCGAAGAGACGGTCGAAGTCGAGTAATCGATCGGATCCGGCGATCCGGTCCGCTCGCGCGCGGTGCGTGTGAGCCCAACGGCGCGGAGTTCACTCCGCGCCGTTTTTCTTTTTCGTCAGGGGTGCCCGATTGTTGCGCATTCGGTGCGAGTTTGCGCTCCTGAATGCGTGGCGGCGGCCGCCGGCATGGCCGGCAAACGCCGCCGGCCGGTGATTCGAATGGAATAAACGTACTAATCGCGGCGGCCCCCGCGAGCCCCCCGCGACGTCCCTGCGGCGGGCGCTCTGGTCGCCCTTGGGCCGTCAGCCACGGCCGGTGCTGCCGAAGCCGCCTTCACCGCGCTCGCTCTGTGCGAACGCTTCGACGACGTTGAAGCTCGCCTGCACGACCGGCACGATCACGAGCTGGGCGAGCCGCTCGAACGGCTCGAGCGTGAACGCGGTCTGCCCGCGATTCCAGGTCGAGATCATCAGCTGGCCCTGGTAATCGGAGTCAATCAGGCCGACGAGGTTGCCGAGCACGATGCCGTGCTTGTGGCCGAGGCCCGAGCGCGGCAGGATCAGCGCCGCATAGCGGGCATCGGCGAGGTGGATCGCGAGCCCGGTCGGCACCAGCGTCGTTTCGCCCGGCTGCAGCGTGACGGCGGCGTCGAGGCAGGCGCGCAGGTCGAGGCCCGCGCTGCCCGGCGTCGCGTAGTTCGGCAGGTAGTCGCGCATGCGCGCGTCGAGGATCTTGAGGTCGAGTTTCATGCGGCGGGTCTGCTGGCAGGAGTCGTGAAATTGCAACATGCACCGGGCCGCGCCATGCGTTGCGGCCCGGCGGCTTGGATGGATCAGATCAGGCGCGTGTCGGGCAGACGCTTCGCGATTTCGTCGATCAGCGTGTGCGCGAGCGTGGCCTTCGGCGCGCGCGGCAGCCGCGTCGTGCCGCCGGCTTCGAACAGCACGACCTCATTGTCGTCGAGGCCGAACGTCAGCGGGCCGAGGTTGCCGATCAACAGGGGCACCCCTTTGCGCAGGCGCTTTTCCTCGCCGTGTACGTCGAGGTCGCCGCTTTCGGCCGCGAAGCCGACGCAGTAGGGCGCGTCGGGCAGTGCCGCGACCGCGGCCAGGATGTCGGGATTCTCGACGAAGTTCAGCACCGGCATCCGGCGATCGGCGGTCTTCTTGATCTTGTGCTCGGCGGGCTGGTCGACGCGCCAGTCGGCCACGGCCGCCACCGCGATGAACAGATCCGCGTCGGGCACCGCATGCATCACGGCGTCGTGCATCTGCTGCGCGGTCTGCACGTCCTCGCGGTAGACGCCCCACGGCGTGGCGAGCGGCACCGGGCCCGCCACCAGGTGAACCTCGGCACCGGCCTGCTGCGCGGCGCGTGCGAGCGCGAAGCCCATCTTGCCGCTGGAGCGGTTGGTGAGCCCGCGCACCGGATCGAGCGGTTCGAAGGTCGGGCCGGCCGTGATCAGCACGCGCTTGTGGGCGAGCCGCTTCGGCCGGAAATGCGAGACGATTGCCTCGTAGATGGCGCCCGGCTCGAGCATGCGCCCGTCGCCGACTTCGCCGCAGGCCTGCGCGCCCGAATCGGGGCCGAGCACGGCCACGCCGTCGGCGCGCAACTGCGCTGCGTTGCGCTGCGTGGCCGGGTTCTGCCACATCTGGCGGTTCATGGCCGGCACCACCAGCAGCGGGCAGTCGCGCGCGATGCACAGCGTCGCGAGCAGATCGTCGGCGAAGCCGTGCGCGAGCTTCGCGAGGAAGTCGGTCGAGGCCGGCGCGATCACGATCGCGTCGGCGTGGCGCGACAGGTCGATGTGCGCCATGTTGTTGTCGACGCGCGCGTCCCACTGGCTCGTGAACACGGGCCGCCCCGACAGCGCCTGCATCGTGACCGGCGTGATGAACTGCGTGGCGGCCTCGGTCATCACCACCTGCACGGTCGCGCCGGCCTTGGTCAGCAGGCGCGTGAGTTCGGCGATCTTGTAGCAGGCGATGCCGCCCGTCATGCCGATCACGAGATGTTTTCCTGCCAGTTCCTGGTGTTCCAACTGGACCTCCGGTAACGAAACGGGCCGGCGCCACGCGGCCCGGCCCTGTCACGCGCCGCGCCGCTCGGGCGCGACGGTGAGGCTCAGCGCGTGCCGCGCACGCGGCGCAGCTCGTCGTAGACGAGCAGCACGGCGCCGATCGTGATCGCCGAATCGGCGAGGTTGAACGCCGGCCAGTGCGAGCCGCGCAGATGGAAATCGAGAAAATCGATCACGTGACCGTACATCAGCCGGTCGATCACGTTGCCGAGCGCACCGCCCAGGATCAGCGCGAGCGACAGGCTGAACAGGCGCTGGTGGCCGTGGCGCTTGAGCAGGTAGCAGATCACCAGCGTCGCGGCGATGCCGAGCGCGGTGAACGCCCAGCGCTGCCAGCCGCTCGCGGCCGACAGGAAGCCGAACGCGGCGCCGCGGTTGAACACCAGCGTGAGGTTGAAGAAGCTGGTGATCGGGTGCATCACGCCGTAGCTGAAGGTCTTCAGCACCGCGATCTTGGTCAACTGGTCGAACAGGATCACGATCAGCGAAATGCCAAGCCACGGCGCGAGCGAGCCGCTCGCGGATTTCGACAGGGTTTTCGCCATGGTTAAGCAGCGCTCCGGGTTTCGCCGTTTTCAAAGAGGTTGGAGAAGCAGCGGCCGCACAGCGTCGGGTGCTCCGCATGCGCGCCGACGTCGGCGCGATAGTGCCAGCAGCGTTCGCACTTCGCATAGGTCGAGGCCGCGACTTCGACCGCTTCGTCGGCCGGCGTCTCGACGCGCACGACCTTGGCCGCCGAGGTGATCAGCACGAACTTGAGATCCTCGCCGAGGCTTGCGAGCGCATCGTGGCGCGCGCCGCTCGCGCGGATTTCGATCTCGGCCTGCAGCGACGAGCCGATCCGGTTCGCCGTGCGGGCTTCCTCGAGCGCCTTCGTGACGTCGGCGCGCACGGCGCGCAGCAGGCTCCACTTGTCGATCAGCGCGGCCGCGCCGTCGATCGCCGGATAGGCGTAGTAGGTTTCCGTGAAGATCGTGTCGCTGGCCGGCTGGAACACCTTCCAGGCTTCCTCGGCCGTAAACGAGAGGAACGGCGCGAGCACGCGCAACAGGCCCTGCGTGACGTGGTAGAGCGCGGTCTGCGCCGAACGGCGCGCGGCCGAATCCGGCGCGCTCGTGTAGAGGCGGTCCTTCAGCACGTCGAGATAGAAGCCGCCGAGGTCCTCCGAGCAGTACGTCTGCAGCTTCGCGACGATCGGATGGAACTCGTACCTCTCGTAGTGTGCGAGCAGCTCGGCCTGCAGTTGCGCCGAGAATGCGATCGCATAGCGGTCGATCTCGAGCCATTCGGCGGCCGGCAGGGCGTCCTTCGCGTAGTCGAAGTCGGACAGGTTCGCGAGCAGGAAGCGCAGCGTGTTGCGAATCCGGCGGTAGCCTTCCGTCACGCGCTTGAGGATTTCCTCGGAGATCGCCAGCTCGCCCGAATAGTCGGTCGAGGCGATCCAGAGCCGCACGATCTCGGCGCCGAGCCGGTTCGACACCTCGTGCGGATCGATGCCGTTGCCGAGCGACTTGCTCATCTTGCGGCCCTCGCCGTCCACCGTGAAGCCGTGCGTGAGCAGGGCCTTGTACGGCGCGCGGCCGTCGATCATCGAGGCCGTCAGCAGCGACGAGTGGAACCAGCCGCGGTGCTGGTCCGAGCCTTCCAGGTAGAGATCGGCCGGGAACTGCAGCGCGTCCTTGTGCGAGCCGCGCAGCACGTGCCAGTGCGTCGTGCCCGAATCGAACCAGACGTCGAGCGTGTCGCGGTTCTTCTCGTAGAGGTTTGCCTCGTCGCCGAGCAGCTCGCGCGCATCGAGCGTCTGCCATGCCTCGATGCCGCCCGCCTCGACGCGCTCGGCCACGGCTTCGAGCAGCTCGAGCGTGCGCGGATGCAGCTCGCCGGTTTCCTTGTGGACGAAGAACGCCATCGGCACGCCCCACTGGCGCTGGCGCGACAGCGTCCAGTCGGGGCGGTTCGCGATCATGCTGTAGAGGCGCTGCTTGCCCCACGAGGGATAGAACGCGGTGGCCTCGACGCCCTCGAGCGCGACTTCGCGCAACGTGCGCCCGCCGTCCTTGGGCGGCGTGTCCATGCCGGCGAACCACTGCGAGGTCGCTCGGTAGATGATCGGCGTCTTGTGGCGCCAGCAGTGCATGTAGCTGTGCGTGTATTTCTCGCTGCGCAGCAGCGTGCCCGCGGCCTGCAGCGCCTCGACCACCTTCGGATTGGCATCCCAGATCGCCAGGCCGCCGAACAGCGGCAGCGATTCGATGTAGCGGCCGTCGCCCATCACCGGGTTGATGATGTCGGCGTCGGTCATGCCGTGCGCCTTGCAGGAGACGAAGTCTTCCACGCCGTAGGCCGGCGACGAGTGGACGATGCCGGTCCCGGTGTCGGTCGTCACGTAGTCGCCGAGATAGACGGGCGCGGTGCGCTGGTAGCCGGGGTGCGCGCTCGCGAGCGGGTGATGGAAGCGCAGGCCCGCGAGCTTCGCCCCCGGCGTGGTGGCGATCGTGTTGCCGGTCAGCTTGAATGCCGCCAGACAGGCGGCGACGCGTTCCTCGGCGAGGATCAGCAGGCCGCGCGGCGTGTCGACCAGCGCGTAGACGATTTCCGGATGCGCGTTGAGCGCCTGGTTGGCCGGGATGGTCCACGGCGTGGTGGTCCAGATCACGATGCCGCCTTCCTGACGCGGCAGCGCTGCCAGCCCGAACGCCTGCGCGGTCTTTTCCGGCTCGGCGAAGCCGAACAGCACGTCGATGGTCGGGTCGCTGCGGTCCTTGTACTCGACCTCGGCCTCGGCCAGCGCCGAGCCGCAGTCGAAGCACCAGTTCACGGGTTTCAGGCCGCGGTAGACGAAGCCCTTCTCGATGATCTTGCCGAGCGCGCGCAACTCTTCCGCCTCGTTGACGAAGTTCATCGTCTTGTACGGGTTCTGCCAGTCGCCGAGCACGCCCAGCCGCTTGAAGCCGAGCTTCTGCTTCTCGATCTGCTCGGTCGCGTAGGCGCGCGCCTTCTGCTGCACTTCGGCGGCCGGCAGCGACTTGCCGAACTGCTTCTCGATCTGGATTTCGATCGGCATGCCGTGGCAGTCCCAGCCCGGCACGTAGGGCGCGTCGAAGCCGGCCATGTTGCGCGACTTGACGACGATGTCCTTCAGGATCTTGTTGACCGCGTGGCCGAGATGGATGTCGCCGTTCGCATAGGGCGGGCCGTCGTGCAGGATGAACTTGGGCCGGCCGGCACTGGCCGCGCGGATCTTCTCGTAGACGCCGCGCTGCTCCCAGTCCTGAACCCATTCGGGCTCGCGCTTGGGCAGGTCGCCGCGCATCGGGAACGGCGTGTCGAGCAGGTTGACCGGATACTTGGCCTGCGGTTTCGTGTCGGCTTTCTTGTTGCTCATGTCGGGAGTCGCTATCTCTTCTCGGTGACGCTCGCGCGTCGTGAAATCGGGGAGGCCGGCGCCGGGGCGGCGCGGCACATGCGTGCAGCGCCCGGGGCGGATCAGCTAATTCGGTCGGTGGCGGAGATCGCGAAGCCGGTCCCGCGGCCGCCGTGCGCGGCGAAATAGGCGCGCGTGTCGGCGACGTCCTGCGCGATCGCGCGCGTCAGCGTTTCCAGGTCGCTGTACTTGGCCTCGTCGCGCAGCTTCTTCAGGAACTCGACGCGCACGATCTTGCCGTAGGCGTCGCCGTGCCAGTCGAGCACGTGCGCTTCCAGCAGCACGCGGCCCGCGTCCATCACGGTCGGGCGCACGCCGAGGCTCGCCACGGCCGGCAGCGGGTGGCCGGCCAGTCCGTGCACCAGCACCACGAAGATGCCGGACAGCGCGGGCCGCTTGTGCGCGATCGGCAGGTTCAGGGTCGGGAAGCCGAGGTCGCGGCCGAGCTTGAGCCCGTGCGTGACGTGGCCGCTGATCGCGTAGCCGTGGCCGAGCGCGGCCTTGGCCGCCTCGAGGTCGCCCGCGGCGAGCGAGGCGCGCACGCCCGAGCTCGAGATGCGCGTGCCGTTCGGCGCAGTGAGCGTGGCCATCTGCTCGACGTCGAAGCCGTAGCGCCGTCCCGCCTCGCGCAGCGAGGCGAAATTGCCGGCGCGCCTCGCGCCGTAGCAGAAATCGTCGCCGACCATCATCCAGCGGGCGTGCAGGCCGTTCACGAGCGTCTGCTCGACGAACGCCTCGGGCGGCTGGTTCGCGAACGTGTGGTTGAAATGCTCGACGACCACCCGATCGACGCCGTTCTCGCGCAGCGCCTCGAGCTTGTCGCGCAGCATCGCGATGCGCGGCGGCGCGCCGGCCGGGTTGAAGAATTCGCGGGGATGCGGCTCGAACGTCATGACGCAGACCGGCAGCCCGCGCGCGTCCGCCGCCGCGCGCACGCGCGCGAGCAGCGCCTGATGGCCGCGATGGACACCGTCGAAGTTGCCGATCGTGAGCGCGCACGGGGCGCGGCTCTCGGCGTTGGGCAGGCCGCGAAAGACTTTCACGATAGCGGGTGGCAGCGGGCGAGTGGTGCGGGCGGATGCCGCAAAACGCAAGATTATAAACGTTCGGGCGGCGCGGCGGCTCGGGCGGCGGGAAACCGCCATCCCGAATGGTAAAATCCGCGGATGAAAAAACTTGTCATTCTGATTTCAGGTCGCGGCAGCAACATGGAGGCCATCGTCGACGCGTGCGAGCGCGAGAGGTGGCCCGCCAGCGTGGCCGCCGTGATCGCAAACCGGCCCGACGCGGCCGGTTTGTCGTTTGCGGCCGCGCGCGGGATTCCCGCCGTCGTGGTCGATCACCGCGATCACGACGGCCGCGAGGCGTTCGACGCCGCGCTGGCGGCCGAGATCGACCGCTTCGCCCCGGATCTCGTCGTGCTCGCCGGCTTCATGCGGATCCTCACGCCGGCCTTCGTCACGCGTTACGAGGGCCGCATGCTGAACGTCCATCCGTCGCTGCTGCCGAGCTTCAAGGGCATGCGCACCCATGAGGCGGCGCTCGCCGCCGGCGTGGCGCTGCATGGCGCGACCGTGCATTTCGTGATTCCCGAGCTCGACAGCGGCGCGATCGTCGCGCAGGCGGCGGTGCCGGTGCACGACGGCGATACGGCTCAGACGCTGGCCGCGCGCGTGCTGGTGGCCGAGCATCAGCTCTATCCGCGCGCCGTGCGCTGGTTCGTCGAGGGCCGGCTGCGGCTCGACGGCGGCCGTGCGGTGGTCGCGCCCGGCGCGTGCCGATGGCTCGTCGCCGCCGACAACAACGAACAGGGTGAGGGTGTATGAAGCTGCATGGTTTTCTGATTGGTCAAACCGAGACCTTGCTCGCCGAGGTCCTGAAATTCACCGGCCCCGCCGACGCCGCCACCAGCCGGTTCTTCCGTGCGCATCCGAAGCTCGGCCACGGCGAGCGCGGCGTGATCGCCGAGGCGGTGTTCGCGGTGCTGCGCCGGAAGATGGAGTTCTCGCACCTGGCCGAAAGCGGCTCGGGCAGCCCGGCGCGGCGCCTGACGCTGCTCGGGCTGATGCAGACGGCGGGCCGCTCGGCGCTCCGGCAGCATGTGTCGGACGCGGAGTGGGCATGGCTCGAGCACGTCGCGAAGATCGATCCGGCCAGCCTGCCGCTGCGCGTGCGCACCAACCTGCCCGACTGGATCCATCAGGCGCTCGGCCAGCGCTTCGACGCCGAGGCGCTCGCGCAGTTCGCGGCCGCCGTCAACTATCCGGCGCCGCTGGATCTGCGCGTGAACCTGCAGAAGGCGACCCGCGAGCAGGTGCTCGATGCGCTGCGCATTGCCGGCATCGAGGCCGGCGAGACGCCGTTCGCGCCGAACGGCGTGCGCGTGGTCGGCAAGCCGGCGCTGACGCGGCTGCCGATCTTCCAGGACGGCCTGATCGAAGTGCAGGACGAGGGCAGCCAACTGCTCTGTTCGCTCGTCGCCCCGCGCCGCGGCGAGATGATCGTCGACTTTTGCGCCGGCGCCGGCGGCAAGACGCTCGCGCTCGGCGCGGCGATGCGCTCCACCGGCCGGCTCTATGCATTCGACGTCTCCGAGAAGCGGCTCGCCAAGCTCAAGCCGCGCCTCGCGCGCAGCGGGCTGTCGAACGTGAACCCGGTGCTGATCGACAGCGAGCACGACGCGAAGATCAAGCGGCTCGCCGGCAAGATCGACCGCGTGCTGGTGGATGCGCCGTGCAGCGGGCTCGGCACGCTGCGCCGCAATCCCGACCTGAAGTGGCGCCAGACGCGCGACTCGATCGAGGAACTCGCGCCGAAGCAGGCCTCGATCCTGGCCAGCGCCGCGCGTCTCGTGAAGGCGGGCGGGCGGCTCGTCTACGCGACCTGCAGCGTGCTGGAGGCCGAGAACGAGGCGATCGTCACGCAGTTTCTCGCCGCGCATCCCGATTTCGTGCTGGTGCCGGCCAGCCAGGTGCTCGCCGAGCAGCGCATCGGGCTCGATACGGGCGATTACCTGTCGCTGTGGCCGCATCGTCACGCCACCGACGGTTTCTTCGCCGCCGTGCTCGAACGCCGTCCGAAGCCGGCCGCCAAGGCCGCGGGGAAGCCGGCCCCCGAGCCAGCGGCCGGGAACCAGGCCGAGGCGGCAGGGCAAGCGGCCGGGCCGACGGCGCAGGAGTCCGCCGGGCCGGCCGCCGATCAGGCCTGAGGGCCGTGCGATGGACGGCCTCGGAGCCGCAATGGCTGGCCTGCGCGAGCCTTGATGTCGGGCAGCCGGAGGCGATCTCGTAGCTCGCGGTCAGTCGGGACGCTGGCGCCGGCATCCGGCGCCGGCCTGGCGAGCCCGGGTCGGCGCTGTTTCCGAGGGTGGGGCAGCGGCACGGACGGCGGGCCCGGCTCGGCTTGGTGTGTCCCTTTTCGGCGTTTTCAGAGCGTATCTGGACTCCGAAACCTTCGATGTCCGACGTTAGACTGCAATCCCCTTGCGCCATAGCAACAATCATTCATTTTTGACAGTTGCCAGGAACGGATACAGTAAAATTGCGTCTACACGCGGTAGGCTTTCATTTTTATGACGTCGGCGGCCGCGTCCCGGCGCCGTCTCTGAACCACGGGTAATTTGCCTTGCTGAATTCTGTGCTCGACTTTCTGGCCCACGGGCTGTTGCGTTTTTCGTGGTGGCAGATCGTGCTGTTTACGCTCGTTGCCACGCACGTCACGATCATCTCCGTCACCATTTATCTGCATCGCTGTCAGGCGCACCGCGCGCTCGATCTGCATCCGGCCGTCAGCCACTTCTTCCGGCTCTGGCTGTGGATGTCGACGGGCATGCTGACGGGCCAGTGGGCCGCGATCCACCGCAAGCATCACGCCAAGTGCGAGACCGAGGAAGATCCGCACAGCCCGCAGACGCGCGGCCTCTGGAAGGTGCTGCTGGAGGGCGCCGAGCTCTATCGCGCCGAGGCGAAGAACGAGGAAACCATGCGCAAGTTCAGTCACGGCACGCCGAACGACTGGATCGAGCGCAACGTCTATTCGAAGTACACGATCCTCGGCGTGAGCCTGATGATGGTGATCGACGTGGCGCTGTTCGGCATCGTCGGCCTGTCGGTCTGGGCCGTGCAGATGGTCTGGATACCGTTCTGGGCGGCCGGTGTCGTCAACGGCCTCGCGCACTACTGGGGCTACCGCAATTTCAACTCCACCGATGCGAGCACGAACCTGATTCCCTGGGGCATCGTGATCGGCGGCGAGGAAATGCACAACAACCATCACACCTTCGCGACCTCGGCGAAGTTCTCGAACAAGTGGTACGAATTCGACATTGGCTGGATGTACATTCGCATCCTGTCGGCGTTCAAGCTCGCCAAGGTGAAGAAGATCGCGCCGACGCCGCGCCTCGTGGCACGCAAGGCCGTGGTCGACCAGGAAACGCTGCAGGCCGTGCTGTCGAACCGCTACGAAGTGATGGCGCGCTACGGCAAGGCGCTCAAGCGCGCCTACCGCCAGGAACTCGCGCACCTGAAGGAACTCGGTGCGCGCGAAAAATACCAGCTGATGCGCGGCGCGCGCAAGTGGTTCCACAAGGAAGAGGGCGGCCTGAACGAGCCGCAGAAGCGGCTGCTGCCGGAAATCTTCGCGAACAGCCAGAAGCTGCAAACCTACTTCCAGCTGCGCCAGGAACTGGCCGCGATGTGGGACCGTTCGAATGCGTCGCGCGAGCAGTTGCTGATGCAGTTGCAGGACTGGTGCCATCGTGCCGAGCAGAGCGGCATCAAGGCGCTGCAGGAGTTCGCGACGCGCCTGCGCCGCTACGCATAACCGGAAATCGATTAGAATTTCGGTACGTCACAAACCCCGCGCTGGCGGGGTTTTTTCTTTTGTGCCGCCGGTTTCACGGCGGCCGATCGGCAGGGCAGAGGAGAAGGAAGATGCAAGCGGCGATCAAACCCGTCGAATACGACCGGCCGGGCGCTACCTGCGGCATCGGGCAGGCGTGGGCGAAGGTGCCCGACAGCCCGTCGGCGACGGAGCGCGACGTGCTGAAGGCGCGAATCAGGGCGCTGCTGGCGCGCGAGAAGGCCGTGCTCGTCGCGCACTATTACGTCGATGCGGAACTGCAGGAACTGGCCGACGAGACCGGCGGCTGCGTGGCCGACTCGCTCGAGATGGCGCGCTTCGGCCGCGATCACGACGCGCAAACGCTGATCGTGGCCGGCGTGCGCTTCATGGGCGAGACGGCCAAGATCCTGAGCCCGGGCAAGCGCATCCTGATGCCCGATCTCGACGCCACCTGCTCGCTCGATCTCGGTTGCCCGGCCGACGAATTCTCGGCGTTCTGCGACGCGCATCCGGAGCGCAAGGTGGTGGTCTACGCCAACACCAGTGCCGCCGTGAAGGCGCGCGCGGACTGGATGGTCACCTCGTCGATCGGCCTCGAGATCGTCGCCGACCTGCATGCGCGCGGCGAGAAGCTGATCTGGGCGCCGGACCGGCACCTGGGCAACTACATCCAGAAGAAGACCGGTGCGGACATGCTGATGTGGCAGGGCTCGTGCCTCGTCCACGACGAATTCAAGGGCATCGAGCTCGACCTGCTGCGCGCCCAGTATCCCGACGCGAAGGTGCTCGTGCACCCGGAATCGCCCGAGGGCGTGGTCGCGCTCGCCGACGTGGTCGGCTCGACCACGCAGTTGATCGACGCGGCGGTCAGGCTCGACGCGCAGCGCTTCATCGTCGCGACCGATCTCGGCATCCTGCACAAGATGCGCCTCGCGGCGCCGGGCAAGACCTTCATCGAGGCGCCCACGGCCGGCAACAGCGCGACCTGCAAGAGCTGCGCGCATTGCCCGTGGATGGCGATGAACGGCCTCGCGAACCTGGCCGACGTGCTCGAGCGCGGCCACAACGAGATTTACGTCGATCCGGCGCTCGGCCTGCGTGCGCGCGTGCCGATCGACCGCATGCTCGCGTTCGCCGCCGAGCACAAGCGGCGCGTGCAGGCCAGCGGCGACCTGCAGCGCGATGCGAGCCTGTTCTCGAACGTGGGGGCGGCATGACGGCGGTCTCCGCGATCTACGGCGAGATCGTCGCCGAATACGGCGCGGCCTTCGAGGCCGCGATCGCGCGCAATGTCGCCGATGCGATTGCCGAGGACGTCGGCAGCGGCGACCAGACCGGCCGGCTGATACCCGACGGCCTTGCGCGGCGCGCGCGCGTCATCGTGCGCGAGCGTGCGGTGCTATGCGGCGTGCCGTGGTTCGAGGCGGTGATGCGCGCGATCGATCCGTCGATCGAAGTCGACTGGCGCTATCGCGAAGGCGAACTGATGGAGGCCGACGCCACCGTCTGCGAGCTGCGCGGCCCGGCCCGGGCGCTGCTGACGGCCGAGCGCAACGGCCTGAATTTCCTGCAACTGCTCTCCGGCGTGGCGAGCGCGACGCGCCGCTACGTCGATCTGATCGACGGGCATCGCGGGCGCATCCTCGATACGCGCAAGACGCTGCCGGGGCTGCGGCTCGCGCAGAAATACGCGGTGCGCGTGGGCGGCGGGGCCAACCAGCGGCTCGCGCTGTACGACGGCATCCTGATCAAGGAGAACCACATCGCGGCCGCGGGCGGCGTCGGCGCGGCACTCGACGCGGCGTTCGCGCTGCAGTCGGGCGTGCCGGTGCAGATCGAGGTGGAGACGCTCGCGCAGCTCGATACCGCGCTCGCGCATGGCGCGAAGTCGGTGCTGCTCGACAACTTCACGTTCGAGATGATGCGCGAGGCGGTGCGGATCGCGAGCGGCCGGGCCGTGCTCGAGGTGTCGGGCGGCGTCAATGCCGATACCGTCGTCGAGATCGCGTCGACGGGCGTTGACCGGATCTCGATCGGCGCGCTGACGAAGGACGTGCGCGCCACCGATTTCTCGATGCGCATCGTCGACTGAATCACGAGGCGCGATCAAAGCGAAGCCGCGCGCGGAAGGGTCCGCGCGCGGCTTCGTCGTTTTTCGAGCCGATTCGCCGGTTCGCCGGCCCGCTGCATTAGGGCGGCGCGCAGCCGGCGGCGCTCAGCGCGCCGGCGACAGCACGGTCGGCAGCGCCTTGGGCAGCGTGTCCGGCCAGTCTCGGCTGTAGTGCAGCCCGCGGCTTTCCCGCCGCGAGCGCGCGCTGTCGACGATCAGCGAGGCGACGTCGACGAGATTGCGCAGTTCGAGCAGGTCGGGGCTGACGCGGAAGTTCGCGTAGTACTCGTGGATCTCGTCGCGCAGCAGCTCGATGCGATGTCGGGCGCGCGCGAGGCGCTTGTCGGTACGCACGATCCCGACGTAGTTCCACATCATCCGGCGCAGTTCGTCCCAGTTGTGCGCGACCACCACCTCCTCGTCCGGATCGGACACGCGGCTCTCGTCCCAGGCCGGCAGCGCGCCGTGCGCGGCGGGCTCGTAGCCGGCCGCCTCGATCGCATCGGCGGTCGCGCGGCCGATCACGAGGCATTCGAGCAGCGAGTTGCTGGCGAGCCGGTTCGCGCCGTGCAGGCCCGTGCAAGCCGTCTCGCCCACCGCGTAGAGCCCGGCCAGATCGGTACGGCCGGCCAGATCGGTGACCACGCCGCCGCAGGTGTAGTGGGCGGCCGGCACCACCGGGATCGGCTCCTTCGCGATGTCGATGCCGAATTCGAGGCAGCGCGCGTGGATGGTCGGGAAGTGCCCGCGCAGGAACGCCTCGGGCTGGTGGCTGATGTCGAGGTAGACGCAGTCGATGCCGCGCTTCTTGATCTCGAAGTCGATCGCGCGCGCAACGATGTCGCGCGGCGCGAGTTCGGCTCGCGCATCATGGGCCGGCATGAAGCGCGTGCCGTCGGGCAGCTTCAGCAGGCCGCCCTCGCCGCGCACCGCCTCCGAGATCAGGAACGATTTGGCATACGGATGGTAGAGGCAGGTCGGATGGAACTGGATGAACTCCATGTTGGCGATGCGGCAGCCCGCGCGCGAGGCCATCGCGATGCCGTCGCCGGTCGCCGTGTCGGGGTTGGTCGTGTAGAGGTAGACCTTGCCGGCGCCGCCGGTGGCGAGCACGGTGTGCGGCGCCTCGATCGTCACGGTCAGGCCGGTGCGTACGTCGAGCGCGTAGAGCCCGACGCAGCGCCCGCCCGCGAGGCCGATGCGGTCCGAGGTGATGAGGTCGATCGCGTGGTGGTTTTCGAAGAACGTGATGTTCGGATGGCGGCGCGCGCGCTCGCTCAGCGTCGCAAGCACGGCGTGGCCGGTCGCGTCGGCCGCGTGGATGATGCGCCGATGGCTGTGGCCGCCCTCGCGCGTCAGGTGGAAGCCGAGTTCGGCGGCCGCGTCGCGCGTGAACGGCACGCCCTGCGAGATCAGCCACTCGATCGCGGCGCGACCGTGCTCGACGATGAAGCGCGTGGTGGTCTCGTCGCAGAGGCCGCCGCCGGCGATCAGCGTGTCGCTGACGTGATTCTCGATGCTATCGGCCGAATCGAGCACCGCCGCGATGCCGCCCTGCGCGTAGTCGCTCGCGCCTTCCATCATCGATCGCTTCGCGATCAGCGCGACCCGGCGCGTCTGCGCCAGGTTCAACGCGACCGACAGACCGGCCAGACCGCTGCCGACGATCGCCACATCGAAATTCATCTTGCCTCCGTTTCCACGCTTTGATCCGATGTTTCCGCCGGCGGGGGCCGCGCGAAAGGGCAGAGCATACCGCGTTCGCCACACCGATGTGTCACCGACAAGACAAAAACCGGCGTCGCCAACCACGGGTGCGCCGGCAAAACAAAAAGCCCCGCGCGAGCGGGGCTTTTCGTGTCATCAGACAGGAGACGGAAGATTACTTGATCTTCGTTTCCTTGTACGCCACATGCTTGCGGACGACGGGATCGAACTTCATGATCTCCATCTTTTCCGGCATGTTGCGCTTGTTCTTCGTGGTCGTATAGAAGTGACCCGTACCAGCGGTCGACTCGAGCTTGATCTTGTCGCGTGCGCCCTTTGCCATGTTCGTGCTCCTTGGACTTAAGCTTCGCCGCGTGCGCGCAGGTCAGCGAGCACGGAATCGATGCCGTTCTTGTCGATCAGGCGCAGGCCGGCGTTCGAGACGCGCAGACGCACCCAGCGGTTTTCGCTTTCCACCCAGAACCGGCGATTTTGCAGATTCGGCAGGAAGCGACGCTTCGTCTTGTTGTTGGCGTGGGAAACGTTGTTGCCGCTCATCGGCGCTTTCCCAGTTACTTGGCATACGCGTGCCATGAGAGCACTCCTAATACGCTGAATTCGGGTTCAATGGCCGGTGAAGTTTCTTCGCTCAACGACTGCGGACCCCGCTGCCGTCTTGGAAAGACCAAGCCATTGGTGATGGCCGGACCCTTCGTCCCTTCTTGGCTTCAGAACTGGTTGGAAAAAAGTCAGACGGCGATTCTAACAGAAAAAATTCAGGAAAATCAACCCAATTTCCCGAGCCGGTTTGACGGCGATCCGCCGCCGGGCCCGTTGCCTTGCCAGCGGCCATGGGGCCATATCAGAACGGGCGGCCAGCCGGCGCTGCCGCAGCGGGCCTGCGCGTTCGTCCGCCGTCCGTCACATCAGGCCCGCCTGGGCAAACGAGAACGTCTCGCTCGCGCCTACCACGATGTGATCGATCAGCCGCACGTCGACGAGCGCGAGCGCGTCGTGCAGCACGCGCGTGAGCCGCCGGTCCTCGGCGCTCGGGCGTACCGCGCCGGACGGGTGATTATGCGCCACGATCAGGGCGGCTGCCTTCAGCTCCAGCGCCCGCCGCACGATCTCGCGCGGATAGACGGCCATCCGCGTCAGCGTGCCGTGGGTGGCTTCCTCGTCGTGCACGAGCCGGTGCTGCGCATCCAGATAGAGACAGACGAACACCTCGTGGGCCCGGGTGCCGATCGTCAGCCGCAGATAATCCTCCACGGCGCCCGGCGAATCGACGAGCGGGCGCTCGCTGGCGCGTTCGACGAGCGCCCGGCGCACCAGCTCGGTGGTGGCGAGCAAGACCGCGGTACGCGCCGGGCCGATGCCGGACAATGCGCTGATCGCGCCCGGGCTCGCGTCGAGCAGCGCGCGCAGCGATCCGAAGTGCCGCAGCACCGACCCGGCGATGCCGGCCGTGCCGGGCCCGGCGATGCCGTTGCCGAGCAGCAGCGCGAGCAGTTCGTGGTCGGCCAGCGCGGCGGGGCCGCGATCGAGCAGCCGTTCCCGCGGCCGATCGTGGTGTTCGTTGTGGCGCCGGCATGGGGATTGGCGGCCCGGCGGCGCCGCTGGCGGGCGAAGCGCCGGCGCGGGCCCGGGGGCGGCTCCGGCGCCGTGAGGGTCGTGCCCGGCAGCGGGGCCGCCCGCCATGCGATTGCGGTCCGAACGCATGCGATGATTCTCCGGGTGAGGAGCGCCCGACGGCGGCCGTGGTCCGGCATTCCGCCCCGCGCGCCCAGGTGACTTACAATAGCGGTTTTGCGTTGTGCCGCCCGGCGGCGGATTGAACGAGTAACTCATGAGCCTCATCGATATTTCAGAAGTGAAGCCCGGTTCCCACGTCACGCTTCATTACCGGCTCGCGCTCGCCGATGGTGCGGACATCGTCAATACTTTCACCGACAAGCCGGCTACCCTGCTGCTCGGTGCCGGGCAACTCGCCCCGGCGCTCGAGGCCATTCTGCTCGGCCTGAAGTCCGGACACCATTCGACCTTCCAGCTAGCGGCTGGCGAGGCGTTCGGTCCCCGCAATCCGGAGATGATCCAGCGCGTCAGCCTGAAGACGCTGCGCGAGAACGGCATGGTGGGCGACGACTTCACGCCCGGCGACCTGATCGAGTTCAATGCGCCGGACGGCGGCCGCTACGCGGGCGTGCTGAAGGAGGTCGGCGAGACCTCGGCGCTGTTCGATTTCAATCACCCGCTTGCGGGGCAGGCCATTACGTTCGAAGTGAAAATCATCGGGATCCTGTAACCATGAGCTCCACCGATACGCTGTCCGGCCCCACCGTCGCGGCCGATGCCGAAATCCTGCTCGCCCAGCCGCGCGGCTTCTGCGCCGGCGTCGACCGCGCGATCGAGATCGTCGAGCGCGCGATCGCGATGCATGGTTCGCCGATCTACGTGCGCCACGAGATCGTGCACAACAAGTACGTGGTCGAGGATCTGAAGACGAAGGGCGCGATCTTCGTCGAGGAGCTCGAGGAAGTGCCGTCGGGCAACACGGTGATCTTCAGCGCGCACGGCGTGTCGAAGGCGGTGCGCGACGAGGCCGCGGTGCGCGGCCTGCGCATCTACGACGCGACCTGCCCGCTCGTCACGAAGGTCCACGTCGAAGTCGCGAAGATGCGCCAGGACGGCGTGGACATCGTCATGATCGGCCACAAGGGGCATCCCGAGGTCGAGGGCACGATGGGGCAGGTCGAGCGCGGCATGCATCTGGTCGAGAGTGTCGAGGACGTGCTGGCGCTGGAGTTGCCCGATCCCGAGCGCGTCGCGCTCGTCACGCAGACCACGCTGTCGGTCGACGATGCGGCCGAGATCATCGCGGCGCTCAAGCGCAAGTTTCCGGCGATCCGCGAGCCGAAGAAGCAGGACATCTGCTACGCGACGCAGAACCGCCAGGACGCCGTGAAGTTCATGGCGCCGCAGTGCGACGTGGTGATCGTGGTCGGCAGCCCGAACAGCTCGAATTCGAGCCGCCTGCGCGAAGTGGCGGAAAAGCGCGGCGTCGACGCCTATATGGTGGATTCGCCGGACCAGATCGATCCGGCCTGGGTGGCCGGCAAGCGGCGGATCGGCGTGACCGCCGGCGCGTCGGCGCCGGAGGTGCTGGCCCAGGCGGTGATCGCGCGCCTGCGTGAACTGGGCGTGCGCAACGTGCGCGCGCTCGAAGGGATCGAGGAAAACGTCTCGTTCCCGCTGCCGCGCGGGCTCAATCTGCCGCCCGCTGGCTGAGCGGCGCCTGCTCCCCGGATCGTCCCGGGCTGCCTCGTCTCGAGCCCGAGCGGGTATCGACTCCTACCAAAGCGCGCTTCGGCGCGCTTTTGTTTTAGCGGCCGCTCCCCTGATTTTTTTCGTTTTGCAACTGCTCGCTTCGGATCGGGCGCAACCCGGTTGCGCCGATTTTGAGACGTTTGTTCAAAAATTCGGTTGCAATGCAGGAAAACCCTGTCGAATCAGGAATATTGGTCATCCAGAAATTGGAGTTACAATGCGCGCGTTTTGAAGCTGTAATGCGTTGCAGGCAAGGTTTTGCAATGAGCAGGAGACCGATTTAATGCAGCGTAAGTGGGCCGTCAGCCGCTCGGCGGTAACCCGGGTTGCAATGGGGCAAGACGTTGCGGCGCGAAGTTCGGCCGTGCCGATCGAGACGGTCTCCGGCGAATCCGGGGCCGAATTGAAAGCAGGGTGCCGGCGGGGCGTGCCCAACGGAAAGCAAAACAGGAAGCAGAACGATAACGAGGTCTGTTTGGGGATCGAAGCAATGCGTTTGCGTGACCAAAAGGGCGCGCAAAGCCGGACGACGGCCAGCGAACGGCCGGTGGGTGTCGAAACAGGCACGCAAATTGCTGAAATGTCGGGGCGGGCCGACGTGGCCGGCGCGCGCGACGCGACAGCCGCGATGGCGCCGGCCTGCGCACTCGGCATTTTTGGCGGTTTGGATTTGGGTATTGTGCAGACTACGTCTTTCTCGAGCCGGACCATCGGCCGCGGCGCACCGGCGGTGTGCATGGATGTGCCTGTTATCGGGGCAGGCCTTGCCGGTGACGTGGAGCAATCCGGCGCCGCGCGCAGCGGGCCGGGCCGGACTTCGTGTCGTTCCTATCGGCGTGTCGCGGTTCGCGCCACCTTTCTCAGGACTGTCCCGGGTCGCTCGCGTGCAGGCCACGCGGCGGCCGGCGCGCGCGCGGCCGCTCGCGCGCGGGATGCGGCCGACTCTCATGTTCGGATGCCTAACGACTTCAAGGAGGCCAGGCTTATCGTCCTCGATGTCGTAGAGATGTAGCGACGGGACTCGTCACGGCACCGGAATCGTGCGGTGCCGTTTTTGTATCCGTCCCGACGGCGCGCGCGGTTTCATAGACCGCGTGGCGCGGCCGGGACGTCATTACCCTTACCGGTATTTATTCGTACCCGCAGTGCAACCGGAATCGCGTATCCGCCGCTCGTCGGCGCGGGGCCGCGATTGTCCGGTCGCACGGATCAAGGAGCTTTTCATGGATATTTTCGTCCAGCAGGTCCTCAACGGACTGGTGCTCGGCAGTGTCTACGCCATCATCGCGTTGGGCTACACGATGGTGTACGGCATTCTCGGCATCATCAACTTCGCGCACGGCGATGTGCTGATGATCGGCGCGATGGTGGCCTTGTCGGCGATCACCGTGTTGCAGAACCATTTCCCCGGGCTCGGCAACGTCGCGACGCTGACCATCGGCCTCGTGATCGCCGCGGCGGTGTGCGCGGTAGTGGGCTTCGCCATCGAGCGCGTGGCCTATCGGCCGCTGCGCCGCGCGCCGCGTCTGGCTCCGCTGATCACCGCGATCGGCGTGTCGATCCTGCTGCAGACCGCCGCGATGATGATCTGGTCGCGCAACCCGCTGCCGTTCCCGCAACTGCTCTCGACGAATCCGCTCAACGTGATCGCGGCGACCGACACGACGCCGGGCGCGGTGATCTCGGCCACGGAAATCGTGATCATCGCGGTGGCCTTCATCGTGATGGCCGGCCTGCTGCTGCTGGTCCACAAGACCAAGCTCGGCCGGGCGATGCGCGCGATCTCGGAGAATCCGAACAACGCCAGCCTGATGGGCGTGAACCCGAACTTCGTGATCTCGGCGACCTTCATGATCGGCTCGGCGCTGGCCGCCCTGGCCGGCGTGATGATCGCGTCCGAATACGGCAACGTCCACTTCTACATGGGCTTCATCCCGGGCATGAAGGCGTTCACGGCGGCCGTGCTGGGCGGGATCGGCAATCTTGGCGGCGCGATGGTGGGCGGCGTGCTGCTCGGCCTCATCGAGCAACTCGGAGCCGGCTACATCGGCAATCTGACGGGCGGCGTGTTCGGCTCGAACTACCAGGACGTGTTCGCGTTCGTCGTGCTGATCGTGGTGCTGGTGTTCCGTCCGTCCGGCCTGCTGGGCGAGCGTGTGGCCGATCGCGCATAAGGAGACCAACATGACTTCCATTCAACCGGTCGAAACCTCGACGACGCTCATCGAAGAGCGCAATACCGCGAAGACGCTCGCCATCGGCGTAGTGGTCGCGCTGCTGGTGGCGGCGGCCCCGTTCCTGATCGGCGCGGCCGGCGGCAACTACTGGGTCCGCGTGCTCGATTTCGCGATGCTGTACGTGATGCTGGCGCTGGGCCTGAACGTGGTGGTCGGTTTCGCCGGCCTGCTCGACCTCGGCTACATCGCGTTCTACGCGGTGGGCGCCTACGTCGCCGCGCTGCTGACCTCGCCGCACCTGACCACGCAGTTCGCCTGGATCGCCGCGATGTTCCCGAACGGCCTGCACACGCCGTACTGGGTGGTGGTGCCGGTCGCGATGGCGCTCGCCGCGCTCGCGGGCGTGCTGCTCGGCGCACCGACGCTGCGCCTGCGCGGCGACTACCTGGCGATCGTCACGCTGGGCTTCGGGGAAATCGTCCGGATCTTCATGAACAACCTGGACCGTCCGATCAACATCACCAACGGGCCGCAAGGGATCACGGGCGTCGCGCCGCTGCACTTCGGCAGTTTCAACCTGTCGCAGACGCACACGCTGTTCGGCTTCAGCATCACCTCGGTCTACCTGTACTACTACGTGTTCGTGATCTGCTCGCTGCTGGTGATCTGGGTCTGCACGCGCTTGCAGCATTCGCGCATCGGCCGTGCCTGGGCCGCGATCCGCGAGGACGAGATCGCCGCCAAGGCGATGGGCATCAACACGCGCAACGTCAAGCTGCTCGCGTTCGCGATGGGCGCCTCGTTCGGCGGCCTGTCGGGTTCGATGTTCGGCGCGTTCCAGGGCTTCGTGTCGCCGGAATCGTTCACCTTCTGGGAATCGATCGTGGTGCTGGCCTGCGTGGTGCTGGGCGGCATGGGCCATATTCCCGGCGTGATCCTCGGCGCGGTGCTGCTGGCCGTGTTCCCGGAAGTGCTGCGCTCGACCATGGGTCCGCTGCAGCATGCGCTGTTCGGCCACGAGATCGTCGACACGGAAGTGATCCGCCAGGCGCTCTACGGCCTCGCGATGGTGCTGATCATGCTGTACCGCTCGGAAGGCCTATGGCCGGCGCCGAAGCACGAGGACAAGATCGCCAGGATCTCGAAGCGCAACGGCAAGAAGACGGCGGTTCGCGCGTAACGGACGGATACGGAGAAACAAGCAATGAGCGAGAACATTCGACTGTCCGTGAAGGGCGTGAACAAGCGCTTCGGCGGCCTGCAGGCGCTGTCGGACGTCGGGCTGCAGATCCGCGAGGGCGAGATCTACGGGCTGATCGGTCCGAACGGCGCGGGCAAGACCACCTTCTTCAACGTGATCACGGGCCTCTACACGCCCGATTCCGGCGAATTCAAGCTGGACGGCACCGACTACACGCCGACCGCCGTGCATGAGGTGGCGAAGGCGGGCATCGCGCGCACCTTCCAGAACATCCGCCTGTTCGGCGGCATGACCGCGCTCGAGAACGTGATGGTGGGGCGCCACGTGCGCACGCGCCACGGCCTGCTCGGCGCGGTGTTCCAGACGCCGTCGGAGCGTCAGGAGGAGCGCGAGATCAAGGAGCGTGCGATCGAGCTACTCGATTACGTCGGCGTGCTGCAATACGCGGACTATACCTCGCGCAACCTCTCGTACGGCCACCAGCGCCGCCTCGAGATCGCACGCGCGCTCGCGACCGATCCGAAGCTGCTCGCGCTGGACGAGCCGGCGGCCGGCATGAACGCGACCGAGAAGGTCGAACTCACGCGCCTGCTCGACAAGATCCGCGCCGACGGCAAGACGATCCTGCTGATCGAGCACGACGTGAAGCTGGTGATGGGATTGTGCAACCGGATGACGGTGCTCGATTACGGCAAGGTGATCGCCGAGGGTCTGCCGCAGGACGTGCAGAAGGATCCGAAGGTGATTGAGGCATATCTCGGCGCAGGGGTGCACTGATGGCAGCGGCAATGTTGAAGATTACGGGCTTGCAGGTGAACTACGGCGGCATCCAGGCGGTGAAGGGTGTCGACATGGAAGTTCGCCAGGGCGAGCTGGTCACGCTGATCGGCGCGAACGGCGCGGGCAAGACCACCACCATGAAGGCGATCACGGGCCTCAAGCCTTTCTCGGGCGGCGACATCAGCTACGAGGGCAAGTCGATCAAGGGCGTGCCGGCGCACGAGCTGCTCAAGCGCGGCCTCGCAATGGTGCCGGAGGGCCGCGGGATTTTCGCGCGCATGTCGATCCTCGAGAACATGCAGATGGGCGCCTACCTGCGCCGCGACAAGGACGGCATCAAGTCCGACATCGAGCGCATGTTCGGCTTCTTCCCGCGCCTGAGGGAGCGTGCCACGCAGTTCGCCGGCACGCTGTCGGGCGGCGAGCAGCAGATGCTCGCGATGGCGCGCGCGATCATCAGCAAGCCGAAGCTGCTGCTGCTCGACGAGCCGTCGATGGGCCTCTCGCCGATCATGGTCGAGAAGATCTTCGAAGTGGTGCGCGAGATCTCGAAGGAAGGGCTGACCGTGCTGCTCGTCGAGCAGAATGCGCGGCTCGCGCTGCAGGCCGCCGACCGCGGCTACGTGATGGATTCGGGCACGGTCACGATGGAAGGCCAGGCGAAGGACATGCTCGACGATCCGAAGGTGCGCGCCGCCTACCTGGGCGAGTGATCCGACCCGTCAGGGCCTGAACGGGCCGGCCGCGGGGCCGGTCACGCAAGCCCGGAAGCCCCTGCGAAAACAGGCCGCCGCGGTTTTGCCGCGGCGGCCTGTTGCATTGGGCCGTACCCCGGATGCCACCGTTCAGGCCGACATCGGCAGGCGCTTGCCGAACGACACCAGCTGCTCGACCTGATAGCCGAGCGCCGCATAGAAGCGGCAGGCCTCGTCGTTCTCGGCGAGCACCTGCAGATTGATCTTGCGGCAGCCGAGCGTGGCGAGCGCGGCCTCGGCGTGCGCCATCAGCGCGCGGCCGATGCCGAGCCGGCGCGCCTCGCGCGCGACCGCGAACGAGTAGAGCCAGCCGCGATGACCGTCGTAGCCGGCCATCACGGTGCCCGTCAGCCTGGCGCCGCGCAGCGCGACGAAGAACAGTTCCGGCTGCACGGCGAGCTTGGCCTCGATCGAGCGTCGCGGGTCGCGATGCGGCACGCTTGCATCCGAGTAGTTCGGGAACGCGTCGGCCCACAGCGCGATCACGGGCTCGGTATCGGCGCGCGCGAAGGCGCGGATCGTCACGTCGTCGTCGAGGCGCATGGGCGGCTCCCGGGAAGGCTCAGAGGGTGTCGAGGATCGAACGCAGCATCGCCATCATCTGGTCGATTTCCTCGTTCGTCACGTTCAGCGCCGGCATGAAGCGCAGCAGGTTGGGGCGCGCCGCGTTCAGCAGCAGGCCGTCGGGCTGCATTTCGCGCGCCCTTTCGACGATCTGCGGGCCGATGTCCTTGCCGAGCAGCAGCGCGCGCAGCAGCCCCTCGCCGCGCTCGCCCGCGAAGCCGCGCTCCTCCGACAGCTCGAGCAGGCGCCGCTTCAGGTATTCGCCGCGCTCGCGCACGCCTTCGAGGAAGCCCGGCGCGACCAGCTGCGAGATCACCGAATGGCCGACCGCCGTCATCAGCGGGTTGCCGTTGTAGGTGCCGCCCTGGTCGCCCGCCTCGAACACCGCGACCTCGGCTTTCGAGAGCAGGGCGGCGAGCGGCACGCCGCCGCCGATGCCCTTGCCGAGCGTCATGATGTCCGGCTCGACGCCGGCCAGCTCGTAGGCGAACAGCGTGCCCGCGCGGCCGCAGCCGCTTTGCACTTCGTCGACGATCAGCAGCAGGCCGTGCTGCTGGGTCAGCGCGCGCAGCTGCTGCATGAATTCGCGCGTGGCCGGGATCACGCCGCCTTCGCCCTGGATCGGTTCGAGCATGACCGCCACGGTCTTCTCGTTGATCAGCTTCTCGACCGAGGCGATGTCGTTCAGGTCGGCCTTCGGGAAGCCCGGCACCTGCGGCGCGTAGATCGTGTCCCAGCCCGGCTTGCCGCTCGCCGACATGGTCGCGAGCGTGCGGCCGTGGAAGCTGTGGTCGAACGTGATGATCTCGTAGGCGCCGTTGCGGAACTTGCGGCCCCACTTGCGTGCGAGCTTGATCGCGCCTTCGTTCGCTTCCGCGCCGCTGTTGGCGAAGAACACCTTGTCGAACACGCTGTGCTGCGTGAGCAGCGCGGCGAGCCGCGCCATCGGCTCGTTGTAGAACGCCGGCGACGGGTTCAGCAGCGTCTCGGCCTGCGATTTCAGCGCCTCGACCATGCCTTCGTTGCAGTGACCGAGCGCATTTACCGCCCAGCCCTGGATGAAATCCAGATAGCGCTTGCCGGTGTGATCGTAGAGCCACGAACCCTTGCCGTGCGTGAACACGATGTCAGGGCGGTTCGTGATGTACATCAGCGAGTCGATCGGATATTCGTTCAAAGGCATGGCGGCGAGCTCCAGCGGGTAGCGACGGGAAAAAGACAATAAAAAAGCCACGGAATGCCGTGGCTTGGTGGTCCGAACAGCTTGGCGTAACGAGGAGGGGGTTACGCGTGCGTCCGTGACGAGCCTGCGGCATCCATGAGGAGCGGCGAGCGGCGTCGGAGGGCGGACAGGAAGCGGTTCATGGCGCAAGCATACGGCATCGAGCCGCACCAAGTAAACCGCCTGGTTGCGACAAACGGGTGTCGCCGCGCGAATTTCCGCGTTCCGCGCCGCCGGGCACGCGCGCCGATGCGCTCAGACGGCGTGGGCGAGATCGGCCGCGCTGGTGAAGGAGTCCGCGTAGAACTCGTCCTCGGGCAGCCCGTGGTGCGCCGTGAAATCGCGCTGCGCCGACTCGACCATCACCGGCGCGCCGCAGGCATAGACCTGGAACGGCGAGAGGTCGGGCAGATCCTCGACGACGGCGCGGTGCACGAAGCCGGTGCGGCCGGTCCAGGCATCGTCGGCGTCGGGTTCCGAGAGCACCGGCACGAATTCGAAGTTGGGGATCTCGCGCGCCCATTGCTCGGCCAGCTCGAACAGGTAGATGTCCTTGCGGCGGCGCGCGCCCCAGTACAGGCGCATCGGCCGCGTGAAATTGCGGTGGCGCGCGTGCTCGACGATCGCCTTGATCGGCGCGAAGCCGGTGCCGGAGGCGAGCAGCACGATCGGCTTTTCCGAATCCTCGCGCAGGAAGAACGTGCCGAGCGGGCCTTCGAAGCGCAGGATTTCGCGCTCCTTCATGGTGTTGAACACGTGGTCGGTGAACTTGCCGCCCGGCATGTGGCGGATGTGCAGTTCGAGCGGACCTTCCTCGTGCGGCGCGCTCGCCATCGAATAGCTGCGGCGCGTGCCGTCCTTCAGGATGAATTCGATGTACTGGCCGGCCAGATACTGCAGACGCTCGTTGGCCGGCAATTGCAGCTTCAGCACCGCGACATCGTCGGCGCGGCGCTCGATCGCGTTGACGCGGCACGGCAGCTTCTTCACCTGCACGCCGTCCACGCCGGCGATCTCGCGCACGTCGATCTCGAGGTCGCACTGCGCCGTGGCGCAGCAAAGCAGCGCGAGCCCGCGCGTGCGTTCGTCGTTCGACAGCGCCGAGGCCGCGTGCGGGCCCTGCTCGATCTGCCCCTGCACGATCTGTCCCTTGCACGAACCGCAGGCGCCGTTCTTGCAGCCGTAGGGCAGGTGGACGTTCTGGCGCAGCGCGGCTGCCAGCAAGGTTTCGTCGGCCTCGACCTGGAACTGCCGGCCGCTTTGCTTGAGGGTTACGTTGAATGCCATAAGTCGGTTGAACAAAAGTGGGGACCGTGCGAATCGGGCACGGCGGCTACAATGGTTGTGCTACGAATTCCGCTTACATCCATGATTGCGACACGAATCCTGCGTCGTCCGCGCGTGCTGATCGTCGGTTGCGGCGATGTCGGCATGCGCTGCGTCGAGCAACTGCGCCGGCGGGCGCGCCCGCCGCGCATCATCGCGCTGACGAGCCAGCCGGCGCGGCGCGCCGAACTGCTGGCGGCGGGAGCCTTGCCGATCGTCGGTGACCTCGACCGGCGCACGACGCTGGCGCGGCTCGGTGGTCTCGCGCCGCTCGTGCTGCATCTTGCGCCGCCGCGTCCCTCGGGCGACGGCGATGCGCGCACACGCGCGCTGCTCGCGGCGCTCGGCGCGCGCCCGGCGGTGCGGCGCGGGCCGGCCCGGCAGGCCGCGTCGGCGGTGGGCCGGCTGCGCGCGGCGGTCAGTCACTTGCCTCGCGGCGCGGCCAATCGGGCAGCGCGTATTGTACCCGAGGGGCTCCGACGGCCGATGACGCTCGTCTACGCGAGCACGAGCGGTGTCTACGGCGATTGCGGCGGCGCCCACGTCGACGAAACGCGGCCGGTGCGGCCGGCCAATGCGCGCGCCGTGCGGCGCGTGTCGGCCGAGCGTCAGCTGCGGCGCGCCAGCGCGCGCGGGGCGCTCGACGCGCGGATCGTGCGGATTCCCGGCATCTATGCGGCCAACCGGCTGCCGATCGCGCGGCTCGAACGCGGCACGCCGGCGCTCGTCGAAGCCGACGACGTCTATACCAATCACATCCATGCCGACGATCTGGCCGGCATTCTGCTCGCGGCGGCGCGGCGCGGCCGCATCGGGCGCGTGGTGCATGCCAGCGACGATACCGAGATGAAGATGGGGGAGTATTTCGAGCGCGTGGCGCGTGCGAGCGGCCGTGCGAGCCCGCCGCGCATCACGCGCGAAGAGGCCGAGCAGCGCCTCGAACCGGTGCTGCTGTCGTTCATGCGCGAGTCGCGCCGGCTCGTCAACCGGCGGCTCAAGCGCGAGCTGCGCTTCGTGCTGCGCTATCCGAGCGTCGAGGACTTCCTGCGCACCGTGTCCGCCGACAGCGAACTCGGCTCGCTCAGGTAAGGGCGGGCAGCGCCTCGATCAGCAGGAAGCAGAGCAGGGCGCCGAGCATCGCGCCGATCGGGTTCGGATGGTAGGTTCGCCTGCGGTGCATCATGGCCAGCAGGCCGCCGATCAGCGCGGCGCCGACGAGGGCGAACGTGAGCATGACGGGCGAAAGGGCAAACGCGGTGTCGACCATGATCTTCCCCCTTGAACCATACCGACTCTTGATGTCGTTGTGATTCGAGTATAGCGAGGGCGCAGCGGAGTTCCACATTGCGCCGCAGCGCGCCGTGCGTGGGCGCAACGGCGGGGATTGTGCGGATCGACGCGCGCGCGGTGCCGGGGTAGGCGCGTTCAGCGTGCCGGCGCGGCGGCACGCAACGAGGCGAGGTCGGCCTCGTCTAGCCAGCGCCAGGCACCGGGCGGCAGCGCGTCGGCCGGCAGCGCGAAGCCGCCGATCCGCTCGCGGTGCAATTGCTCGCAGCGGTTGCCCGCGGCGGCGATCATCCGCTTCACCTGATGGTATTTCCCTTCCTGCACGGTCATTTCGAGCTGGTGCGTGCCGCGCGCCTGCGCGTCGAGCGCGGCGATCGGCTTCGGTTCGCCGTGCAGCAGTACGCCGTCGCGCAGCGCGGTCAGTTGCGCGGCGTCGAGCGGATGCTTGAGGGTGGCGAGATAGGTCTTCGGGACCTTGCGTTTCGGCGAGGTGTAGGCATGCACGAACTGGCCGTCGTCGGATAGCAGCAGCAGACCCGTGGTGTCCTGGTCGAGCCGGCCCACGCATTGCACGCCGCGGGTGGCGAGCTGCGGCGGCAGCAGCGCGAACACGCTTTCGTGGTGCTGCGGCTCGCGCGAGCATTCGTAGCCGGCCGGCTTGTTCAGCACGAGGTAGGCGTGCTGTCGGTAGAGCCAGCGCGTGCCGTCGACGTCGAATTCGAGGCCGTCGGTGGGAAAGGACTGCTCGGGATCGTCGCAGATCGCGCCGCCGATCGCGACGCGTCCCGCGGCGACGAGCGCGCGGCATTGGCGGCGCGAGCCGAAGCCCTGCGAAAAGAGGATGGTTTCGAGGTTCATGGCGCGCGCATTGTAGCAAGGGCGAAGGACATGAAAAAACCCGCGAAGCGTTGTGCTGTCGCGGGTTTTGGGACTTCCGGGAATTTCCCGGAACTATGTCATGGTCAGGGCCGGAATGAAATAATTCTCTGTGATGCCCGCAGTGTAAGGGCATTGCTTGTTGGGTGTTGCTGAGTTGCCCCCAGAGTTGCCCCCCGCGCTTCTGGCAGCCGCAGAATTCATATCGCTCTGCTGCGTGTGCCGTTCGGGCGAGGTCGTTCAGAAGATACCGACGGGCGTATCGGCGTAGGCTCGATCAGTCGAAGGCCCGTGCCGTGCGGAACGTTGCTGTGCCGCCGGAAGCAAAAATATTTGGAGATTTGGAGATAGACGGTTGTATCGGCCTGTAAGCCTTGTCTGGTAAGGCTGTGGTTATCTCCAAATCTATCTCCAAAGTACACATTTTCTTGGAGATAAAGTTGGAGACAGGCTGCTTAGCCATGGGGCCCGTACGACGACGTTGAGAGTTGCCCTGCCTTCTGGAACGCTGCGCGCAAAGAACGCCCCGCGCGCCCACGCCCCCGAGCCGCCGTCACGCTAGAAAGTTACTTTGCAACCGTCGCATCACGTCAGTGATTGGCACGAGCAAGCGCGGCATAATCGCGACAAGATTGGTGATTCGGGGGCTGAGATGTGCAAGTCCAGACCTGATCTCTCAGTCGGAGGCAGATCAGGTCTGAGATTGCGTGGACGTCACCTCATCAAGGGCCGTGATCGACCCGGAGCAGACTCACGGAGCTCCCGGTTACGGTCCTTCAACGTCGCCATTTTGCCGACTGCTGGCGACAGCAATCGGCACGGGATGCACCTACGCGAGAGCGATGTACTTACTCATCGGCACGCACGCCAATTCCAATCCACGCGAAGTTCGATATGTCGAAATCGAGTCGCCCGTCCAACCGCAACTACGATAGAACGGCGCTGCATTCAGCGTTGCATCGAGGCGCATTTCGACCAGGCCATGTTCGGCGGCCAACGCCTCGAGAAAGCGCAGCATCGTGCGGCCAATACCACGGCCCATATGGGATGGACGGACGAAGATTGCGTCGACCTGCCCGTTCTCGACTGTAAGCATGCCTGTGCCAACAACCAGTTCTTCATCGATGGCAACGTAGAAGTCACGTGCGACGACGCTCACCCATTTATCGGTGAGCACACCATCGACCCATCCGGACAGAGCGGCCTCCGAATAATGCTCAGCGCATGCAGCATGCACTGAAGTTTTACGTATATCCCATGCGTCGACGGCGTCATCGCAACCCGCTTTTCGTATCGTCAGCATGTCACTCTCCTCGGCTCGAGCGATCGAGTTGACACGCCTGCAAAGGCTCCGGGTACGGAAATACCTACTCTGTCATGCATGCAATCACTCCTGTTTGAGCCAATGCAATCCGGAGCGACTGAAAAGACACGGCCCCGTCATGATGGCGGGGCCGTAGAGGAAATGTGTGTGCGATGTATGAACGTCACGTCTCCCACGACTCGCCATAGGCTGTCATGGTGCACATCATGGATTGGAGCGCGTTGAAGTTCATGCCGACCATATTGCCGTTCCACGAGGTAGCCGTCAATGACCAGCCGGAAATCGAGCGATTCAAGCAGTCTACGCGAATGTCTCAAACTGGCCGAACTGAGCCAGACAACCTGTCTGCTTGGTCCGCTGAGCCGGGCTCTAGCAGGGCGTGAGTTGAACGACGCGCGCCGCTTAGAGGCCAGTTCAAAAACCCTGCTCAGCTCGTCTGAAGATGTTCCAACAGATGAGCGAGCAGCCAAGTTTGAGGAATGCTTCGTGAATGTAGGCACGTCGCTCGAAGCGAGTGCGTAGGCGACGGAAATTGTGGAGCCAGGAATGCGTACGTTCGACTACCCAACGATACTTGCCCAGACCACTGCCATGCTCGGTCCGGCGCTTGGCGATCACGGGCTTGATACCGCGTTCGCGCAACGCGCGACGATGTCGGGTGGAATCGTAGCCACGATCGGCGTAGACGACGCCGGGCTTCTGAAGCGGTCGGCCACGAACGCCGCGAATGGGTGGAATCGCATCAACGAGCGGCAGCAACTGCGTGACGTCGTTGGTGTTCGCGCCAGTCAGGATCGCAACGAGAGGAACGCCGTTGGCGTCTACGAGGACGTGGTGCTTGGAACCGGGTCGCGCGCGATCGGTGGGGTTCGGGCCAGTTTTTCGCCCGCCCCAACGGCGCGCACGGACGACGAATCGACCGCAGCGTATGACAGATCGATTTGGCCGGCCGCACGCAACTTGTCGAGAAGCAACTCGTGCAGTTGGTCCCATACACCAGCCTTTTGCCAGTCGCTCAATCGCCGCCAGCATGTGGCGCCCGAGCCAAAGCCCAGACGAGTCGGCAAGTGGTTCCAACGAATTCCCGTTTTGAACACGAACAGGATGCCGTTGAGAGCCGCACGGTCGGACACGCGCGGGCGACCAGGATCGCTCTTCGCTCGAAGCTTCGCAGGTGGCAGCAATGGTTCGATCAGTATCCACAGTTCGTCGTCAATGATTGGCGCTTCCATCCTTGGACTTCCGTTGTTCTGATGCCCAAGGTTAACAGCTTGCCGAGGAAGTAAACAGCCCCTCTCGGGAGTTTTTGAACTGGCCTCTTAGGCTGCGTCGCGTACCCGCATGATCGTCTGGCGGCTCGTGCCAAATCGCCGAGCAAGCGCGGCCACGCTTGCCCCCGCGTCCAACTCGCGCAGCACGTCCGCCCGCTGCTCGTTTGACAGGGCGGACGGCCGCCCCATCGCCTTGCCTTCCGCCTTCGCGCGAGCGATACCAGCGTGCGTGCGCTCAATCAACAGATCCCGCTCGAATTCGGCCACCGCGTTCAATACCTGCATCGTCATCCGGCCGGCCGCGCTAGTCAGATCGACGCCGCCCAGGGCGAGACAATGAACCCGGATACCGCGTTCGGCCAATCCCTCGACCGTGGCCCGCACGTCCATCGCATTGCGGCCGAGTCGGTCGAGCTTCGTCACGATCAACACGTCGCCTTCTTCCATCTTGACGAGCAACTGCGCAAACCCCGGCCGCTGATCGGCGCTTACGCTCCCCGAAATGCTTTCCGACACAACACGGCGCTTGTCGACCGAGAAGCCGGCCGCCTCAATCTCTCGTAACTGGTTCGCGGTGGTCTGGTCGGACGTACTGACACGGGCATAGGCAAAGGTTCGGGACATATCGGGCACTCAATCTGTACGAAATGGACGTCCGAATGTAAGGCGATGTCCAAAACATTTCAACCCTTATTTACGGACAGGGCAAAATGCCCCTGTCCGCAAGGGATCGGTTTTGGACAGGCGCATTTGATTGGTGGCCGATTGCCTTCCGGTCGGTCGCTGGGACAGACCCGAACCTCTACCGAGTGCCATCGGCGGGTTGGCCGGTATCCGGATCACTAAACAACGACGGGAAATCGCGCTCAAGCTTGGCGCTGAGTTCATGGGTAGGGAAACGTTCTATCGCAGCCGTCCAAATGTCCAGCGCCGTCGCTGCATCGCCACTATTCCAGTGGGCGCCGCCAAGGTCGAACATCGCCACAGCATCGTCTGGGTCGAGCCCAAGCGTCCTCTCGTAGGCGTCAATCGCCTCTGACCACCTGCTAAGGGAGGCGTAAGCTGCAGCCAGCTGAAACCAGCTCTTGGCATCCGGTTGAATGGTCTGAGCCTGTTCCAGCAGGAGCGGCACGCTCTCATCGAACCTCCCCAATTCCATGAGGGCAATCGCCATGCAATAGCCGTATTCGCCGCCCGCCAATTCATACGCCTTGCGAAAGCAGCGCTCCGCCTCCGCCCAGTCTTGGTCGTCCTGCGCCCAGTGGCCCAGACGATCCCAAGGCAGCGCGGCATCGTCGGGGTCGATGTGGGCGATGTGCCTATCGAATTCCTCGCGGAATTCACTATAGGTTTTCGAGACATCCTCTCCTCGGCCGCGCAGATAGAACGTCGTCATGAGAAGTTCCCAATTTCCGGCGGGATCCTCAGGGTTCGCCCTCACGTAGCGTTGCCAGAAGGGCAACGCCTGACGGGCGTTGTCCACATTCGCGCGTCCGAAGGCCGTGACCAGACGGGAACACCACGGCCAAATCCAACGGAAGCGGTCAGCCTGAGCTACCAGGCCGTTGATCTCGCGAAACGCAGCACGGCCGTCGCCGAGATTGAAAAGAACGTTGACGCGCCAGCCGACGACCGCAGAAGTCCTGCCCTGCTTTTGATCCGAGAAGACGACTTGGTCGAGATGACGCAAAGCGTCCTCGTACTTGCCCAAACGAACGTAGTGGGTGCCCAGGGAGTTGTGGGCCTCCGCAAGATCGGGATTCAACCGCAAAGCTTCGCGGTAGTGAGCCACCGCCTGCCCGTCGTCGCCAAGCACGGCGCAACTGGAGCCGAGGTTTTTGTGGATCTGAGCTGCTAGTTCGGAAGTGGCAGCGAGCGCAGGATCGGCGAGCGCGGCTTCGAAAGCTCGCTTTGCTTCTTGCTCGTTACCGAGAGCATGGAAGGCGTTTCCGATCGTGTAGTGCAGGTCGCCGATTTGATAACGATCATCTGCAAGCCTGATCCGAAAAAAACTGATGGCTTCCTCGATCCTCTCTGGGTGCCGGCTCATGCCATCCATGCCGAGGTTGATTTCGGCCATGTAGCAAACGCCCATTTCGTCACTGCCAACGCCGAAAACGGCCGCGAACTTGGCGAAGCCGGCGCTAATCTCCTCGTCGGCGTTCTTCTCGTAGAGTTGTACGAGAAGCTCGCGCGCCAGGGCAGTCTCCTGGGGAACGTGAATATCACGCGGCGACCCCAGAACGTGATTGGATAGGTCGGCGGCGGCCACCCCGACTTGGCCTACGCGCCGATCGCGTGATGACTTTGCCCCGGCACGGGCAAGAGCCGCGAGCCGGCCAAGGCGCTCAATCGACAGCTCCTCAACGAAAGAGACAGTCAGCGACCGCTGGTCGGTCCAGTTTTTCCCGCTATGCTCATATTGACGGGCAACACTTTCTGCCGTGCGAATGCGTAAGGAACCTGTCGGTGCGTGATAGGCAACGTAAACGCTATAGGGCTGCATAAGCAGATAGTTGAGGTTCGTGCGGCGAACTTCGACACTGAGCGAGCCGTCAGCGTTCAACGCACTCTCAGTGCCCTTTAGCTGGACGTGTACCCGGGCGTTGGTGGCATGCCCATCAGCCACCACCTCGATCTGACAGTCCGTTCCGTAGTCCTTGCGGTCCTGCGCCTGAAGGATGAAAGCGCCACTATCGGTGAGCCGCATCTGGAAGGCGGCAATCGCCTCGTCTTCGATCTCGTGATTACCGTCACGACGCGGTAGCTCGTCAAAGTGGCTCATAGCGTTGGCTTGATGCGGGCGTTCGGTGGTTCCGGTTGCTATAGACGATACCTACGACGTCGACCGCACGAACTTGAGCGTTGGCGCCACCAAGACTTTCGTTTGTCGATTGAGGTCTTGGTGCGCCCACTCCGCGATCGCCATGTAGTGTTTGAATGATCCTGTTCGGGCGGCGTTATGAGCTGCATTGTAATTCCCCCCACCTCTGCGTGACCGCAACTCCAGCCGTCCCATGCGTTATCTGATAACCCGTTGTCGAAGTGGTTATCCACGGCTGTGGAATATACGGCATTGAATATGGATGCTCGTTACGCGCCGCTCTCGGATCCCACGTGACCACTCCTCGAACTGGGCCGCGAAGGCGTGTTTTTTGCCGGCAACCGTCGGCCAAGACTCTGTTCGCTGCGCTCAGAGGTCCGCCGTCCACCTCAGAGTAATATTTGACGGCTCGAACTGTCGGGCTACAAATAAGGAGAGCGAGATGAGACTGGAATCTGTTTCGATAAAAAACTTCCGTTGCTACCGTGAAGAGACCACGGTATCTATGGCGGACCTGACGACTTTTGTTGGGAAAAATGACATAGGAAAGTCCTCGGTCCTCGAGGCGCTGGAGATCTTCTTCAACAACGAAACTGTCAAGATAGAGCAGGGTGACGCGAACATCTACAGCGGCGCCCCCCTGGTTTCTATCACCTGCGAATTTTCTGATTTGCCATCCCAGTTGAGCCTCGACGCAGGGGCAGAGACGACTCTAGCAGCAGAATACCTTCTCTCTACCAGGGGCACCCTGAAGATCCAAAAGGTATTCGATTGCAGCAAGAAGACGCCGTCCGCCGAAGTGTATATCCTTGCGAACCACCCGACGGCAACCGGGGTTGCAGACCTTCTTGATCTGAAGGAAAAGGATCTTCAAAAGCTTGTAAAAGACCAGAAGCTCGATGCCGCGCTTAAAGGGAATCCAGGTATGCGGCGGGCCTTGTGGGCGGCGGCGAAAGACCTCGAACTGCAGGAAGTGGCTCTTCCTGTCACCAAGCCGAAGGAAGATAGCAAACGGATCTGGGATCAGCTCGAAAACTACTTGCCGATGTATGCGCTGTTTCAGAGCGATCGGAGCAGCCGCGATTCTGACGGGGAGGTACAAAATCCGATGAGGGCAGCAGTGGCAGCCGCCATCGCCGAAGTGCAGGACGACATCAACCGGATTCAGGAAAAGGTTCGCGAGAAAGCCGAGCTAATTGCGAAGATCACTCACGAAGCTTTGAAGACGATCGACCCCAACCTTGCCAAGGAGCTGACGCCGCAATTCATGCCACCGACTGCAGCCAAGTGGACCGGGTTGTTTTCGGTCGGCATGGACACCGACGACGGCATTCCGCTAAACAAGCGCGGCAGCGGCGTCCGTCGCCTTGTCTTGGTTGCCTTTTTCAAGGCGGAAGCGGAGCGCAGGTTGAAGGCCGGCACCAGCAGGAGCATCATTTACGCGATCGAGGAGCCCGAGACGGCGCAGCACCCGAACAACCAACGCATCCTTATAGAGTCATTCAAGACGTTGGCTTTGGAGCCCGGATGTCAGGTTTTGCTCACGACGCACAGCCCCGGCTTCGCGTCGGATCTGCCTACCGCCAGTATCAGGTTTGTAACGCGAGACGCGGCTCTTCAACCCGTGATCCTGGAGGGCGCAGACGTATTCGGGCAGGTGGCTGAAACGCTCGGTGTCGTGCCGGATAGTCGTGTCAAAGTCCTACTTTGCGTCGAAGGACCGACAGACGTGGCCGCCTTTAAATCGCTCAGTCGGGCGTTACATTTGACCGACCCAACCCTGCCGAACCTAGCTTCGGATGACCGAGTGGCCTTCGTATTGCTCGGTGGCTCAACGCTCAAGCATTGGGTCACACAACATTATCTCCGGTCGCTCAATCGTCCCGAGGTCCATATCTACGACAGCGACGTGGCCAAGTATGCGGAATCTGTTGCTGAGGTAAACCTGCGCACGGATGGCTCCTGGGCCGTGCAAACGAACAAGCACGAGATCGAATGCTATCTGCATGCGGACGCGATCAAGGATGCTTTTGGCGTCGAGATTGTCGTCGTCGATCAGCCCGGCGCCGACGGGAAGTCTGTCCCGAAGATTTTCGCTGAAGCCTTCTCTGCGAAGCAACAGTACGATGGGGTTATGGGCGATGAAAAAGCAAAGCTACGCCTCGCGGATAAGGCATTTCCCATGATGACTGCGGAGCGGCTGGCCGAAAGGGATCCCGCACGAGAGGTTGAGGGGTGGTTCCGCAGACTTGGGGCGATGCTGTAAGCGCCGGATACGCGGGCCGCGCGCTTGCGGCCCGTGCGACAGGAGTGACATAGCTGCCGGCCACGAATGGCACTTTTTGAAGCTATGTGATCACTCCCCTATATGTCGAGCTAAATGATCGCAATCAGGACTAAAGCGAATACGTGGCCCACAATCACGACAGACCGCTTGTAGTCGAACAGTGACACCACGTATTACGGTCTTAGATAATCCGAGACAAATCTTTTGTGGGGGCAGATCTTTCGATATAATTGCGGTACTTGTTAGCACCTAATCGAACACGGTTCTAGGAATCTGTGGGCGATGCAAGGAAAAAGGCGGGGAATGCTCAATCGTTGAGCATATTTCGTCGCGCTGACGAGAGGGTGCCGGGGGTGTGCTACCAACACATCCCGCCGGCGATTTTTGGCTTGGCTGCCTGTTCCATAATTGGAGGAACCACAAGAGCCACCGCGCCTAGGAAACGCATAGCTCTTGTTAGGACGAATGATACCGCGCGCGGCGCGCCGCGCAAAGTAACTTTGCAAAGTTACTTTGCGCGTCTCCCCCGAACTTCATTGCGCCCGTACTTTGATAGTACGGCGTGGTTTATTGCCGCCGCTTTCCTCCTTCTTGCGGAACAGGCCATTTCTGAACAGAAAATGGCTCTTAAGATTCTTCGACTTATTGGTGTGCTGGATTGCGTCGGCGTCAAGAAAACGACGCTGTATCGCTGGATTCGTGAAGGCAAGTTTCCAGCGCCGGTCCAGTTAGGGGCCAGGAGCGTCGGCTGGCGCGCGCAAGACGTCCAGAACTGGGTCGAATCCCGCCAATCGACGCGGGAGCAAGCATGAGCGCGCCCTCCCTTATGATCGATCGCGGCGGCCCGTATGGTCGCGCGATGGGCGCGGCCGTCACGGCGCGCGACGCCGCGCTCGTGCGTTGCCGCGACGCCCGCCTCCGCAAGCTCGCAGGGATCCTCGATGACATCGAGAGTTGCTTCTGGAATCGTGGCGATGACGCAGGGAAGCTCGTAGCGATCGCCGTCACGCTCGCCTCGACGCTCGCGCTTGAAGCCCCGCGTCTGACGACAAAGCAACTTGGAACCGCCTGCGACAAGTTCGTCCAGGCGATTGCCGCTGCTGAACAGGACTCGGCGAACTATCGTCGTCGACAGTATCGACAACTGCGGCAAGCCTATCGTGCGCTTTACAACGACATCGATGCGCAGTGCACGGACGGGACGCGCCGTTTGCAAGTTAGCGCCCTGCTGCGGGGCGTCGCGCTCGGCCAATCACTGGCGCAGGGCAGCTCGCGACTGGATATCGAACAGCTCAAGCTGGCGACTGCCGTGCTCAAGGGGGAGGCCGCCTGATGCTCGCCCAAAGTCGCTTTGCACTAGGCAATACACGGCGAGGGCGTTGCGATTTGCGTCGTCCAGCATCGCGCGGTATCCTGTGCGCGTCGCTGAGACAACAGCGACCGGGATTTGCAGCCCGACAGTTCCAAGGCGGACGACCGCCGCAGTGCGGTTTTTTTACGTCCGTGTGCCTTCGCGCGCCTCTACGATCAATGGGTGGGCGACGGTGGGGAGGCTTCGGCCTGCCGGTTCCCTTGGACGCCGGTCTGCAAACCCTGCCGTCTGCCCGCCCACCCCAATTTGCAGTGGGGAGCGGGGTTCACCCGTCCAAGGAGGTCGCATTCAATGCGCCAGTCCAAACACGCCCGTACCGGGCAGCAATCCCACCTCATTCAATCCATCGTCCGCGCAGCACTGCGCGACGCGGCAACCGCCAGCACGTATCAAGACGCCCTCGATGCAACCGGCGCGGCACTGGCAGCGATCGCGGCGCTCGTTCGTGCGGAGGTACGCCATGGCTGAGCTGCGCTGCAAGATCGGCGATCTGGCGATCGTCACGCAATGCGATGCGCGCTCACGCATTGGCATGCTGGTTGAGGTGGCATCGGCTTCCCCGACGCCCGATCACGATTGGCGCGTGCGGATCTTGGGCGGCCCCGTTGCGGGGCGCAGCGCCTACGATCGGCGGTTCGGCGAATTCACGCATGCTGCCGTCCACGACTGGAACCTCACACCGATTCGCGGCGAAGCGGAGCAGGATTGCACGATCGACGTCCGGCAACTCCTCGCGTCGATCCTGGAGGTGCGCCATGTCTGAATTCCGCCTGCCGAACGAAGTCAAGATGATCGCCATGTGTGCGGCCCATCAGTTCGCCCATCTCGAAGCGCTGTTCGATGCCGTCCGTGCGCATCTTCCGGAGGACACCTACGAGCGCTCGCTCGTCGACATGGGGCAAGGCGTTGCGAGCCGGTACTCGGCCGAAATGCGCCGTACCGCGCAGCCGGAGGTGTGCCATGACTGATCAGCGCATCCGAACCGCGGTTATCAACGGATTCGACAATGCGCCGCCACTCGATACCGGCGCTCCGATCGAGCTGCAATTCGCCGTCGACCTTGGCGCGATCTGCGCTGACGCGTGGCTCGACCTGAAAGGTGACGTGCGGCTGCACGACTACGCGGCCCATCAAGCCGGCGCGTTCGCGCGCGGCATGGAAGCCGCCATGCAGGACGCAGGCGACGTCGACGCGCACCGCCTGACGATCAGCCGCCAAGCGTTCGCGGCCGGCCTGATGGGGCGGGTGCAACAGCACCTGTTCGCCGCGCTCGGCCTCGTCACGCGCGAACCGCGCACGACGCACTGAGGGGCGGCCATGGCAAAGACGAACAAGAATGCCGTGCAACCGCTCGCGTCGCACTTCGTGGCCGAGGTGAATCGGCCCGATCACTACCGCATCGGCACGCGGATCAGCGATGCAATGGAGCTGCTGGACAGCCTGCATTGGGCGGCCGACAAGGCCATGTCCGATGACGACTACTGGCTTGTGCTGAGCCTGTTTCGCGCGTCCCTCCCTTCGATCGGCGCGGCGCTGGAGGCGGCGAACGACGCCCTTGGCGAGTCGCGGCTCGGCCGCTACGTCTACAGCAACGACGTCACGGCCGGCGGGGCCGTTCTGTCGGTGCCTCGCGCGGCCGGCTGACACTCCGCCGCTAGGCATCGTCGCATCATTCAATTCTTCGTGCGTCGAGTCGGTGCTTGCCCGATATGGACTACTAATCGGGAGTCGACCGACGCGCGTCCAGCGGGAATCTATGAGTAACGCACCCATGTCGGAATTCGAGCGGGCGAGAGTCGCGCTCGGCTATGTTCTGCCCGACGACCGCGACACGTGGCGTCAGGTGGGGATGGCGCTCAAGGCCGAGTTCGGCGAGGAGGGCTTTGCCCTCTGGAACGAATGGAGCCAAGGCGCGCAGAACTACAACGGCAAGGACGCGCGGGATGTGTGGAAGTCGTTCAAGGGCGGCAAGATCACCATCAACACGCTGTTTCATCTCGCCAAGGTCGGCGGCTTCGATCCGCGCGCGCATCGGGCGAAACCGGTCGATCCAGCGGAGCGCGAGCGGCAGAAAGCCGAGCGCGCGGCCCGCGAAGCGGCCGAGCTGGCCGAACTGACCGAGAAGCAGCAAGCCGCGTCGGCGCTCGCGGAATCGATCTGGTCGGCGGCCGACCCTGCGCCGGCCGATCACCCGTATCTCGTTCGCAAGCGCATCCCGGTCGACGCGCTGCGCGTCTATCGCGGCGGCTTGTGCATCGGCACGGCCGCGTGCGACGGCGCCCTCGTCATCCCGGCCCGTGACGCGGACGGCAAGCTGTGGACGCTGGAGTTCGTCCTCACGGACGGCCAGAAACGCTATCTGCCGAACGGCCGCAAGGCGGGCTGCTTCTCGTTGATCGGCGGTCCGCTATCTTCCGCGCCGTCCACGCTGCTGATTGGCGAGGGTTACGCCACGTGCGCGACGCTCGCGGCCGCGACGGGCTGCCCGGCCGCCGTCGCGTTCGACGCCGGCAACCTGCACGCGGTCGCGACGGCGCTACGCGGCCAGTATCCGGACACCCGCATCGTCGTGTGCGCCGACGACGACCACACGACGAAGGGCAATCCGGGCGTGACGAAGGCTCGCGCGGCGGCCGAAGCCGTCGCCGGCATCGTCGCGGTGCCGGACTTCGGTCCGAACCGTCCAGCGGCCGGGACGGACTTCAACGACCTGGCTGCGCACGTCGGCCCGGAGGCGGTGGCCGCCGCCGTGCAGGCTACGCTCGCGCCGGCCGGCTCGGCTGACGCTGGCAAGGGCAAGGCCGCTCCAGCCGCCACGAAGCCCGCCAAGCGCCCGAAAACGGCCCGCGCGCAGGACGGCAAGTCGCGGTTCGTCGTCGACGACAAGGGCGTGTGGTTTCACGGCTTCAACAATCAAGGCGACCCGCTCCCGCCGCATTGGGTCAGCACGCGGATCGACGTGATTGCGGAGACGCGAAACGAGATGAACAGCGAGTGGGGCTACCTGCTCGAATTCACGGACCGCGACGGCATCCTGAAACGATGGGCGGTGCCGGCCGGCCTCTTTGCCGGCGACGGTACAGAGCTGCGCCGCATGTTGCTCGATATGGGCGTGAAGCTTGGCGTGACGCAGATCGCCCGCACGCAGATAGCGAACTATGTGCAGATGGCGCAGCCGGACGAGCGCGTGCGCTGCGTGCCGCGCGTCGGCTGGCATCACGGCGCGTTCGTGCTGCCCGATCGCGTGATCGGCACCGGCAAAGAGTCGCTGATCTATCAGGCCGACACGCCGATCCAGAGCCAGTTCAAGGAGCGCGGCACGCTGGACGACTGGCAGCGCGAGGTCGCGGCCTACTGCGTCGGCAATAGCCGGCTGCTGTTCTGCGTCGCTACCGCCTTCGCTGGTCCGTTGCTGCACTTCTCCGGGCTTCAGTCGGGCGGCTTTCACCTGCTCGGCACCACATCCAAAGGCAAGTCGACGGGCGGCGTCATCGCCGCGTCCGTGTTCGGCTCGCCGGACTACGTGCGGAGCTGGAAGGCGACCGACAACGCGCTCGAAGCTGTCGCGACGCAGCATAGCGACGCGCTGCTGATCCTCGATGAAATCGGGCAGGTCGAGCCGCGTCTGGTTGGCGATGTCATCTACATGCTTGCCAACGAGTCGGGCAAGGCCCGTGCGTCGCGTAGCGGCTCGGCAAAGCCGGTTCTCACGTGGCGGCTGCTGTTCTTGTCGAACGGCGAAAAGAGCGTGTCCGCGCTGATGGCCGAGGGCAACAAGCCGATGAAAGGCGGTATCGAAGTGCGCTTGCCCGCGATCCCGGCCGAGGTGGGCGAAATGGGCGTCGTGGAGAGGCTGCACGGCTTCCCTACGCCGGCCGCTCTGATCGAGCATCTAGAGCGCCATGCCGGCATGCACTACGGTACAGCCGGCCCCGCGTTCATCGAGTGGGCGTCGTCGCAGGCCGGCGAGCTGGCCGAGCATCTGCGTGTGCGCGTCGACGAGCTGGTCGGGCAATGGGTGCCGGACGGCTCGCATTCGCAGGTCGCACGCGTTGCCAAGCGGTTCTGCCTCGTTGCGGTGGCCGGCGAGCTGGCGACGGCGCACGGGCTGACCGGCTGGCCGGAGGGCGAAGCGGTCGAGGCCGCGCGTCGCTGCTTCGAGGGCTGGCTCGAACTTCGCGGCGGCACCGGCAATTCGGACGAAGCCGAAGCCGTGCGGCAGGTACAGCATTTCCTCGCCGCGCACGGCGATAACCGTTTCGTGTGGATGAACCGGGCACAGGACGACCATCGGCCGAACGTGCCGCATCGAGCGGGCTTCAAGCAGCACGTGAAGCGCGACGAGCGCCGCACGCCTATCGCCTCCGATCGGGAGTATTACGCCGAGTTCGGCGGCAAGATGAGCGCCGACGACGCGGAAAGCGTCGAGACGGAATACCTGATCGAAGCGGCCGTGTTCCGCAAGGACGTGTGCGCCGGCTTCGATCACAAGATCGTCGCCAAGGCACTGATGAAGCGGGGCGTGCTGATGCCGCGTAGCGACGGCTATCCGTACCGGCAGGAGTACATCCCCGGCCATGGGAAATTCATGGTCTACCGCGTGTTGCCGTCCATCTTCACGCTTGAGCTGTGAAATGCGCCGCCGCCGTCCGGGAGGGCGGTGGCGGGCATTCCTTTGCGCGGCATTTTTGGCCCGCGCGTCAAAGTTACTTTGAGCGATCCGCTCCAGACGGAACCGGGGCGGCGGTTGCTGCGAATCTTGCTGTAGCTGTAACAATCCAGCCCGGTTTATCTCCAGTATCTCCAGCGTTCTCCAAATCGTTTGGAGACACCCGAAGCCTTACCCCACAAGGCTTTGCGGCCGATTCAGGCGTTTATCTCCAAATCTCCAACTCGTTTTGCACTGAGCGGACAGGCAGCGACCGCCTGCGTCGACCGTGAAGCCAGACACGGTGTGGCTCTCCGGGATTAGAAGGGCATCAGCGACGTGTTTTGAAGGGGGCATCTGCGATGCGCCCCGATCCGGCATTGTTACGCCTACAGCAAGTGTCGGGGCGGCCGGAAATGCGGGGGACCCTGCGTCTAGGGCAGAGACGCGGGGGCTCACACCCGCGCTTTTTCTCTACCCCAGAGACGCCAAGGGGGGTCATATTCATACCGAAATGCAGGGAGTCGGTAGCGTCTGACCAAGTACTGGAAAATGGTGGGAGGGGCGTGACAAGGGGGTCATACGCGTGGCGGCACGGGTCTATCCGGCCGCCGCGATCGGAATGATTTCCGCCCCTGCTTTGAGCTTGTCGAGGTAGTCCGCCCACTGTTGCATCATCGAACGTCGGGCCTTGATGAATTTTGTTCGGTTGTACGCCCGCCCAAGGCTGTCAGGGACGGTATGTGCTAGTTGGTGCTCGATCACTTCCGGCTTTTCCTCCAGCTCTTCATGCAGGATCGTCCGTGCCATCGCCCGGAAGCCGTGACCGGTAATCTCGGTGCGAGTGTCGTAGCCGAGGCGACGAAGGGCTGCATTGATAGCGGCCTCGCTCATCGGGCGATTTCGGTCGCGGGCACCGGGGAACACGTAGACGCCATCGCCAGTCAGGGCGTGAAGCTCGCGCAAAATCGCAACCGCCTGTGTGGCCAGCGGAACAAGGTGATCCGTTTTCGTTTTGTTGACGAAATAGCGCCACTCGCCTTTGTCGAGCTCGAATTGTGACCACTGCGCCTTGCGTAATTCGCCTGGGCGGACGAACAGCATCGGGGCTAGTCTGAGCGCGCAGAGAACCGGGAAAGTACCCGTGAAGCCGTCGAACGCGCGAAGCATCTCGGCAACTTTCTCGGGCTCGGTGATCGAGGCAAAGTGCGTTGTCTGGGCGGGCGGAATGGCATCTACCAAATCTCGGGCTGGATCGGCCTTGCAGTGCCCCTCTTTGATGCCGTAGCGGAATACCCGGCTAATCTCGCTGCGGATGCGATGGGCGGTAAATCTGGCACCACGCCCGTCT
This sequence comes from Burkholderia glumae LMG 2196 = ATCC 33617, assembly GCF_000960995.1. NCBI lineage: Bacteria > Pseudomonadati > Pseudomonadota > Betaproteobacteria > Burkholderiales > Burkholderiaceae > Burkholderia > Burkholderia glumae. The sequence continues at coordinate 307,753 of NZ_CP009435.1, read as the reverse complement.
ACGCGCTTCAGTACAACCAGTATCTCCGGGGCGTCGATTTCAGCGATAGGGCGCTTGCCAAGCCATGGGAATACATCGTTCTCCATGCGGGCGAGTGTCTTGTCATGCTGCGCTGGCTCTACAGTCGTCTTGCGCTCGGCCATCCAGCCGCGAGCGACAACCTCAAACGAATGGGCGGCCGCAAGCAGGCCGGCCCTTTTTTCCGCCTTCTTCGCTTCACCGGGATCGATGCCGGCAGCGAGCTTTTCACGGGCTTCGTCGCGCTTCTTCCGTGCGATCGCCAATGTAACGTCCGGGTAGACGCCGAGCGAGTAGCGCTTTTCCTTGCCCCCAAACCGGTATTTGAGGCGCCACCACTTGCCCCCGCTCGGGGCGATTTCCAGATAGAGGCCGCCTCCGTCGAACAGGCGCAAGGGCTTGTCGGCCGGCTTGGCGTTCCGGATGGCTGTATCGGTTAATGGCACGGGGGCAACTCCTGACGGGTAAGGCAATTTCGGGTGGGTTGCCCCCAATGTTGCCCCCACTTGCCCCCGGCTGTCTACGCACCACACGGCACTTTGCCGGAATGAAAAAACCCGCGAAGCCTAGAGCTGTCGCGGGTTTTAGGACTTCCGGGAACTTCCCGGAACTATGTACTGGTGCCCAGGGCCGGAATCGAACCGGCACGCCTTGCGGCGGGGGATTTTGAGTCCCCTGCGTCTACCAGTTTCACCACCTGGGCAGAAGCTGTTGCAGCCTCGCGCGTTCGGTTGCGCGCGAGCGAAACGCGGATTATGTCGGAAAACGCCGCGCCGGGCAAGCCGCCCGTGCGCCGCGGCGGCCGGCGGCCAGGCCGTGTCCGTGCACGCCTTGCCATCGCGCATGGGAAAAGCGCTTGCGCCCTCACAGCTCGTAGGATTCTGCCTCGCCCTGCAGCGCCTGCTCGATCAGCTTGCGGTTCAGCGTCGGCGACAGCAATTCGACGAGCGTATATACATAGCCGCGCAGGTACGCGCCTTGTTTCAGCGCCACGCGCGTCACGTTGCTGCCGAACAGGTGCCCGACCGAAATCGCGCGCAGGTTGCGGTCGCGCTCCGGGTTGAACGCGATGTCGGCCAGGATGCCGACCCCGAGCCCCAGTTCCACGTAGGTCTTGATCACGTCCGCGTCGATCGCCTCCAGCACGATGTCGGGCGACAGCCCGCGCAGCGCGAACGCGTGATTGATCTTCTTGCGGCCCGCAAACGCGTCGTCGTAGGTGATCAGCGGATATTGCGCCAGGTCGTCGAGCGAGGGCGGGCGCCGCTCCAGCAGCGGATGGTCGGCCGGCACCACGGCGGCGTGATGCCACTGGAAGCAAGGCAGCGACACCAACTCCTTGTAGTCGGCGATCGCCTCGGTCGCGATCGCGAGATCGGCCTGATCGTGGATCACCATCTCGGCCACCTGGGTCGGGCTGCCTTGCAGGATCGACAGATGCACCTTCGGAAACCGCTTCTTGAATTCGGCGATCGCCCCCGGCAGCGAGTAGCGCGCCTGGGTATGCGTGGCCGCGATCGTCAGGTTGCCCTGGTCCTGCGCCGCGTAATCTTTCCCGACCCTTTTTAAGCTTTCCACTTCCTGCAAAATGCGTTCGACCGAGGCGAGGATGATCCGGCCCGGTTCGGTCAGCGAGCGCACGCGCTTGCCGTGGCGCCTGAAGATTTCCACGCCCAGTTCGTCCTCGAGCTCGATGATCGCCTTCGACACGCCCGGCTGCGACGTAAACAGCGCCTTCGCGGCCTCGGTGAGGTTGAAATTCTGGCGGACGGCCTCGCGCACGAAGCGAAATTGGTGCAGGTTCATATATAACCCTTTCGCATATGGACAGAATTTTTTAGTCGTTTGAAATATAAGGCGAGTTTATTACGATCCTTCCTGGTTTTTCAAATATGGATATCTGTTTTCGTCATTAGCAAGTGACGCCGCCGGGGAGCAGCCGGCTCGGCGTGGCGGGCGCGAACGAGGCAGAATTCAGGCCTGGCGTGGCTAGGACGCCAAGCCGTCAACACGAAACCTGGGGTCCCCAATGTATCAGTACGACCAGTACGACCAGACGATCGTCGACGAACGCGTCGCGCAATATCGCGACCAGGTGCGTCGCCGGCTGTCGGGCGAATTGAGCGAGGAAGAATTCCGTCCGCTGCGCCTGCAGAACGGCCTGTACATGCAGCGTCACGCGTACATGCACCGGATCGCGATTCCCTACGGCAATCTGCGCAGCGACCAGCTGCGCATGCTGGCACGCATCGCGCGCGAGCACGACCGCGGCTATGGCCACTTCTCGACGCGCTCGAACATCCAGTTCAACTGGATCCGGCTCGAGGAAACGCCGGACCTGCTCGCCAAGCTCGCGTCGGTACAGATGCACGGCATCCAGACCTCCGGCAACTGTATCCGCAACATCACGGCCGACCAGTTCGCCGGCGTCGCGCCCGACGAGACGATCGATCCGCGCCCGTGGGCCGAAATCCTGCGCCAGTGGTCGACGTTCCACCCCGAATTCGCCTGGCTGCCGCGCAAGTTCAAGATCGCCGTGTCCGGCTCGAAGGTGGACCGCGCCGCCGTGCAGATGCACGACCTGGGCGTCTACCTGTCGCGCAATGCCGACGGCGAGATCGTCGCCAGCATCCTCGCGGGCGGCGGCCTGGGCCGCACCCCGATCGTCGGCTCGATCATTCGCGAGAATCTGCCGTGGCAGCATCTGCTGACCTACTGCGAGGCGGTGCTGCGCGTCTATAACCGTTTCGGCCGC